>JBKJLF010000824.1:0-3302 GCA_046597185.1 Burkholderiaceae bacterium | reverse complement strand
CTTGGTGGAGCGGCGTGTCGAATTTTCGATGTTTGGCGGGGTGCGCTTTGGTAGCACCCTGACCCAGCAAGACGCCTGGCGGCTGGGCTTTGACCATATCGCGCTGGCGATGGGGGCAGGGCGGCCCACGGTGCTGGATATTCCCAATGGTCTGGCGCGCGGCGTGCGCACGGCGTCCGACTTTTTGATGGCCTTGCAATTGACCGGCGCGGCCAAATCGAATTCGCTGGCGAATATGCAATTGCGCTTGCCGGTGTTGGTGATTGGCGGCGGCTTGACCGGGATTGATACCGCGACCGAATCGCTGGCGTATTATCCGGTTCAGGTGGAAAAATTCTTGCAGCGTTTTGAAACCCTGTGTGCCGAGCGCGGCGAAGCCACCGTGCGCGCCAGTTGGAATGAAGAAGAAGCAGGCATTGCCGCTGAATTTTTGTCCCACGCGCGCGCCATCCGTGCTGAACGCGCACGGGCGGCCAGCGAAGGTGAATCGAATGTCGCCAGTGCGGCAGGTGATGACGCCAAAGTGCTGGAATTGCTGCAACAATGGGGCGGCGTGACGCTGGCTTACCGCAAGCGCATGATCGACAGCCCGGCTTACACGCTCAACCATGAAGAAGTCGAAAAAGCGCTGGAAGAGGGCATCGTCTACGCTGAATGCCTCAGCCCCATGGCGGTGGAGGTGGACGCCGCGGGTGCCGTCTGCGCCATGCGCTTGCAAACTCAGGTGCGTGACGAAGCGGGTAAATGGACGGCAGGCAGCGAAGTGGTCTTGCCGGCCCGTTCGATTTTTATTGCTGCTGGCACCCAACCCAATACCGTGTTGGCACGCGAGGTGGGCTGTGAAGCGGGACGTGAAGCAGGTAGCCGTTTTCAACTGGACGGGCGCTATTTTGCTGCCTGCGATGAAAACGGCCAGCGCGTCACGCCGGAAAAAGAAATCTCCAAACCAGAGCAGGCCACGGTGTTATTAAGCCGGGATGAGAATGGTAAATTCATTTCTTTTTTTGGTGATTTGCATCCCTCGTATTTTGGCAATGTGGTCAAAGCCATGGGGTCGGCCAAACAGGGTTACCCGATTGTATCGCGGGTATTGGCGCAGCAGCCTCCGGCAAGTAGTGAGGGTGGTGAGGGTGACCAGGTGTTTTTCGCGCGCCTGAACGCGGGCATGCGTGCCACCGTACACGCGGTGAATCGCTTGACGCCCACCATTGTGGAAGTGGTATTGCATGCGCCGTTTGCGGCCAGCCAATTCCAACCGGGGCAGTTTTTCCGCCTGCAAAATTATGAAGCCCTGGCACCCGTGGTGCGCGATACGCGCATGGCGATGGAAGGTTTGGCGTTGACCGGGGCCTGGGTCGACGTGGCGCAAGGTTTGGTCGCTTGTATTGTGCTGGAAATGGGTGGCTCGGCGGATTTGGTGGCAGCGCTGGCCGTGGGGGAACCCGTGGTATTGATGGGGCCGACCGGTGCGCCTACCCATATCGTAGTCAATGAAACGGTGATGTTGGTGGGCGGTGGTTTGGGCAATGCGGTGTTGTTTTCGATTGGTGCGGCGTTTCGGGCCGTGGGTTCTCGCGTCTTGTATTTTGCCGGGTATAAGAAATTGATTGACCGCTATAAAGTGGCGGAAATTGAAGCCGCTGCCGATGTGATTGTCTGGTGTTGCGACGAAGCCCCCGGCTTTGCGCCTGGTCGCGCGCAAGATAAAACCTTTGTCGGCAATATTGTGCAGGCGATGGTGGCCTATGCCAGTGGTGCATTGGGTGCGCCGCAAATCGATACGCAACAGGTGGATCGCATCATCGCCATTGGGTCGGATCGCATGATGGCGGCGGTAGGCTTGGCGCGCCATCATCAGCTTAAGCCTTTTTTGAAAGCCGGGCACTTTGCCATCGGTTCCATCAATTCGCCGATGCAATGCATGATGAAAGAAATCTGCGCCCAATGTTTGCAGCCGCAGCGCAACCCGGAAACCGGGGAGGTGACGTATGTGTTTTCGTGTTTTAATCAGGATCAGCCGCTTGATTGTGTCGATTTTGCCGGTTTGAATGCACGTTTGCGGCAAAATTCACTGCAAGAGAAATTAACCGTACAATGGATAGCCGGATGCGCCGAAGGCTTACGTGATCAACGTTGCGTGGTGTGACTATACTTAAGCTGGCCACGAAGCAGTGCCACAGTTTTTTATCATAAACAGGCATTAACAGGAACTGACAGGAACTAACAGGAACTAACAGGAGACAAGCATGGAAGATTTGAACCAATTAGCCGAACGTGTCGGGCAGGCATTGAAAGCCAAAAACCTGATGTTGGTGACGGCGGAATCGTGTACCGGTGGCGGCACGGCGCAAGCGATTACGGAAATTGCCGGATCAACCGGGTGGTTTGATTGCGGTTTTGTGGTCTATTCCAGCGCCTCCAAAATAGATTTGCTGGATGTGTCGGCTGCCTTGATTGCGCAACATGGCAATGTCAGTGAAGAAATTGCCGGGGAAATGGCCAAGGGTGCGCTGGCCAACAGCAATGCCGATGTCGCACTCTCGACCACTGGCATTGCCGGGCCGGGTGGTGCGGTGCCGGGCAAACCGGTTGGCACCGTGTGCTTTGGTTGGGCTAATGCGCATTCTGTGCATACTGAGCGGCTGGTGTTTGCGGGGGATCGGCAGTCGGTGCGGGAGCAAACGGTGGTGCATGCGTTGAAGGGCTTGTTGCGGTTTATTGAATAGGGCTTACCATTTCTAATGAAAAAAATGAGCAACCCAGTCAACCCCCTGAAACTTTGGCAGCGCTTTGCAGCCACCCACGGCGGCAAATGGGCGTTTTCGAAACTGCTGTGCTTCAAAGGGACGTATTTCAGCGGTATCCGCCCATTATTCAGGTTGGACTTAAAGCGATGATTTAGAACTTGTGACGCACACCGACGTTGAAGAATTTGTCGGTCGCACCATTCACCGCCACATTGTACTTGGCAGCGCCATCATTGCTGGTACGGGAATACGATGTGTACAGATTGGTACGCTTGGATAAATCATAGGTCAAACCTAGGGCGACCTGATCGGCATCGGCATTGCCGCGAAAGCGGTCTGTTACGCGGGTGTAATCGATCAGCACAGCCATTTGTTTGCCGACAGGAATGGTTGCACCCAAGAGCCAGACACGGATATCGGTTGTGCCTGCACCTTTGTTGTTTTGATAGGTGGCATGCCCTTTGACCGGGCCGAAATTATAGTTTGCGCCGATCAAAGTTTTCTTGGCGCTGTCATTACCTGTTGCGTCATACGTTTTGTTGTAGGCAAAAGCGG
>JBKJLF010000781.1:0-3558 GCA_046597185.1 Burkholderiaceae bacterium | reverse complement strand
GGTATTGTGTTTCCTCCTTCAACTTGCTTTTTGGTCGATACCGGCAATAGTGTGGCATGGGCAACCCACTATTTACATCCGTCCGACCGTCGTATTAGCGAGCGCCGCCTGGGTGGCGGTAATCGCAAGCGAACCAATGGCCGGCGTAAGTCCAATGGCGGTTGGATGCGGGTGACGATGAACTTTGCGGCAATGGGTTGGGCCATTGGTGGCGCGGTGGGAACCGCTGCGGGCAATCCGGATGATCCCGTGGTTTGTATCACGGGTGATGGCAGTATGCTGATGAACGGCCAAGAAATTTCCGTCGCAGTCCATGAAAAAATGACCATCATTTTTGTTGTTTTGAATGATCAGGCATTAGGTATGGTAAAGCATGGACAAAGGCTGGCTAAAGCAGAACAAATCGGTTGCGATATGCCCCCGACTGATTTTGCGGCATTAGCTCGCTCGATGGGCGCAACAGGGCATAATGTGAAATCGCCGGAAGACTTGCTCAAGCTCGATTTTGACGCCATGTGCGCTCATCATGGTCCTACCCTGATTGACGTGCTCATTGACCCTGATGAAATTCCGCCGATGAATGCGCGGATGCGGGTATTAGGCGACGGCCAATAAAGCGTTGTGGTGGGAATTTCTACGGACCATTGGGTGAACAATTCGCCCAATGGTTTTTTTAGTATGTGATTTTCGCACCAAAAACAAGTCCCCAATTCAACATTTTCACCACACCCGTAACAACTAATTTGTACCATCGCAATTCGAAGATGGATCGAACAGGAGTAAAATCGTGTTTATATATCGATTCTACGTTTTTTAGAGATTCAATGTAACCTTGCTTCCTCCCTTGACAATCAAAAAATCGGAGCAAACAAAACGACCATACCCATGAATGATGAAGCAATCAAACGAAGTAGTTGCGAATTTCAGATAATTTTAACTTCAAGAAGATGTAGGGGTTTTAAAATTACTAAAAAAGCAATTAAAACTAAAAATTCTGATGACCAGATTAATGATTGAGTTCTTGCGACCAAACAGAAACATGCTAACACTTGGATTGTGCGCTGCACTTTCCTTTGTGTTTCCGTTCGCCAGTTCTATGGCTGATCCGGCACCTCTTCTGCAGCTCGCCCAGGCTAATCCCGACCAGTTAAAAAAACAGAATTTATTAACGGGGGATTCGATCGCTGTCCTTTACCCGGAAAGTACAGATGCCTACCGGGAATTTTTTACAAAAATCGTTGAAGGTGTGGAGTCGCAAACCAAAACCAAAGTCCGTGTCATGACTATTACTGAAAAGCAAGATAGTGCCGAGATTTATAGCCAATTGAAAAAAGCCGGAACCAAAGTGGTAATTGCTTTGGGTAGCCGTGGGAAACAAATCAGTTCCAGCTTTGAGCGTGATATTGCGGTTGTTGTGGGCGGTGTACTTATTATTAACGAAGCTGAAAACAGTAAGCTGCTTGGTATTGCGCTCACACCCGATCCCGGCCTGCTGTTTAAAAACGTCAAGGAATTAATTCCTTCCATGAAGCGTGTGATTGTTATCTACGATCCAAAAAAGAGTGACTGGCTACTTAAATTTGCGCGCTTGGCGGCGAAAGAACAAGGCATCGAATTAGTCGCCCACGAAGCACAAGATTTAGCCTCGGCGGCACGCCTTTATGAATCCGTTTTTAACAGTGCAGACCCCAAAACCGATACCGTCTGGCTACCTCAGGATGAAACAACAGTTAATGAAGATACCATATTGCCGATTGTATTAAAGGAATCCTGGTCGAGAAATGTGCCATTTTTTTCGAGCAAATTTATTCATGTAAAAAAAGGCGCGCTCTTCTCACTACGCCCGAATAACGTGGAGTTGGGGAGAAATCTCGCTGTTATTGCCATGAATATATTGGCGGGTGATGTTAGCAAACGCGGCATGACCCCGCTAAAAGATGTCCAGACAGCACTCAATTTAAGAACGGCAAGCCACATTGGGCTCAATATTGGATCGCAGCAACAACGCAATTATAACTATATCTTCCCCGAACCCTGATCCAATTTACGTTGATCGATACAATCTGGCCTGACCAATAACAAAAATACTTGTTACGATCAACTTCAAGAAAAATTTCTTTTACTATTAATTCAAATCGTGTAGACTAAAAATAATTCCAAATGGAAATATTTCACCTTGAGACTTACCTTACGTTCACCTGAATCCGGAGATGCCCTATGTTTACCATGCAACGCCTTCCAAGCACCGTAGTTGGCATGCTTTTGCTTGGTAGCTTTGCGCATGCCAGCCCCATTCACGAGCCTGCTGCAAACTTGCCAACAAGCAAAGGTTCCGTTGCCATTTTCTACCCTCAGTCTATCGAACCGTTTAAGTCAATTTTGGCAAAAATCATCGAAGGCATTGAGCAGAGTAATAAAGCACCGATAAAAAGCTATGTTATCGATAAAAATGTGGCTTCAACCAGTTCTCTCAATGAGCAGTTAAAACGCACTGATACCAAGGTCGTCATTGCCTTGGGCAGGGATGCCATTAAAGCCGCATCCAACCTGGAACGTGATGTCTCGGTCATTGTTGGCGGCATCTTGACGCCACCGGAGATCGACCAACAAATCATTTATGGTATGACGCTCAATCCGGATCCGGGCCTTTTGTTGACGCGTATGAAGTCATTGCTGCCCGAGGTCAGGCGAGTTTTTGTAGTATATAATCCACAGTTCAACGAAGCACTGATTAAAAACGCGCGTGAGGCGGGTAAGGCACAAGGCATTGAAATTGTGCCATTTGAAGCACGCGATATCGCTACCGCTGCTCGCAGCTATACCCATATTTTTGCCAATAGCGACAAAAAACGCGATGCCCTGTGGATTCCCAATGACGCCACCACATCGGAAGAGGCTACCATCTTCCCTTTGATACTTAAAGAATCCTGGAGTACCTCATTACCTTTTTTCTCAAGTGCTTTTATTCATGCAAAACGCGGCGCTTTGTTTGCACTTTATCCAAATACGCTTGAATTAGGGCGCAATTTGGGTAATTCTGCACTGGGCGCGCTCGCTGGCGACGTTCGCAAAAAGGGAGTACAGCCTTTGCGTGAAGTCAATATCGCCGTCAATTTGCGAACCGCCGAGCACTTGGGTTTGCGTATCGATGCACAGCAACAACGCGCATTTGATTTGGTATTTCCCGAACCTTAGGGTATAGTTTTATTGAGCCGACCTGAATACTGTGGCTGATTCCGTTTTTTATGAGGATATGATGCAAAAATGATAGACCCGGGAACACGCTTTTACCTCATTTTTAGCCAATTATCAACCTATGACAGCGGAATTCGGGCACAATGATCCTAATGGGAAGCGTAACCATTTCGGCTTGCGATTGGATCTTCATTTTGGATCACCCAATACGCAAAATATAAGGGGATGGTTACCAATCCAAAAACTGTACGGAGATCCAACGTGAACCACAAGGAACCGTCACCCATGACTATTTTCTTTCATGCATTCTGACTGTTGGCGACTAACCAATGTTTCGTGATTACTTACGTCGTACCGGCTTCC
>JBKJLF010000529.1:0-9068 GCA_046597185.1 Burkholderiaceae bacterium | reverse complement strand
ACTGCGCGGTGGCGGTGTTTGAGTATTGTTTCCATGCCGCACAGCTTATCAAGTTTTGAAATGGAACGTAAGTGCTAAGTGCAAAATTCATTCATGTTCTGCGATTGAGGGGCATTTTTCTGTGTCGAGGTGAATTTTTTTTGAAAATTTGGGGAATTCAAGCTGCTTTGCCGGAAGGACACGACGCATCTATTCACGGACTATTATTACCTGAGTATCCTCATTACCTTGGGAATGGAGACCGAATTCCCGGTAAGAGATAGAAAACAAAGAAAATGCCTGCGAGCGCATTTACAGAAACTGCAAGCGTGGGCCAAGCAATGCCCACAAAATTTTGGGCACAAATACTTACTAGCCGCAGCGGAAATGGCTAGGGCAGAAAGCAAACATGAAACCGCCGCCAGTTTCTATGATCAAGCGATTGACGCAGCGTTAAGGAACGGTTTCATCCACCATCAAGCCCTTGGCTGCGAGTATGCGGCTCGTTTCTATCTTCAGTGCGGCAAAAACGAAATTGCCAAGCCCTACTTAAAAAAAGCCTATTACCTGTATGCCAAGTGGGGTGCTCATGCCAAAGTTAGCCATCTGGAAAAAAATATCCCAGTCTGCTGACTGACTAAGCCCGACCAACATCAAATTAATATCTTCACGCAACAAGGATTGAATATGCAAAGCATGGGGCACGATTTACAAAACCAAAAGAACCAAATCAGCGAATTTGAGAAGCAGGGGAAATTATTCAGGGCCTATGACTTGGCAATAGGAGCGCTTAAATTGTTTGAGAACGAAGTCTGGCTGCAACATCGTGCAGTACTTTGTCTCGCCAATGTCGGTGCTATTAATCTTGCACGCGAAAAATTTCAGGAATTAAATTTACATCTGCGCCCCGATATTGAATGCATCACGCTCAACGGGCGACTGTTCAAACAATTAGCGCTGCAAACAGAATATAGAGCGCGGGCACCGATACTAAAACAAGCCATCGTATACTATGAACTGGCCTGGCAACATGCTTTGGTGAAAGCATCACCGGACGCTTACTATCCGGGCATCAATGTTGCCACACTTAAATTTTTAGCAGGGGATACAATGGGCGCTATGGAGGTTGCAGAATTGGTGCTCAATCAGTTGAAACCCTTGCTGGTCTCACCGGACACGCCCCCTTCAGAGCGCTATTGGCCGCTCGCCACCGCCATTGAGGCACACTTAATCCTTGGTGAAATCGACATAGCTCGAAGCTTGGCATGTGAAGCGGCGGAAGTCGGTAAAGGCAATTTTGTCAAACTCGCCAGCACGGCTAAACAGTTGGAACATGTACTTCGGCATCAGGGGTTGGATCTGAAAACATTCGGCATCTTTTCGCCTCCCAAGGTGGTGCATTATACTGGACATATGCTCAACAGGCCAGGCACAACAGGTCGGCTTTCCAATGAGGAAGTGCCACGTATTACGACACGCATCAACGAAGAATTGAATTCCTCTCAAGTCGTGGCGGCGTATGGCTCACTGGCCGCTGGCAGCGATATTTTGATCGCCGAAGCGCTGCTGGCTCATGGGGCGAAGTTAAATGTGATGCTGCCTTTCAACAAAGAGGAGTTTCTCGATAACTCGGTACGGCCTTTTGGCCCGGAATGGGAGCCGCGTTTTCACCACTGTTTGAGCCAGGCGCAAAGTGTGTACTTTGTGACCGAAGACCAATATTTAGGCGATGACAGCTTATTTTTATATTGCAGCCAGCTTGCGATGGGATTTGCCGTGTTATGCGCACGCCATCTTTTTGGTACTGTGCGCCAGATGTGCATCTGGGATGGCAAAGCCGCCCGTGGCGTGGCAGGTACCGCGCATGATATGATGACTTGGAAACGCACAGGTCACCCACAAACAGTCATTCGTTGCGGCATCGGCCTTGATGAGGTATTAGAGGAAGGCCCGCACACGCCCATTGCATCCACCGAAAGAAGCTGCCGAACCATGCTGTTTGGTGACTTCAATGGTTTTAGCAAATTAATCGACGCCGAGATTCCCAAATTTTCAGCTTTGGTTATGGGAAAAGTGGCGGAAGTTTTTGATCGTTGCAGCGATGGACGAAATTTCCTCAATACTTGGGGTGACGGTATTTTTGCAGTCTATCAAAACGCCGCCAAAGCAGCGGAAGTGGCGCTGCAACTCCAGGAGGAGCTAAAAACCATTGATCTGGCTGCCGCGGGTCTGCCACCAAATCTGTTATTGCGTATTGGCGGCCACATTGTGCCTGTGTATGAGATCCATGACCCGGTTTTAAAGCGCCCCAACTTTATGGGTGCGCATGTGAGCCGAACTGCGAGGGTTGAACCGATCACATTGGGGGGCTGTGTTTTTATTACTGAATCTTTTGCTGCCATTATTGCACTCCACAACGCTGACAAATACCGGTGCGACTACGTAGGCATGCGGGAACTGGCAAAAAATCACAGTACAGTGCCGGTTTTTTCTTTACGGCGGGTGTTCGCTATCGAAACCAGCCCCGCGCAACCAAGCACTTTTAGCCTGTCAGGAACTAGAAAGCGTTGAACCTATATTCCTCAGTTACGCCGTCGCCAAGGTAGGCGGAGCAGCCGTTTTTTCGGGTTTTTTAACCGTAGTAGAAAAAATTCTGGCCACTATGTATTCAGGCTTTTTCAAGCGTATTTCCACGCAGGTGCCTTCGCCAAGGGTGCTGGTGATCTGGATTTTGCCTTTTAACCGTTCCGTTACATGGTTGTAGGCCACATGCAGGCCCAGCCCCACATGGCCGTGCATCCCGCTTTTGGTGGTGAAGAACGGGTCGAACACTTTGGGCAGGTCTTCCGGTGCAATGCCGTGGCCGTCGTCGCTAACGGTGATCACCACTTCATCACCTTCATCACCTGTATCGGCTTGCGCACAAAGGCGCAGGGTGCCGGTGCGGCCGTCGGCGAAGGCGTGGTTCAGCACGTTTACCAGAATGCGGCTCAAGGCTTCGGTGAGTGCATCTGGCACAACATGGATGCATAAACCGGGTGTGGCGGTTATTTCAAGTTTGCAGCCGTTTTGTGTGAGCTGGGTGCGTACCAGCGTTGCCAACTCCTCCAAATAGTCGGGCAATTCAATCGCCATTGAGCGGTCGCTGGCGGTGTTTACTGAAATGGTTTTGAACAGGGCTATCAGTTCGGCGGCGCGGGTGGCGGTTTTAAGGGCCAGGGCGGTGTATTCCATGCCTTCAGTAGTGCAGGAATCCAGTTCCGTTTTGGAGAGGTGGCCACTGGCTATGGCAGTTTGCAGTGTCTGCCATGCGCCTTCCACACCGGATATCGCCACCAGCGTGGTGCCCAGCGGGGTGTTGATTTCGTGCGCGATGCCCGCCACCAAGCCACCGAGTGAGGCCATTTTTTCCTGCTGCACCAGTTGCCCCTGGGCTTGGTGCAGGGCCGCCACGGCAGCAGCATTGGCCAGTGCAATGGCACCGTAGGCGGTGAGGTTACGAAAGATCAACCGCTCGCGCTCGCCGTAGGCGTTTTGCTTGTCGGACTGGACTGACATTACCCCAAGCACTTGGTCGTCTACGATCAGCGGGGCGAACAGGGCGGTGAGCATTTGGCGGGTGCCGGGGATATGGGTGGCATCGTCCTGCGGGTCGAAGTTCAGCAGCAGTTCCTGTCGTTCGCGTACCACCCTTGCTGCGTTGGAGGTGGGTGAGTCGAGCGCGATAGTGCGCATGGGCATGACCTGATCATCATCGCGTCCGAATACCGCATCGAGCGATTTGGTGGCAGCGTTTATGCGATAAATCGTCATCGCTGGCGCATCAAGCAGTCCGCCTACGTACAGGTAGAGCGACTGGAACACAATCTCGGCGTCGAGGTTGGCGGTGATATCGCGGCCAATGTCGCCTAACTGGCGCAGGGTTTCTACCGATAATGCCAGATCGGCGTTGGCGTCGTTCAGTGCCGCATTGGATTCGTTCAGTGCCGTATTGGATTCGTTCAGTGCCGTATTGGATTCATTCAGGTCATGGTTAGCATCAACCAGCTCAAGCTGCTTTTGGTGCAATTCACTGGTGCGCTCAGCCACCTGTTGCTCCAGCACATGCTGGCGCTGGCGCAGGTAGCGGGTGCGGGTTTGCACCAGCGCCGCAATTAAAGCCATCAGGCCCAACAGCAGCACAAGGCCAAACCACCAGGTTTGCCACCATGCGGGCAAAATGCGCACGGGAATGCGCAGTTCCTGCGGGCTGAACACACCCAGCCGATTGCTGCCGCGCACTTGCAGCGTATAGGAACCGGGCCATAAATTGGCGTAGTTAGCGCTGCGATAGTCGGCGTCGGTGTTGATCCATTCTTGGTCGTAGCCTTGCAGGCGATATTGGTAGCGGTTTTTCTTTGGGTCTGAATAGTCGAGGGCGGCAAATTCGAGCGAAAAACTGCGTTGCTCCGGGGTTAGGGTGAGTGTGGCGGCAGGTTTGACAGAGGCGGGTTTGGCGAGAGCGGGTTTGCCCAGCGAATCCGCAGGCACGTTTACCAACGGCCCCAAGGGGGTGGCTTGGCCGTTGATGCTTAAAGCCACGGCAACCACGGGCGGGGCATAAACGTAGGGTTTGAAGCGGCTCGGGTCGATAATGGCCACACCAAGTGTACCGCCAAAGAGCAGCAAGCCGTCACGGGTTTTGCCATAGGAGCCATTCCAGCTTGAGCCGATACTCATGCCGTCAGCCTGAGTGATGGGCCAACTGCGCATCTTGGCTGTGGCATTCGCCGCCCGATCCTTCGCGCCCGTAGTTACACCCGTAGTTAAACCCGTAGTTACACCCGTATCTATTATCACTTCATCCGTCCAAATCCGGCCTGCATTGTCTTCCATTAAATTGCCACCTAGGGCTTTGCCGGGTTGGCCAAGCAATGCGCTCACATGCTCAAACCGGGCACGTTTGCCATCCCAACTTTGCAAACGTTCCAGCCCCTTCTCGGTGCCAACCCACAGGCGGCCTTGGCTGTCAAACAACAGGTCGGGAATAAAGTTGGAAACCAGTCCCGCCGGGTGATTGGGTTCGGCGGGTATGGCAATCAGGCCACGGTGCCCTGGCTCTTGCACCCACAAGCCGTTAGCGGTGCCAAGCCAGATACGGCCCTGCCCATCTTCGACTATTGCATAGACATAGCTTTGCATCGGTTTGCTATTTTCATCCGTGAGCGTTTCAAATCGCACCTTGTCGCCTGGCCGCAAGTAGGCCGCACCACGAGTTGTTCCAACCCACAGAGTGCCGTCGCGGCTGACCAAAAGCTTGCTAATTTGCTTACTTGGCAAATCCGGTGCCGCCACCCAAGCGCTGTTGCCAGCCAATTGGCTCAGCAATCCGGCTTGTTGTGTGCCCGCCCATATTGTTCCGTCGGGGGTTTGGGCCAGAGCTTTGACAACTGTATCCGGCAGCGCGCCTGTTTGCTCCGCACTGTCAACGCGCGGCCTGTAAGCGCCAATCAGCCCGCGTTGCTGGTCAAAAATGTCAATCCCATTACCCTCGCTGCCAAACAGCAACTGGCCGTTGGCCAGCTCCAGCACACTGCGTATATCGGGGTGGCTCAAGCCGCCTGGCTGCTTTGGGCTATGCCTGATGATGCGCAGCATGGTGTTGTTGGCATTCATGCGCTGTAAGCCCGCACCCCAGGTGCCAACCCATAGCCAACCGGCGCGGTCAAGCAACAGCGGTTTGACACTATCCAAGGCCAAATTGCCGGGCAATGTTACGTCGTGGCGCAAGGTTTGCAGCACATGGCCGTCGCTGGCAGCAACGACAATAATGCCGCCGCCAGTGCTTGCCAACCAGATTTGATCTGTTTGCACTTGTGCAATGCCGTCAACCCAAGGGTGACTTAGTTGCGCCAACGGCAACCAATGTACTTCGGTCGGGCCGCGCTCGGTCGGGCCGCGCTCGGTCGTGTCTGGCATAAGCCAGGCGACACCGTGTTCGCGGGTACCCAGCCACAGCTTACCATCCTGCGCCTGGAACAGGGTGCGCACCTCTTTACCCGTCGCCATGGTTTCAAAGCTTTTGCCGTCCTTGGTCATGCGTTGCAAACCACTGAAGCTACCCACCCACAAGCGGCCTGTTTTATCCCATAACAGGCTGCGTACCTTGTCATCCAACAGGCTGTGGCTGTCGCTGCCATGTTTGAAATGAATAAAGCGTTTGCCGGAAACCGGCAGGTGGTTTAGCCCCTGCTCGGTCGCAATCCATATCCCGCCACGCTCATCCCCGGTAATGGCGCGAATGGTGCCAGCACCCAGACTGCCCTGGTTTTTTGCATCGTGCTGAAAATTTTCAAAACGCTCGGTGGCGGGGTCAAACACTGAGACACCATCACTACTGGTGCCAATCCAAATCCGCCCGTCCTGCCCGGCCCACAAAGAAAAAATATAATCGCCCGCAAGCGAAAGCGGGTCGCGGGGGTTATGGACAAACCTGCGGAAACGGTAGCCGTCGTAACGAACTAGACCTTTTTGTGTGCCGATCCAGATCAGGCCACGCGCATCCTGCGCCAGCGCGGTGATGACTTGCGCATCCAGCATGTCTACCTCGCTCACGCGTTCAAACTGCGGCTCGGTAAAGGGAAAGTTCCGAACGGGAGTGAAAGGCGCAGCAGCGGCTGCCATTACCACAAACGACAGGCAGGCACCGAGCCAGAAAACCAGCCATTGCACACATTTACAATTTATTCGCATACCGAGTTTTCCCTTTGATTGCTGCATTACTTGCTCGCAGTCAACAGCGCCGCCATACAAGTTTCCATTGTTGCAAATCTAACGATTGTGGATATCGCAATCGACAGTAAAGCGCTGCATTGGCCTGCCTGTGTCCTTGATTATGCCCGACAAATAAACAAAAAAACTCAAAGCAGAAAAAAATTCCGCCCATTATGTATCGCACTAATACATCCCATCGTTGAGTGGTTGGACAACAAAATACATTTCCATCGTCCTCATATCTCTGGCGTTCAACCTGCCACGATATTGGCATTCAAACTCGGTTTGAATCAGCTCGCAAGTATACGCCGAAACGTTAATCCGGCCATTCTCCCCGGCACTCTCCATCAGTGAGGCAATATTCACAGTTTCACCCCAAATATCGAAGGCAAATTTTCGTTTGCCAACCACGCCCGATACCACCGGGCCGGAATGAATCCCAATCCGCATTCCCCATTTAATGCTGGCCGCATCATTACGCTGATTCAAATAATCTACCATCAGCAGCGCAGCACGAACGCAACGCTGTGCGTGATCCTCGCAAGGCTTGGGCAAGCCTGCGGCTGCCATGTAGGCGTCGCCAATGGTTTTGATTTTTTCCACCCCGCAAGCATCGGTAATGTCATCAAATGCGGCAAATATTTCATTCAAATCGATGACCAAGCGATCAGGCGGCATGGTGGAAACCGCATCGGTGAAGCCGACAAAATCGGTAAATAAAATGCTCACCAAATCGTGCCGTGCTGAGTGCGCACACCCGGTTTCAGACAACTGCATGGCAACCTCCACCGGAAGTATATTATGCAGCAGTTTTTTAGTACGAATTTGTTCCTTTTCCAGTTCAAGTGTGCGCATCGAAACTTTGCGTTCAAGAATCGACTTCGATTGCCGCAACAAGCGTACCGCAACCGCTTGCGCCTTTTCCTTGGCTTTCTTTTCTTGGTTAAACAGATTGGCCAAGGCCAGAGACATCAAAATCAATTCAGACGCCGAAGCCCACATCGCCAGTTGGATATTAACCCATCTTTAACACACAAAAAATTTTTCTCTTAATAATCAAGTAGTTGCACTTGATTTAAAATCGGAGTGTAAATATTCGGTGAACCCGTAGCACTTTATGCTTGGGTAGGTAAAAACCAGTGAACACATTACGCAAACTTGCGTATATTCTGGTTGATGGATACAGCAACCTACACGATCTTTGATCGACCCCAAACCAGTGATGCGAAAACGACGCCGTTTTCGCAGGTCTTGGTGACGCTGACCAAAGAACAACATATCCAACTCTGTTGGGATGCACATTATTGGAAGACACAGCATCAGCGAGCCATTAGTCGCATGGCGCAACTTGAAATCGAACACAAATGTGCCATTGAGCAAGGCATTGCACGTGAGACTGCATTGCATAACGAGTTGGCCGTCGCACAGGCCAAGATCAAGGAACTAAAAAAGCGCGTATTTGGCCGCAAATCCGAGCAAAACAAACATGACGACAAGGTGCCGGGAGCGACACCGCCGCGGCCCAAACCGCGCGGTCAGCAAGCAGGTAAGCCCGGTCACGGTCGCACCTCGCATGCACACCTGCCGGAACATCATGAAACCATTGGGCTTGATAAACCCGCCTGTGAAAAATGCGGCTGCGAATTTACCGATTTTCCAGGCACGGAAGACGGTGCTCTGATATCCGGGGGCGCGCCAGCCTTAGCCATTCGCGACTTATGGGAGGCAGTAAAGGCCGGGCTGGTGCAACAGCAAGGGATGTTCAGGATCGAAGAAGTATTCCTTGGTTTCAGCAACTCAGGCACCCCGGCCAAAATGGCGTCTTACCGTTTCCGTTTTATTCACGACCGGGTGCAGCAGGCCGCGTATGAACTGCTGCCTGCCGCAGACACTGCCGTGCTGCATCTGAAAATCGGGCGTTTGTGGCTGCGGCAAACGAATCTGGCGCAGAACGATGAATTCCTGTTTGCGGTGGTGAATCAATTTTACGCCGCCAAAGATTTGGTTCAGGAGAAAACCGAGCGGATTGCATTGGCACAGTTCAATTTACAAGCAGGCAAAAAAGCCATCTCTTCCACAGCGTTCACCTCCGCTTTACACTATCTCGAAAACGGCTTGGCGCTGTTGGAGGGAGGTGATTGGGAACACGAATACGCACTTACCTTGGATTTGTCGTTGGCACTGGCCCAGTGCGAATACCTCAACCATCGGCAGGAAGCGGCCATACAGTATTTCAAGACATGCTTGCAACATGTGTATAAGCCGCTGCATTCCGGGCTACCTTATTTTGATCAGAACCTGAAGCTGACTCTCGAATCAGGCAACTGGATTTATGC
>JBKJLF010000502.1:0-20108 GCA_046597185.1 Burkholderiaceae bacterium | reverse complement strand
CTTTACAATCAATGAAAGGCCTGCATCAAATACTCGCTGATGGTCGCGCCAATTTTGCCTTCCACCACTTCCACCGTATTGGCGCGCATGCGCGCTTGCTTGACGGCGGCGATCAAGTCATCAATCAGCTCAATCGCCCGCGCTTTTTGTAAGGTGGTGGCCGCGCCCGAGAGTTTGATATTGGTGAAGGTGCCCACCACAATATCCTTTTCCACCACCTCCACCTGGGCCGGATGTTTGTCCGTGGCGGGCGCTTTGATAAATGGTTCCTTGGTGCGCTCGGTTTTGGTGGTGATGTCTGCATCGCAGGCCACCCAACTACCTTTGCGGCCATCGTCCGAGGCTTGATATTTGGTGTCGGCTCGATTGGTGGGAATGGCATGAAATACCTTGCGCAAGTCTTCCAGTCGCACTTCCAAACCCAATAACTCATCCACTGGCACGCCGCTTGCCAAGACCCGCCCATTGGCCAGCACAATATCGGCCTTGGCGATTTGGTTGGAGAGTGATTTTTGCAGTAGCACATCTTCCGCCACCGCCCAGTGTTTGAAGACATATTTCAGTGTTTCAATCACCGTGGTGGGCAACTGCCTCTGCTCGCGCGCGGCCGCTTCGGTGGCGGCGTTGGCGGGGTCGTCGCGGATCAACTTCAAGGACTTTAAATAGCCCGAAAAATAATCCATCGACTTGGCAAATTTGCGCGTGGTATCTTCAATTAAGGTTTTGACTTGATTGGTGCGCGCTTTCTCAACGGCAAGAATTTCGTGAAGTTTGGTTTTGCTGCTCATATGGGCGTCCTCGAATAAAAATAATCAAGTTGACGCAATCGATTTTCACCGACGCGTCAGCAAGTAAGCCATCTTAGCACGAACCTCGGCCCGGCGATTAAAACGGAATATCGTCATCCATATCCGAGAAATTCGGCGCGGGTTTGGGGGCAGGGCGCGGTGCTACTGCCTGGGGGGCCGGGCGTTGTTGTTGTGGTGGCGGGGCGCTGCTATAGCCGCCATCGTCCATGCTATCACCCCCACCCGTGTTGCCGCCACCACCTTGGCGGCTACCCAGCATTTGCAGGGTATCGCCACGAATATCGGTGGCAAATTTTTCAACGCCATCCTTGTCGGTGTATTTGCGGGTGCGCAAACTGCCTTCCACATACACTTGCGAGCCTTTTTTCAAATATTGCCCGGCCACTTCAGCGGTGCGGCCAAAAAAGCTGATGCGGTGCCATTCCGTTTGTTCTTTCTTTTCGCCTGTGGTTTTGTCTTTCCAGCTATCGGTCGTGGCAACGGCCAAGGTGGCAACGGCGTCACCGCTGGGCATATAGCGAATCTCCGGGTCGCGCCCCAGATTACCGATAATGATAACTTTGTTAACTGATGCCATTTTACTACTCCTATTGGACAGCGGCGAGAAGCTTCGCCATTTTTCACGGAACCCACGATTATAAGCGAAACATCGGGTGAAGATAAGCGAATGCGCGCGGCAGGACTTTAAAATCTCGGCTATAGTAGCGCATTCTCGCGCAAGCAGTTTTGAATGGCGCAAATTTTACTGGAAGTTGATATGGAACAAATACGTATTCGCGGTGCCCGAACCCATAATCTGAAAAACATTTCGCTCGATCTGCCACGCAATAAACTGGTGGTTATCACCGGTTTGTCGGGTTCCGGTAAGTCTTCGCTGGCCTTTGACACGCTGTATGCCGAAGGGCAACGCCGTTATGTGGAATCGCTCTCGGCCTATGCGCGCCAGTTTTTGCAATTGATGGAAAAGCCGGATGTGGATTTGATCGAAGGCCTCTCGCCCGCCATTTCCATCGAGCAAAAAGCCACCTCGCACAATCCACGCTCCACGGTCGGCACGGTGACGGAAATTCATGATTACCTGCGCCTGTTGTATGCGCGGGTGGGTACGCCGTATTGTCCCACGCATCCGGAAAAGCCCTTGGCGGCGCAATCGGTGTCGCAAATGGTGGATGCCGCGCTGGCCTTGCCGGAAGGCACCAAATTAATGATTATGGCCCCGGTGGTGGCCAACCGCAAAGGCGAACATGTTGATTTGTTTGAAGCCATGCAGGCGCAAGGTTTTGTGCGCTTTCGGGTGCAAAGCGGCACCCATGCGGCAAAAATTGTTGAGGTCGATGATTTACCCAAGCTGAAAAAGGCGGAAAAACATACGATTGATGTGGTCATCGACCGGGTCAAGGTCAACCCGGACATCAAGCAGCGGCTGGCGGAGAGCTTTGAAACGGCGCTACGCCTGGCCGATGGGCGCGCGGTGGTGCTGGAAATGGAGAGCGGCACCGAGCATTTATATTCCAACAAATTCGCTTGCCCGATTTGCGGTTATTCCTTGCAAGAACTGGAACCGCGCCTGTTTTCTTTCAATAACCCCATGGGGGCTTGCCCGGAATGTGACGGTTTGGGCCATATCGAATTTTTCGACCCCAAACGTATTGTGGCGTTTCCGAATTTGGCACTGGCTTCGGGCGCGGTCAAGGGTTGGGATCGGCGCAATCAGTTTTATTTTTCGATGCTGGCCAGCCTGGCCAAGTTTTATGAATTCGATATCGATTTACCGTTTGATCAATTGCCGGAAAAAATCCAGCAAGTGATTTTATTTGGTTCCGGCAAGCAAGCCATTCCCTTTGATTATGTCAACGAGCGCGGCCAGCATGCGGTGCGCTCGCACACCTTTGAGGGCGTGGTGGTGAATTTGCAACGCCGCTACCGCGAAACCGATTCGATGGCGGTACGCGAAGAGTTGGCCAAGTTCATCAATAAAAAAACTTGCCCCAGTTGCGACGGCGCGCGCCTGCGGGTGGAAGCGCGTTACGTCAAGGTGGGCACGGGCGCGCAAGAGCGCGCCATTTATGAAGTGGAAGCCGAACCGCTGCGCGATGCGCTGGCTTATTTTGAGGCGCTGGAATTGGTCGGCTCCAAGCGTGAGATTGCCGACCGCGTGGTGAAAGAAATCATCTCGCGCCTGAAATTTTTGAATAATGTGGGGCTGGATTATTTATCGCTGGAGCGTAGCGCCGACACCTTGTCCGGCGGCGAAGCGCAGCGTATTCGTTTGGCTTCGCAAATTGGCTCCGGTTTGACCGGTGTGATGTATGTGTTGGATGAACCGTCGATTGGTTTGCACCAGCGTGATAATGACCGCCTGATCGGCACCCTCAAGCATTTGCGTGATATTGGCAACAGTGTGCTGGTGGTGGAGCATGATGAAGACGCGATACGCTGCGCCGATTATGTGGTCGATATGGGCTTGGGCGCGGGCGTGCATGGTGGCGAAGTGATTGCGGCGGGCACGCTGGCGGATATTTTGGCGAATAAAGATTCGCTGACGGCGCAATATCTGGATGGTCGGCGCAAGATTGCGCTGCCGGCGCAACGCTTGACGCCTAACCCGGAGCGGCAATTGGTTATTTCCGGCGCGCGCGGCAATAATTTGAAAAACGTCAGCGTCAGCTTTCCGGTGGGCTTGCTCACTTGCATTACCGGGGTGTCCGGTTCGGGTAAATCCAGTTTGATTAATGATACCTTGTACCCGGCCATGTCGCGCCATGTGTATGGCTCGCAAACTGAACCGGCCGAGCATGACAGCATCAGCGGGCTGGAGCATTTTGATAAAGTAATTGCGGTCGATCAAGCCCCGATCGGGCGCACGCCGCGCTCCAATCCGGCTACTTATACCGGTTTGTTTACCCCGATTCGCGATTTGTTTGCCGGCGTGCCCAGTGCCAAAGAGCGCGGGTATAGCGCCGGGCGCTTTTCGTTTAATGTTAAGGGGGGGCGTTGTGAAACCTGCCAGGGCGATGGCATGTTGAAAGTGGAAATGCACTTTTTGCCCGATGTGTATGTGCCTTGCGATGTGTGCCACGCCAAGCGCTATAACCGCGAAACGCTGGAAGTGCAATACAAGGGTAAAAACATCAGCGAAGTGTTGGATATGACGGTGGAAGACGCGCATGCTTTTTTCAAAGTGGTGCCGCTGATTGCGCGTAAATTGCAAACCTTGCTGGATGTGGGTTTGGGTTATATCCGGCTCGGGCAAAGTGCCACCACGCTCTCGGGCGGGGAAGCGCAGCGGGTTAAATTGGCGCTCGAATTATCCAAGCGCGATACCGGGCGCACCCTGTATATTTTGGATGAGCCAACCACCGGGCTGCATTTTCATGATATCGATATGCTGTTGCAAGTGATCCACCGCTTGCGTGATCAGGGCAATACCATTTTGATTATTGAACATAATCTGGATGTGATTAAAACCGCAGACTGGATTGTGGATTTGGGGCCGGAAGGCGGGGCCGGTGGTGGCATTATTGTGGCCAGTGGCACGCCGGAGCAAGTGGCGCAAAACCCGGATAGTGCGACCGGTAAATATTTGTTGCCTTTGTTGGAGCTGAAAGTAAAAAGCGCCGCCAAACGTGGCAAAAAATCGTAACAAAAAATCGTAGCGTGGGCACCCGTGCCCACGCGTGGCCTTATTTTTTCTCCGCTTGCAATCGTTCGTACTTGGCCATCAGTTGCGCCTGGCTTTCACGCCATTCCGGGTGAAACGGGATGCAACTGACCGGGCACACCTGTTTGCATTGCGGTTCGTTATAGTGGCCGACGCATTCGGTGCATTTATTGGGGTCGATTTCATAAATCGATTCCCCCATATAGATGGCATCATTCGGACATTCTGGTTCGCAGATGTCGCAGTTGATGCAATCGTCAGTAATCATTAAAGCCATGGTGGGTTTGGGCATCCGCGTTGGGGGAGGGTGGGTTATTGCGCCGGGATGGGGCCGATTTTCTTTTTCAGCCAGCGTTCTACCGACGGAAATACAAATTTCGAGACATCCCCGCCGAGCACCGCAATTTCGCGCACGATGGTGCCGGAAATAAACTGGTACTGATCAGAAGGCGTTAAAAACAGGGTTTCCACATCGGGCAACAGATAGCGATTCATGCCCGCCATTTGAAATTCATATTCAAAGTCCGACACCGCGCGCAAACCCCGGATGATAACGCGCGCATCATGGCGGCGCACAAAATCTTTCAGCAAACCGGAAAAGCCTTCGACGGTGACATTGGGGTAATGGCCGAGCACTTCGTTGGCAATTTCGAGCCGTTCTTCCAGCGTAAAAAAGGGATGCTTGTTGCGACTATCGGCCACGCCAACCACCAAACGCTCGCACAGGCTGGCGGCCCGCCGCACCAAATCTTCATGGCCGCGTGTGAGTGGGTCGAATGTGCCGGGGTAAACTGCTACAACCATAATGGCTCCGTCAATTAAACTGGTGGGGAAAACAACTCAAAAAAAGCCTGCGACCCGGCATTATGCCTGAAATTTGCGAGTTGTATCCGCAATGCCCTTGGTTTGTTTGATCTTGATGATGTTATGTGGTGATTTCGTGCGTCTCAACGCTGACCACATTGCGTTCATTACTTGCAAATTCCACGCCGATCAAATGAATCGGCAAGCGGTGGGCGCGGTATTTGTCGGCATAGGCTTTATCGAGCAACTGTTGTAAGGCGCGACCCTTGGGGGCGCTTTCCACCACCTTGAATTCAAACAAATAAATGTGATTTGGCATGATCACGGCCATATCGATACGGCCATGGTTGGTGGCGTCTTCTACCCGCACATCCAGCCCGCTGGCGACAAAATAGGCGTAAAACACGCTGGCGTAATAACCTTCGTATTGGGCGATCTCGTTTTTGGTGAACCACTGATGTGGGATACCGGCGAAGAATGACTGGAATAACACTGGCAATAAATCGATTCGGGCTGCGGCCAGGTGTTGCGCCAACTGGCGTTTGTTGCTTACCTTCAGACCAGAGCTGCCCGTCCATTCGCGTAGCAAACTGCCGAACAGGCTTTGCCGCACTTCGTGGTTGGGCAAGCGTAAGTAATAGTATTGGCTGCCGGAAATCGATTCCTCGCGCTCAATGGTCAGGTAACCCGCCTGAAACATCAGTGTGGTGCCGGGTATTTGGTCGATGTCGAAACTGCCGAGCAAATCGCCGTCTGATTCGGCATGTTCCAGCGTGGGGAGCCAGGCTTGGCGCTCGGTCAACAGCTTGATCAGAAATGTCGGCGTGCCAGATTCAAACCACCATGGGCGAAACTCGCGATTGCGTAGTAAAAGCAACAAATCATACGGGTTATATACTGGGTCGCCACGCCAGTTGTAGCCGTTGTACCAATGGCGAATTTGATCACGATCCAAGCCTGGCAATTCGGGCGCAAATACGCTGTCGATATCCGCATCAGTGTAGCCACACAGCGCGGAATAATTCGGGTTGAGGGTGATGTCGTTCAAATTGTTTAAGCCGCTGAACAGCGATACTTTGCTAAACTTCGATACCCCGGTCATAAACACAAAGCGGATATTGGCATCGGCTTGTTTGATGGCGCTGTACAGGTTTTTTAAGCCTTCGCGCATGATCAGAGCCATGGGGCTGTCGGTGATATTGTCGAGAATGGGTTTATCGTATTCGTCGATCAGCACCACCACTTTTTCACCGTATTTTTGGTGGCTAAGGCGTAGCAATTGGGCCAACTTGCCCGAGATGCTGGTATGGGTGCAGGTGACGCCCAGCCGTTCCTGGTTATCGATTAAAATTTCGTGGATACGCTCGTTTAAGGCAGCTTCCGAATGCAGCACGCCACCGCTAAAACTGATCGATACGACCGGAAAGCGGCGTGTCCAGTCCCATTTATCTTCGGCATAGAGCCCGGTGAACAATTCTTTGCGCGCTTCAAACAGGCTGCGCAGGGTGTCTACGAACAGACTTTTACCAAATCGACGCGGGCGCGAGAGGAAATAATATTTACCTTCATCGATTAATTTCAGCGCAAAAGCGGTTTTATCGACGTAATAATGGCCATCCTCAATAATTTCTGAGAAGGTTTCAATGCCAACGGGTAATTTTTTACGGTTCGTGTTCATTGGGTAGTCAAAATTTCTGTAGGGGAAACAATTCCTGCGTGGCACGCCGGGGGCGCAAACACTGCTATTGTAGTGCAGTTTTGGGCTGGGTAAAAGTTAAACCGTAGCAGTGCACACTACCGTGATTGCGTTCTATGCGCTGGCACTGCGTGCGCTGGTGCGCTTGGCCGTGGCGCAGGCTTTGTTGGCGGGTATAATGCAATGTATTGGTGGCTTGCTGTGGGGTAATGCATGAACAAGGATGAAATTAAAGCGCGATTGCAATCGTTGCCGGTTGAAGCAGCGGTAGCGTTTATAGTGCGGGTGGGTTTGCGGATATTGCCGTGGGTGGCGCTATCAAAAGACAAGCAGGCATTGGCAGGCTGGCTGGAAGAACATCGCGCCAGGCATTTATTGAGCGTGTTGCTGGCTTATGATGTGGGTTTAATGGCAGTTTGGGACAGGAGGGCAGCGGGTTTGCTCGCTGTTGCGCGCACAAGGCGCAACGCCGCCTACGCCGCCTACGCCGCCGCCGCCTACGCCTACGCCGCCGCCGCCTACGCCGCCGCCTACGCCTACGCCGCCTACGCCGACGTCGACGCCGACGCCGACGCCGCCTACGCCGCCGCCGCCGACGCCGACGCCTACGGCATTATAACAGAATTTAATTTACAACTCACATTAGATTTAGAATTTTTGCGCAATAGTAGCGAAATCAAATTAATTGAATCCCCTTTATGGGCAAACACCATCCCCGCCCCGTGGGGCAAACAATTAATCCAATTCCAAACCGCCGTGCGCGGCCTGCATGGCGATTTCGACATTTGGCTGGACTGGTACAACGCACGTTGCCAAGGTAAGCGGGTAGATGCTGAACAATTAAAACAGCGCGTGTTTTTACCCGATTCCGTCATTACCCAAACGCCGCAACAAATCAACGCCTATATCGCCAGCATTAGCCAAGGCTTGCTGGCAGGCCCGTTAAACCGGGTGCGCACCATTTTTATTGGTGATGGCGAAGCAGGCAAAACATCCTTAATCCGGGTACTCCATAATGAACCTGTAGTTGAAGGTATCGAAGCCAAAACCCCCGGCATTGCCATCCGTGAATGGCAAGTACCGACAACAAAAATCAAAGCCAGCTTTTGGGATTTTGGTGGCCAGGTGATGGTACATGCCACCCACCAATTATTCTTGCGTGAATCCTGCCTCTATGTATTATTGGTTAGCGCCCGCGAAAAAGAAAAAGCCACCGAGCGCGCAGAATATTGGCTGGAACACGTCAAAAGTTTTGGTAAAGGTGCGCCCGTACTCATCGTGGCCAACAAGGCAGATAAAGAGCCGGTGCGCCTGGACGAAGGCTTGCTGCTGGAAAAATACCCCGGCATGATCAAAGGCTTTTTCCAACTGGCCTGTACCGAAGCGCAAGGCGCATTTCGCAGCCAGTTTCAACAATTTCGGCAGGCCTTTTGCCAGCAACTGCAAGCGGTGGGCTTGCATCAGGTGCAATTTCAAACAGCGCATTTTGAAGTGCTGCAAAACCTGCGCCAACGCACGCCGCAACAAGCATTTTTAACCCATCAGGACTACGCCGCCCTGTGCGCCCAACACCGGGTGGATGCACACGGCGCGCTCGATAGTGCGTGGCTGCTGGACATTTTGGATAAACTGGGCGTCATCGTCCACTTCCCGGATATGGACGAAATGGACGAATACATCCTCAACCCGCGCTGGCTCACCTATGGCGTGTACACGCTCATGTACAACGAGCAAGCGCGCATGACGCGCAAGCAAGCCATTGCCTTGCTGGCCGCCAACAAAGTAGAAGACCACGAAGGCAACACGCTCAGCTACCCGGCCAGCAAATGCCGCATCATCTTCGAAGCCATGCGCCGCTACAAGCTGTGTTACTTTTTACCGCGCGACCCGGACCAACTCATCATCCCCGCCTTGCTGCCATCGGACATCAAACAACACGGTGTCGATATGGCCAACGCGTTGGAATTTCATTACCAGTTCGAAAGCTTCCTGCCACGCCATCTCATTTCAGAACTGATTGTGGACTGTCACGAAGACATCGCCAACATTGCCGAGCAAGACATCGTGTGGCAGCACGGCGTATTGCTGCATAACGCCACCCACAACACCAAAGCACTCATCCAGGCAGACTACCATTTCCGCCGCCTCAGCATTTGGCTCACCAAACAACCCGCCGCCGCCGAGTTTTTAGCCATGCTGCGCGACAAGGTAGAAAAAATCGTCAAACGCATCGACATCAAATACACCCAAAACATCCGCCTGCCGCACGAGGCGCAGCTTGAAGAGGGTAGGCGCTTGGCGGAACCGGAATGGGCCAACTTCAGACTGATTCTGGCCCAGCGCAACCGGGGCCAACTTGACTATATCAGCGAATCTGAAACGGTTTACAGCATCAATAAAATCCTTGGCCTGTTCGCCCCGCAAGCTAATCAGCCCTCGGGTGGCAACACAATCCATATCCATAACAGCAAAATCGAAGGCAATGTTTTTGCCGCCAATGCCATCAAGGATGCCGCCAACACAAAATAACACCACTACTCAAATACACGAAATACATTTTTCATGCCATAATGAGGCTCAAACAACTTTGAAAATAATTATTATGGCAAGCAAAGAAATTAATACTGAAGCATTTCTTAAGCGCTTACGCTGGTGTGAACATCGCCGCGAAGATGGCGGCGTTTATTACACACTGTATGGCGGTGGGCGTTTCACTGACATGGCAGCACACCCAAAAATCAAAGTCTATGATAAAAAAGATAAGCAACACAAACACCCACACACGCCAGCGGGAGCCTACCAAATCACCTCGGCCACTTGGGACGAGGCGCTCAGAAAAGGCATCGTGACCGACTTTACGCAAAGCTCTCAGGATAAAATTGCACTCTGGTTGATTGACCAAGAAGATGCCTTACCAGACGTAGAAAGTGGCAATATAGAACATGCCAGTAAAAAACTGAAGGGCCGCTGGTCATCCCTACCGGGGGCGAAGCAAAGCCACATAACCCTCGCAGCCGCAAAAACTAAATTCGAGCAATATGTGCGCGAACTTACGCCGTCAAAAAAGTAAGTCCATGAAACTATTTCCGATTTGCCTGCTAAGCACCTGCATGCTGAACATTGGCCCCGCCTTGGGTGCCGATGATGCAGCATCCAAGCCGCAACAAGTAGAAGCCAAGCTTGAATGTGGTGATGCCACCGTGGTCGCACGTACCGAGTCGTTTATTTTCTCCCCCAAAAAGCCGATCATGTACACCATGCAAAGCATGACCTTAGCGACGCCCAAACAGCAAATCACGCTGGCACTCGACAGCAAACCCTTGACGCAACCATTTTATCCGCAGCAAGCGGTGCTCGATTCGGTAGTCAGCCTTTGGGAATGCGTCACCACGCGCTCTGGCGAACACTATATTTATTTCCTGTACACCTGCACACCAAGCCAACTGCGGCCCAAATGCACGCCGGATGAAATGGGTAATTGGGATGTGTTGTTAGACACAACGGGCAAGAAAATCAAGCGCAGCCAGTATCGCAAGTTGGGCATAACAGCCGCCCTGAATACTGCGCGGCCTCTGAAAAGCGTGGTCAATTAGCGTGGCTACTTTTTACCGCACGACTCGAATCAACGCATCATTTTCGCCAACCGAGCCAGACGAATCACCAAATTGATTTTATTAATGGCTCCAATTTGGCACCACTCGCTATTTTATTATATAATCCCTCCATTCCTTGCCACTCGCGGCAAGTAGGAGGAGGTCAAAATGTCAGAGCTTACACTTGAAAGAGGCCGAATTTCGGCACGTTGCGCCAAGGAGCAGCAAGAGCGAATCGATGCTGCCGCTGCCTTGACAGGCGCAACCATTAACCAGTTTGTGCTGCAAGCCGCGCTGGAAAAAGCAGATTTGGTGATTGAACGTGAACGCCGTATTGCCGTCACCGAAGCCGATGCCGCCATGATCATGGCATTGCTCGAAAACCCGTCAGCCCCCAATGAAAAATTGGCAGCGCTGCTCGCAAACTATAAAGAGAAGGTGGATAATGGCACATTCCGTACAAATGCTGGACACCCATCTGCATCAAACAGCTAACTTTCATTGTGGTGAACCATCTTTGGACAATTGGTTGCAAACCATGGCCAGCCAACATAAAAAGCGCAATATCTCAAGTACCTTTGTTTGCATTGATGATCGGCAGCCAAGCACGATCATCGGCTATTATGCGTTGACAGTATCAGAAATCACCAAGGACGAATTGCCAGAATTGCTTAAGAAAATGCCACAGACAATCCCCGTGATAAAACTGGGTCGGTTGGCGATTGATTTACAATTTCAGGGGCAAGGCTATGGGCAATTCTTGTTCACTGATGCGCTTACGCGCGCAGCTTCTCAAGTGGCGGGTGTTGGGTTGGTGGTGGATGCACTCAATAATAAAGTGGCTCAATACTATCGTAACTTGGGCTTTACGCCGTTTCACGCCGATGGATTACGATTATTCTACGAATTGGCGAAGTTGAAATGAAAGCCCGGTAGCGCTGCCGCTAAACCCGCTTCAGCAAAAAATTCCCCACTCATCCCCCATCCCTGCATTTCAGTAACGCAATATTGCATTTCATCACAATTTGCTATCCACCCGCTCCCGCTTTGGTTAAAGTACACCCATCGAAACGCAATCAACCCTTTAACCCACTTCACTTTAAACAGGCGTCACCATGCAAACCACCACACCCGTCACCATCCAGGAATTACTCGCCGATGAAGTTGCCCGCGTTTCCGGCGGTGATGGCACGCATCAACCACTCGTCGGTGCTATTGACTGGTAATATTTTCAGCTTTTCAAGTAGTATCGTTGTACTGTAGTTTTAGTCTCTGTAAGTCTTCTCTCTCTCCACGAGGTTTTTATTCGGCCAGCTCGCTCTGGCCGATTTTTTTTGCCCGTGCGCCTTGCCAGTCGCCCACCATTTGCCCCGTCACCGCTGCCATAGTTGGTATCAGGAAATTAAGCTTGCCAGCGAAATGTATGTAATCCTGTCTTCTATTGCCGTGGGCAAGCGGTGGGTGCTGTTCAATCGGGCAAAATAAATTCAAAAATGGCTGCGCTGATGCCCCCGGCCCCGTCCGGGTCGCATAAAATGGAACAAATCAGGCAAAGGCGGTGGCTTGATGTGGTATGCCTGTTTCGTCAGTCTTCGTCAATTTTACAAAAGGCCAGTCAAATGGAACTTTTTGCGGTCAATCAAGTGCTGCTGCGCCTGAATCTGGAACCGGCGTGTTTGCCTTATCAGCGGAGCGGATCAAGACGATGAATATCGAATTTTTTGCCAGCAATGAAGTGGTGGCTCAGCTTGAGGCAGATTTACCGTTTGCCAAAGACGCGGCACGCTTAAAGCTGTTGCTGAGTTTGGCCTGGCATACCCGGCAACGCGATGCGCAGCGCTCGCATCTGTTGTTGGCGCAGGTGCAAGCATTGTTGGAGCGGGCCAGCGTATCCGGCTATGAGCCAAACGACCTGGAAAGCTGGAAGCTGCGCCTGATGTTGATAGAGGCCGAAGAAAAATGGTTGATTGGCGACTTTTACGCCAGCCAGAATATGGCCCATGGCTGCTTGCTAGCGGGTCGTGCCCGCCACGATGCGCTCGCTTGCGCCGACGCCCATTGGCTACTGTCCTGGATCGCTGCCGATTTGGGTGACCCGGCCCGGATTCATACTGAACTGGAAGCGATGGCAGCGGTGGTGGCCGATATCGATCCGGTGCGCTTTCAAATCGCCCAGGCAGTGTTGGGGCGCGATGCGGTGTTTAGCCAGGGTAGTAGCGGCCATGAACCATGGAGTGCGTACTTTGCGGCGCTACAGGGCACGCCATTGCACCCGGCAGCACAATGTTGGATTGAAGAATTTTGGGGTGCGCTGGCCGCATTCAAGCGTGATTACGTCCAGGCGATTCGGCATTTCAGCCAAACTTATACGCTGGCGCTGGCGAGCGGCCAGAGCCGCCGCGCGATGATCGCGGCCAGCAATATCGGCGCGGCGTTCAATAGCCTGAATGAATACCATGCCGCGCTGGAATGGATGCAGCGCGGCTTAGGCCTGGCGCGCCACAGCCGTTGGCCCGGCATGATAGGGCTGGCCCTGACCCAAACCGCCGATACCTTGCGTGGCTTGCAGCGCTTTGATGAAGCCCAGGCTAGCTTGCGCGAAGCGCTGGAGGTGATGCCCATCATGGCCACTTCGCGTAATGAGATTCTGGCGCTCTACTACCTGGGTGATGTGGAACTGGGCTTGAAACAATACGCCAATGCGCTTGATTCGTTTCAGATGCTGGAACAACGCGCGCTGGCATTGGAGCAAGACGATTTGGTGTTTGCCGCAGTACGCGGTCAGGCCGAGGCGCTGTTTCAGTTGGATCAACCGGAATCGGCGCTGCAAGCGGCGGCTGCGGTGTTGGCCGGCGAAAAGGCGGTGGTCGATGATAAAATTGCCGCGCTCTCGGTGATGGCGGGCATCCATGCCAGTTGCCAGTTGCCGACCCCGCCGGAAATCCGTGCGGCCAGTGCCCAGTTACATTACCTGCAGCAAGCGCTGGCCCTGGCTGGAACCATTCCGGACTACATCATTTCAGGCGATTTGCTCGATACCGCAGCGGATGAATACGCCGATGTGGGCGATTACAAAAATGCCTACCAAACGGCCAAACAAGCCAGCCGGGCGCGCAAAAAAAGTTATCTACGCGAAGCGGCAAACCGCGCTAGCGCGGTGCAAGTGAGCCACCAAACCGAACGTGCCGAACTGCGCGGCGCGTATCAGCGCGAATTGGCGGCCGAGGCCAAGCGGGTGGATGTCTTACAGCAAGCACGCCTCACCCTGGAATATTTGAGCTCGATCGGGCAGCAAATTACCGCGCATTTGGACGCTAATCAGGCCTTTGAGGTGCTCAAAAGCCATATCCATCACTTGCTCAAAGTCGATTGTCTGGCGATGTATTTGCTACAGGATGAGGGCGCACAACTGGATTTGGCCTTTTGCATGGCGGACGAGCCAGGCCGCTTGCCAGCCTGCGTATTGTTGTCCGATACGAGCAATGAGTTGGTGCGCTGTGTGCGTGAGCGGCGCGAGAGTTTGGTCGATGATGATCTGTCCAATCCGGTGAAGCCGCACGCGCCGCCCGTTAGCCGTTTGTTTGCGCCGCTGTGCCTGGCCGAGCGGGTGGTTGGGGTGCTGACGATTCAATCACACCAGTTGCATGCGTATGGCGCGCGCGAGCAAATGATTTTTCGTTCCCTGTGTACCTATAGCGCCGTGGCCATTGCCAACGCCCGTGCCCATGGCGCGTTGCAGGATGCGCATCGCCTGCTGCAAGATACCCAACAACAACTGGTGTTGCAGGGGAAAATGGCAGGTTTGGGTACGCTCACTGCCGGCATTGCCCACGAAATCAATAACCCCACCAATTTCGTGCATGTTGCCGCCCAAAATCAACATGTGGATTTAACGGAATTTCAAACCTTTTTAACCGGTTTGGTTGAGGCCGATGCCGAGCCAGAGATTTTAAACGCCTTCAGGCAGCGTTTTGAACAATTATTTACCAATGTTGGCACCATACTTAATGGCACTGAACGTATCAAGGGCATCGTGCGCGATTTGCGTTTATTTACCCGTTTGGATGAGTCGGAAAAGCAATTGCTGCAATTGTCGACGTGCTTGCGCTCAACCCTCAACCTGGTGCAAACCGGTTGGCTCGATCAGGTTGAATTTATCAGTGAAATTGTCGATGATCCGCTGATTGAATGTTGGCCCGCGCTACTCAATCAGGTGTTTATGAATTTGCTGGTCAACGGTTGTCAGGCGATTTCGGAAAAACAGGAGCAGCGACGGCAACAGGGCCAAAGCCTGGAGCGCGGTAAATTGCGGGTGTGCTTGCGCGCTGAAAACGAGGCCCTGGTGGTGAGCTTTGAAGATAACGGCATTGGCATCGAGAGCGCCATTGCCGGGCGTATTCTGGAACCGTTTTATACCACCAAGGCGGTTGGGGTGGGCACCGGTTTGGGTTTGTCGATTGCCTTTGGGATTGTACAAAAACATGGCGGTAGTTTGGACTTTACCTCAAGCCCCGGTGTCGGCAGTTGTTTTAGCGTGAGCTTGCCCTTGGCAGCGCGGCAGGCAGGATTGATGGATAAGCGGGGCGCATAAGGCTGATGGAAATCGAATTTTTCGCAGGCAATGAGCTGGTGGCGCAAATCGAGGCTGATTTGGTGCTCGCCACAGGTTCGGCACGACTCAATCTATTGGTCGTGTTGGGCTGGCATTTGCGCCAGCGTGATACCCCGCGCGCTTTGGCAATGGTGGCCGAAGCGGAAGGGATGCTGGCTGATGCCTATGCCGCTGGTGATGCTGATGCTGATGTTGATGTTGATGTTGATGTTGATGTTGATGTTGATGTTGATGGACAGGCACTTGCACTGCGCATGCAATTGATCCGGGCCGAGGCGAAATGGTTGTTTGGCGAGTTGGAAGACAGTGCCAGTCTGGCCAAAAATGTGTTGCAAGGATTTACCACCCTGGGCGACGCCCGTGGCTGCGCCGATACCCATTGGCTATGTACCTGGCTGGCGTTTGATCAAGGTGATTTGGCGCTCAGCAATGTGGAAGTGGCGGCGATGGCCGCCATTGCCGCCAACACCGACCCGGTGCGTGCGGCGGTAGGGCAGGCGGCGCTGGCGCGTTTTGCGCTACTCAGTGATGTGGCGACCCGAGACTATTGGAGTGCTTATTTTACCGATACCATTGCCGCCAGTGGCATACCGCCTGACCCGGCGGCGGCTTGTTGGGTGGAAGACTTTTTTGGCCTGGCCGCGTCGCTCTCCAGTGATTATGTCGAATCGATCCGGCATTGGAGCAAAACCTGGACCCTGGCGCTGGCCAGTGGCCAACATCGGCGCGCCCTGATTGTTGCGGTTATTTTGGGCTACGCATTTAATAGTTTGAATGAATACAATACCGCACTGGAATGGATGCAACGGGCGTTGGATCTGGCGCGCAAAAGCGGCTGGCAAGGCATGATCGGGGTGGCGCTCAAACAAACTGCCGAAACCTTGCGCCTGCTGCAGCGTTATGATGCGGCCTACAGCATGTTGCGCGAAGCGCTGGAATTAATGGCCCCGATTGCTGCCTCGCGCTATTACGCCGCTGCCTTGCAATATATGGGCGAGCTGGAACTGGATCGAAAAAACCATGCCAGCGCACTGGAGTCGTTCGAGTTGCTGGAGCAACGTGCCATTGCGCTCAGTCAGCAGGATCTGGTAACCCGTGCCTTGCGCGGCCAGGCCGAGGCACTGTTACACCTGGGGCGGCCAGCGTTGGCACTGGAAGCGGCACAGGCGGCGCTGGACGTGGCCAATTTGAATGCCGACGATCAAATTGCCGCCTTACGTGTGATGGCCGATATTCATGCGCGTTACCCGCTGCCGGCATCGGACGCAATCGGTGCAATCGGTGCAATCGATACAATCGGCGCAGCCAGCACGCCCTTGTATTACCTGGAGCAAGCCTTAAGCCTGGCCAATACCATTGCTGATTTTATCGTGCCGGAACAATTGCTCGACGCCCTGGCCGATGAATATGCCAGGGTGTGCGACTATCAACACGCTTTTGAATATGCCCGGCAAGCCAATATTGCGCGGCAAAAAATCCAAAGCCGGGAAGCCACCAACCGCGGCCATGCAATGCAGGTAAGCTACCAAATCGAACAGGCGCGCCTTGATGCCGAACATCATCGGCAACTGGCGCAGGCAGAAAGCCAGCGCGCCCAGGTTTTGCAGGAGAATGGCGAAGTTCTGGCAAAGGCGCACCGAGAACTGGCGGCGGCGCACCGCAGGTTGCAAGAGACCCAGGAGCAATTGGTGTTGCAAGGCAAAATGGCGGGCTTGGGCACGCTCACCGCCGGGGTGGCCCATGAAATCAACAACCCGACCAATTTTGCCCATGTGGCGGCGCAAAACCTGGAGGTTGATTTACACACCTTCCAGCAATTTTTAAACCACCTGGCCGACGGGGAAGAAGCACCCAGGGTGATTGCATTGTTTGAGCAGCGCTTCAAAATTTTACAGGAACATGTCGGCATTATTCTCAACGGCACCCAGCGCATCAAGGGCATCGTCAAGGATTTGCGCTCATTTACCCGGCTCGATGAAGCAGAAAAAAAACCGGTACGACTCTCCGATTGTTTGCGCTCGACCTTGAACCTGGTGCGCGCCAGTTGGCAAGAACGGGTCGAATTCATCACCGAATTCGAGCCAGACCCGGAAATAGAATGTTGGCCCGCCTTGCTCAACCAGGTCTTCATGAATTTATTGGTCAATGGTTGCCAGGCAATACAGGAAAAGCAGGAAAAGCAGGAAAAGCAGCAAAACCAGGCAAACCCGCTACGCGGCACATTATGGCTGCGCTTACACCTGGATCATGCCAAGGGTAACATTACCGTCAGCTTTGAAGATAGCGGTGTGGGTATGGATGTGGCCACCCAGGCGCGGATTCTGGAGCCGTTTTACACCACCAAAGAGGTGGGCGTGGGCACCGGGCTGGGTTTGTCGATTTCGTTTGGTATTGTACAAAAGCATGGCGGTAGTCTGGATTTTGATTCCACACCTGGGGTGGGGAGTTGTTTTTCGGTTTGTTTGCCGCTGGTTTGCGCGAAAGGATTCATAGCAAATGGAGATTGAATTTTTTGCCGATAATGAACGGGTGGCGCAGATTGAGGCCGATTTGCAAACCGCGTGCGGCATCGAGCGCTTGCCCTTGTGCTGTAGCCTGGCCTGGCAACTGCGTCAGCGCGACAGCAAACGCGCTTTAATCGTGGCCGATGAAGCGCAAGGTTGGTTGGCGCGGGATGAATTAACGGAATCGTTGCGCCACAGCCTGGGGTTGCGACTGATACTGGTACGCGCCGAAGTGAAATGGCTGATGGGGGAGCTCATTACCAGCCTGCGTCTGGCTGAGACCGCCTTGCAAGGGTTTACCTCGCAAAATGATAAAACCGGTTGTGCCGATGCCCATTGGCTATTGGCCGCTATCGCCACCGATCAGGGGAATTTGGCACGCGTTAATGTGGAGCTGGAAGTGATGGCCGTGTGCAGTGCCGATCCGGTGCGTTGCTGTGTGGCGCAGGCCGCGCTGGCGCGTTTTGCGGTGGCGTGCAATAGTGCGGGTAGCAAGCAAAGCGCGGGTTTGCACTTTGTTACGGACAGTATCAGCTTGCAAGCGGCGGCGCAATGTTGGGTGGAAGACTTTTTGGGCTATGCCGCCAAGTTAAACAGTGATTATGTGGAGTCCGTGCGCCACTTGAGCAGCGCCTATACACTGGCGCTGGCGAGTGGGCAACAACGACGTGCGATGATTGCCGCCCTGAATATCGGCGATAGTTTTAACCAGCTCAATGAGTACCATACGGCGCTCGAATGGGCGCATCGCGGTTTGAATTTGGCACGCCAAAGTGCCTGGCCCAGCAGTATTGGTGGTGCGCTGATGATTACCGGCGAAACCCTGCGTCGTTTACAGCGCTTCGATGCAGCGGGCGACATGCTCAATAAAGCGCTGGCTTTGATGGCACCCAATGTGGCCGCGCGCAGTTATGCACTGGTACTGCAATACCTGGGGGAAGTAGAACTCGACCGCAAGCAATACGCCAGTGCGCTGGATAAATTCCGCTTGTTGGAACAGCGCGCGCTGGCTTTGGCGCAAGGCGATTTGCTCTCGATTGCGCTACGCGGCCAAGCCCATGCCTTACTGCAACTGGGCCAGCCACAACCGGCCTTGCAAGCGGCGCTGGCGGCGCTGGCCGGGGCAAAATCGAATGTGAGTCACCAAATCGCGGCATTGCGGGTGCTGGCGGATATTTACAGCGAGTGCCCGGTGCCGCCGCCGCCCGGCATAACGGCTGCGAGCGCGCCCTTGTACTACTTGCAGCAGGCCCAGGCGCTGGCCGCGACCATTCAAAATTACAGTGTGCCGGGTGATTTGCTCGACGCCGTGGCACAAGCCCACGCTCGCCTGGGCCATTATGAACAGGCTTTTGACATTTCCCGGCAAGCCAGTTTGGCCTATAAATCGGTTTTGAGCCAGCAAGCTAACAACCGCGCGCTGGCACTGCAACTCAATCACGCCATCGACCGGGCGCAGTATGATGTGGCGCATCATCAGAAGATGGCGCAGGCCGAAGCGCGCCGCGCCGAGGTATTGCAACAAACCAATGAAACCATGGCGCGTTTAAGCCGCATCGGGCAAGAAATCACCGCCCATTTGGTGGCCGATAAGGTGTTTGCGGTACTGAACCAGCATCTACAGCAATTGTTGCAGGTGGACTTTGTTGGCATTGCACTGATGGATGAAGAGGCGCAGGCATTGCATACCGTCTTTTCGATCGATGAGGGCAAACCGATGCCCTTGTTCAGTTTTCCGCTGAAAGATGGCCTGGCCAAAATAACCCTGTGTGCGCGCGAGCGGCGCGAGGTATTGGGGGATTATGATGTGAGCGGGGCCGCCAAATACTGGCCTTTTTCCACCTTGCCCACCTTGAGCCGCTTGTTTTTCCCACTCTGTTTGGGCGACCAGGTGCTGGGTGTGGTAACGGTGCAATCGCGCCAGCGCCATGCTTACGGCGCACCGGAGCAAATGATTTTGCGCACCCTGTGTGCGTATACCGCGATTGCGCTTTCCAACGCGGCGGCGCATGGCGATTTGCATGCCGCCAACCAATTATTGCAAGAAACCCAGCAGCAATTGGTGGTGCAAGGCAAAATGGCGGGGCTGGGCACGCTCACGGCCGGGGTGGCGCACGAGATCAATAATCCCACCAATTTCGTCCATGTGGCGGCGCAAAACCAACGGGTCGATATTGCTGAATTCGAGCAATTTGTAGCGAGCTTGATCGAAGCCGATGACGAGCCTGAGTTAATGCAAGGTTTTCAGCAACGCTTTGCCCGGCTCTCGGGCAATGTGGCCACCATGCTCAATGGTACGCAACGCATCAAGGGCATTGTGAAAGATTTGCGCGCCTTTACTCGCCTCGATCAAGCGGAGAAAAAGCTGGTGCGCTTGTCCGAATGTTTAAGTTCCACCCTGAATCTGGTGCGCACCAGTTGGCTGGAAA
>JBKJLF010000785.1:0-2976 GCA_046597185.1 Burkholderiaceae bacterium | reverse complement strand
GGGCGCAGGAGAAGGCGCGCATAAGTTCGGCATTAAAAGTAGCAGAAAAGGATATTGACTTACACATCAATGCATTTAATCCGTTCAGTAAGCCATTTGATGTGTAAGTCAATATCCTTTTCTGCTACTTTTAATGCCGAACTTATGCGCGCCTTCTCCTGCGCCCGCATCGCCACTAGCTGCATGCGCCTATCCAACAAGTTGCCCAACTCCCTTTGTCGTTCGTCTGCCAAGGGGCGTACTGGTGGCGCAATTACTTTCCCAAACCGTGCCAAGCCCTTTGCATCAATCTTATCCGTTTTTGCCAAAATCCCACTAGCCTTGGCAAAATCCCGAACCCGTTTTGGGTTAATAATTACTACTGGTAAGCCAGCAGCAGCCAACCTTGTTGCCGCAGCAGTCTCATAGGTGCCCGTTGCTTCAAATACAATGCACTCTACCTTTCCTTCACCATCCAATGCGTTCAATAATGCCAACAGGGCGCTGATGCCATCTGGATCGTTACTAAACTGTTGCGCCGATCCATTGGGCAGAAAATTAAAATCCCGCGCTACTTTACTTACGTCAATACCAACAAATTTAGCGTCCATGTCATATCTCCCATCCTTGTAACCAATTCTACTTGTAGTAGTCATACAACCGTTCGGGCTCCGATGACTTTCCGCTGAACGTGAGAATGCCGATCTTCGCTCACCCCCGAACTTGAGTTTCATCACTCAGAGCATGGATTGACCGATCTGGCACCTCACAATGCTATTATTCTACATACAAGGATTGAAACACTTTAACCGTGCCGGGCGTGGGCACTTCCATCGTTACGCCCACAGGTGATCGCGGGCGAGGAAATTTGAGATTAAAAGGCACGTAAAAAGGGTGAGCTTTATTCTTTATGATATAATCTAACGATACTTGCAAATCTCAATGGGAAAATTTTTTGAACATACTGGGTCTTTCATTTGATTTTCACGATGGGGCTGCCGCTTTGGTTCGTGATGGGCAATTGGTAGGGGTTGCGGCTGAAGAGCGGTTTTCATTGCAAAAGCACGATAGTAGCTATCCTGTTCTCTCGCTGTCTGCAATATTGCAGGGGGCTGGGTGCAATATCCAGGATATAGACGAAGTTGTCTATTATGAGCAGCCAGCGGTCAAGTATTCGCGCATCCTTACTACCAGCATGGCCCGCTTTCCAAAGGGCGTAGGCCAATTCATCGCCGCTAACAAAACCTGGCTGGGTGAAAAGCTTTGGGTTCGTGCTACATTGGGCTCGCGCTTCAACCTCCCGCCAAGTAAAATCCATTTGGTGGCGCATCACCATTCTCATGTGGCGCAAGCGTTTCTGCCATCACCTTTTGACGATGCAGCGGTACTTGTCCTTGATGGGGTCGGTGAATGGGATTGCACAACACTTGCAATTGCCAATCGCAATGCCCCCGATGTTCTGAAAATTGTCGAGCAGTATGAGTATCCACACTCAATCGGTTTGGTTTATGCTGCGTTTACCGCTTATCTGGGGTTCAAGCCAAATTCCGGCGAGGCGAGCACGATGGCACTTGCTGCGTTTGGGAAGCCTGATAGGTATCTTGAAAAAGTGAGACAGGTTGTCACGCCTCGCCAGGATGGAACGTATTTTGTTGAGCCCGGCTATTTCAATTTTGAGGGCAATTCCCGCGATTTATTCAGTGCCAAAATGGTAGAAACATTCGGCCCACCCCGAGACTTCAAACTGTCCTATGGCTTTGACGCATTGGCCGATGGACAAAGCGATATCTCTGAAGAGGAGCAACGCTTTGCGGACGTTGCGGCGAGTTTGCAGGAAGTATTGGCAGAGCTGCTTCTGGGGCTTTGTGCACGGCTTCGCAGAATTACCAAGTCCGAGAACCTCTGCGTTGCCGGAGGGGTTGCGCTCAATTGTTTGGCTAATACGCGGTTAGTCAAGGAGAGCGGCTTTTCCGGTGTTTTCATTCCACCCGATCCGGGTGATGGCGGGGCTTGTTTTGGTGCCGCAATGTTGCGCGCTGCTGCGCATGGAAAAGTAAAGCCGCTCGAAAATCCTTATTTGGGTTGTGCGTATTCGCATGATGAACTGACGCCACTTTTTTCAGCCGCCCCTGACTTGGGCTTTTTGTTGGGCAAGCAAACTCTGGGTGGCATGCCCGCTACCTCGATTTCGTCAATGATGATGGAAGATGAAGACCAGTTGCTTGACGAAGTAGTGGCGGATTTGGCGCAAGGTCGGATCGTGGCGTGGGTGCAGGGACGCTTTGAAGTCGGTGCACGGGCATTGGGCAATCGTTCATTATTGGTGGCTGCCGGAAAAGTTGATGCTGTGCGGCGTATGAGCCGTACAGTCAAGGCTCATACACACTTTCGGCCATATGCGTTGTCGATCACGGCAGAGGATGCACCTCGCATTCTTGATATCGAAAATGTCACACCTCACATGCTCAAATGGATGCAATCGATTTGGCCAGTTCGGTCGGACTTTCACACTAGCCTGCGAGGAGCAATTCATGTTGATGGGACAACCCGGCCTCAGGTTTGTAGCCGGAGCGACAATCCTCGCTACTGGGCCCTGCTCCAGCGCTTTGGCAGACACAATGGTATTTCTGCCTTGCTCAATACGTCGCTAAACGAACGGTCGTTGCCAATGGTTGCGCATCCTCGCATGGCGTTGGCAATGTTTGCCCGTACTGGTGTCGATACGTTAGTGATCGATAATTTGCTAATTCGCAAGAAATACTGAGAGAGGCAATGATGAAGGCGCTTTGGATTTTGCAAAGTTTATTTGTTGCAGTATTGGATGTTGTAAAGGCGCTGTTGAAGCGCCGGCAACGAGGTTTGTTGCTTTTACTGCCTGTTTTGCTGGTGATTGCAGCCTTGTTGGCTGTAGTTTCGTCGTCGGGGGCGCTTGCGCCATTCCTTTACCCCTTATTCTGAAGCAGAAATGACGTTGTCCATTACGCAAAACACCAGCCG
>JBKJLF010000380.1:0-6389 GCA_046597185.1 Burkholderiaceae bacterium | reverse complement strand
CTGGTATGGTAAATCGAATATCGGTATGTTAAAGCACGTGTACCGCCGTGGCCTGGCCTTGCGCTACGGTAAAACCATGCAGTGTATTGCCGGGATTCATTATAATTTTTCCGTGGCCGAAGGTTTGTGGCAGTTATTGCAAAAAGAAGAGGGCGATACTACGCTGGCGATGAAGTATCAATCGGAAAGCTATATCGCCATGATTCGTAATTTCCGCCGCACCAGTTGGCTGTTGATGTTTTTATTTGGTGCATCGCCTGTCTTGGCGCGCAGTTTTTTACGCGGCCGCGCGCATCAACTGGAAACTTTATCCGACGACACGCTCTATTTGCCCTATGCCACCAGCTTGCGCATGAGTGATCTGGGCTATCAAAACGATGCGCAAGCAGGTTTGACGCCGCAAGAAAACAGCCTGGAAAACTATGTTTCCACGCTCTTTTACGCCGTGCGGCAGGCGTACCCGCCATATGCCAAAATCGGCACCAAGCAACATGGCGAATGGGTGCAATTGAGTACCAATGTGCTGCAAATCGAAAATGAATATTATTCCAATATCCGCCCCAAGCGCGTGATCCGCACAGGCGAGCGGCCGATTCAGGCGCTGTGTCGGCGTGGCGTGCAATATATCGAAGTGCGCTGCATGGATGTAGACCCATATCATCCGCTGGGCATCAGTCTGGAAACCGCGCGTTTTCTGGATGTCTACCTGACCTTTTGCGCGCTGTCGGCCAGCCCCTTGAATAGCGAGCAAGACAGCCGCGAAAATCAGGAAAATTTCGCTTTAACGGTCAAAGAAGGGCGTCGCCCCGGTTTGCAATTGCACCGGCAGGGTGAGGCAGTTGCTTTGCAGGATTGGGGCTTAGCTTTAATCGAACAACTCACGCCAGTGGCACAATTGCTCGATGCTGCGCGCGGCGATGATGTGCATGCCCAGGCACTGGCGCAGCAACGCGCCAAATTGCTCGATTATTCACTCACCCCGTCCGCCCGGGTACTGGTCGATTTGGCGAAGTTTGGCCATTCCTTCCCGCGTTTTGGTTTGCATCAAAGCCAAATGCATGCGGAAAATTTCAAGGCGCGCCCATTAAGCGAGCAGCAGCACGCCTATTACACCGATTTGGCGACAAATTCTCTGAACGATCAGGAAGATATCGAGCGCAAGCAAGAAGGTGATTTGGATCAATTTATTTTGGCTTACCAAAATAGTACCTTGTGCCACCCTTGTTCGGTGCGGGATTTGCAACTCTTGGATGAGCCTGCGACCAGCACTGTTTAAATTGCACAATAAACAATTTTCTGCGTCCGCAACAAAGCAGACGCAGAAAATAGGGCGAGGCAAAGTTAGGGCGGCAATGCGGGCTTAACCCAAATGCGAGCCGATAAATTCCACTTTTTGTCGTGCTTCATGTAACAGGCTGCCAAGCGAAGCCACTTCACTATGCAAGCCACCATGGGTTTTGGTGGCGAGCCGTTGCGCCATCTCCTGGGCTAGCCGAATGACGACAGAAAGTTCTTCCGAGGTTTCGCGGCGTTCCCATTCTTCATTATTGGATGGTGACATAATTTTCCCCTGGATCAGTTTGGATCAGTTTGGATCAGTAAGTTGACGGTGGCGCAGTGAATTTCACGGCATGAATTTTCCACTGAGCAAATCTTATTGTAGAGCAATTTTCGGCCAAATCAAGGGTTTCCGCAAGAAAAATATTGCCGTATATAAACTGATCAGGTTTCGGGCGGTATGGCGTTAAAATACCAATAGTTTGCAAAACTGCCAATGGATTGTGTGATAAGGTTAGAGCGAGGTTTCAAAGCCTTCCAACACATTCACGACATTGACGCCGATTTCGTTGACCGCATAACCCCCTTCAAACACAAACACGCAAGGCAAACCCATATTGCCGATACGCTCGCCAATGCGTAAAAAATCGGCGCTTTGTAAATGAAAACTGGAAATCGGGTCACCCGCAAAGGTATCAACGCCCAGCGATACCACCAGTGCATCAATCCGGCTGGTTTGAACCCGCAAGCAAGCCGTTTCCAATGCGGCAAACCAGGTACTGTTGGCGCTGCTGCTGGGCAATGGAATATTCAGATTACTGCCAAAACCTGGCCCACTGCCGGTTTCATCGGCAAAGCCCAGATAAAAGGGAAACTCGGTGCGCGGGTCGCCGTGGATGGAGAGGGTGAGTACGTCGGCGCGCTCATAAAAAATACTCTGGGTGCCATTGCCATGATGAAAATCGATATCCAGAATCGCCACCCGTTTGGCACCATTATCGAGCAAATGTTGGGCGGCCAGCGCGGCATTGTTCAAGAAACAGTAGCCGCCGAAGAAGTCGGCCCCGGCATGGTGGCCGGGTGGTCGGGTCAGGGCAAAACTGCCGCGCTCATCGCCCTGCAGCGCGTGCGCAGCGTTGATGGCGCAATCGGCCCCGGCTTTGGCTGCCAGCCAGGTGCCTGCGGTGAGCGGGGTGCCGCTATCCATGGAAAATAAACCCAGTTTCGCGGTAAAATTTTGTGGCTCGATATCATCACGCAAAGTGCGAATCGGCCAAACCGAGGGTAGCGCGTCCCGGGTGGCGTTGGCCGGGTCAAGCGCCAACCACTCTTGCCAGGCGTAGCGTAAAAAATCGAGGTAGCGTGGGTTATGAATACGTTCCAGCGAACCCAGGGCCACGTGTTGCGGGCTTAAAATTGGGCCGAGGTTGCGGCGCTGCAATTCCGCCAGCACAAAATCGGCACGCTCCGGCTTTTCAAAGCAGGGCAGTAATTCGCCGCGATACATTTCTACCCGTGGGGCATGCAGGGCGTGTTGTTCGTTATAAAAAGTGAGCAAAGTTTTCTCGCTGGTTCAATCGGATCAAGGTTTGATTTGCCTGGAATAATGATAGTGTAGCGTGCCTGCCAAAAAATACGCAGCAAAGCGTTGGCGACAGGGCCAATTATTGCTTGAATTTGCCATAATTTGCATCATATGGCAGAACGTCAAAATAGTTTCAACTATTTCCAAGTGTTTTCAACTGTTTTTAAATGTTTTTGGGAGGGGATATCATGAATCGTTATAAAGCCGCTGGGCTGCATTTTTTAGGCAGTGCGGCCCTACTCTTGTTGATTGCCGCTTTGGTGCGTTGGGTTTGGTATCCCGGCCCCTTCTTTTATGTTGCCAGTGGCGTGAATTTGATCGGCATCATTGCGGGTGTGGATGTGGTGTTGGGGCCATTGATCATGTTGATTATTTTTAACCCGCAAAAGAAATCGATCAAATTTGATGTGGCTTGCGTGTTGGTGTTTCAGTTGGCGTTTTTGGGCTATGGCGTTTGGTCGATTGGGCAGGCGCGACCTGCGTTTATTACCTTTGCTGGCCAGCGGTTTTTTATGGTGACGGCCAATGAAATCGAAGAGGCGGAACTGAAAAAAGGCAGTGATGATTACTTCAGCACCTTGTCATTCACCGGGCCAAGGTTGGTCGGGACGCAAGGCCCGAGCGACCCTAAAAAAGCGGAAGATATCGATTTGGCCAGCTTTGGTGATTTGGGAATACAAAACCTGCCGCAATATTATGTTAATTATAGCAAGGTGCAGGCACAAGTCAAACAAGCGGCAAAGCCTGCCAGTGCGATAGAAAAGCTGCCCAAGGAGGTGCGCCAATTTTTGCAGGACTACGAAGTGGCCAATCCAGCCCGCAAGATTGGTTTTGTTCCATTGATAGGCAAACGTCGCCTTATGTTCGCGGTAGTTGATAGTGAGAGCGGTGCGTTATTGGAAGTCCTGTTGCCGCAGTGAAGTATGCGTAGTGAAGGATAAAACATTTGCAACAAACATGATTACTTTTCGACCAGTTCCAGGCGGTAGCCATAGCTATACACCGAAGCCAGACGGTAACCGTTTTCTGGTACCAGCTGCAATTTGTTGCGCACGCGTGAGACATGGGTGTCGAGCGTGCGCGACGGAATATCGATTTCGCGCGTCCAAACCACTTCGTTAATAAAGGCGCGCGACAAAGACCGACCAATATTGCGGAAAAACAGTAACGCCAAGTCACATTCTTATTGCGTCACATCGATCTTTTTATCGCAGTTGAACAGAAAAAAGGTTTTGGTTTCAAAGGTGTAAGGGCCAAAACAAATTTGCTCGGTCGCGCTATAGGCCCCAGGGTAGCTGCGGCGTAACAAGGCTTGCACCCGCGCTACCAGCTCGCTGCGTCGTATCGGTTTGATCAGGTAATCATTGGCACCTGCCGCCATGCCGGCGATGATGTCATCTTCGCCCGAGCGAGAAGTCATAAACAGTACCGGCATGGTGGTGGGGAGTTTGTCGCGGGACTGGCGTAAAACTTCCACCGCGCTTAAATCGGGTACATGCCAATCGAGGATGAGCATGTCGAAACTTTCACGGCGTAATTGCAATAATAAATCCTTGGCATTCGAAAATGCCTGACAAACATGACCTGCAGCACTCAAGGTGCCGCAGACCAATTCTGCCTGCAGGGAGTCATTGTCAAGTACGGCAATTCTCATAATATGCGAGATTCGGATTAAAAGGAGTACGGGGCAAGCTGGTTTCAGCCGCAAATTTATCGATAATACAGGGCGACTCATCCTGGAAGTAGTTTACCAGATTTTAATCTGCCTGTATTATATTTCCTGTTGGAAATTTTATCCACCACTATTTCACAACAAGAAGCCAATCGCGCTATTATAGACTAGTTCTCACAAAGCAATGTGAAATCCGATGGACTCTTGCCGTTGCAAAATTGAAAGTTGGTATAAATGTAAAACTTGAAAGGTATGCAATGTTTTACGAGGTGTGCTGGCGGGGGAATTATAAGCTGCCCGGCTGTTGATTGCCGGGCAGTGTTCGGAGGAAAACTGTTATTTTACGCGTCGGGTAAGACCACATTGACATCCAGTACTTCAAGATTGCCCTGTCGATCCAGCGTAATCTTGATATCTTCCGGATTGACCTTGGTGTACTTGGAAATGACTTCGATTAATTCTTTGTGCAAGGCCGGCAAAAAGTCGGGGCCGCCTCGCCCGCTACGTTCGCGTGCAATAATGATTTGCAAGCGTTCCTTGGCGGCATTCGCCGTTTTCGGTTTGTTTGGAAATAAAAAAGATAGTAACGCCATGTTAGCGTCCCCCAAAAATACGCTGGAATAGCCCCGGTTTTTCATAAGTCGTAAACCGCATCGGCACTTGTTCACCCAAAAAGCGGGCAATTACGTCTTCATAGGCTTGTGCAACGTCGGTGCCCTTCATATGAATGGCGGGGTTGCCGGAGTTGGATGCGTGTAATACGGATTCTGATTCGGGAATAATGCCCAGCAGTGGAATTCGTAAAATTTCTTGCACGTCAGTATAGGATAACATTTCACCGGCTTCAACTCGTTTCGGTGAATAGCGAGTAATCAGCAAATGTTCTTTGACGGGGTCGCCGCCACTTTGGGCGCGCCGCGATTTGGCTTGCAAGATACCCAAAATGCGGTCCGAGTCGCGCACCGATGACACCTCGGGGTTGGTCACGATCAAGGCTTCATCGGCAAAGGTGAGTGCCATCAAGGCCCCGTGTTCAATCCCGGCGGGTGAATCGCAGATAATGTATTCAAAATCCATTTGAATCAGTTCATTGAGCACGCGCTCGACCCCTGCTTCCGACAGGGCGTCTTTGTCGCGCGTTTGCGACGCAGGCAAAATGAACAGGTTGTCGCAATGCTTGTCCTTGATCATCGCCTGGTTCAGGTTGGCTTCCTGATTGATGACATTGATCAAGTCATACACCACGCGCCGCTCGCAACCCATGATCAGGTCAAGATTACGCAGACCCACATCAAAATCGATGACGGCGGTTTTGTGACCGCGCAAGGCGAGGCCAGAAGCAAAGCTTGCGCTGGAGGTGGTTTTGCCTACGCCACCTTTGCCGGATGTCACTACAATAATTCTTGCCACAACCATTCCTTTACACAAATTGTTTCATAATCGAAAATTTTAACCATGTTTGCTGGGGTTTTGTACCGAGCTTAAATCGAGCCGATCACCGACCAGGCGTGCCTGGGTGGCTTGCTGCGCCAAATTGGGCGGGAAGCCATCTTCAAAGGTGCGGTACATGCCAGCGATAGAAAGCAATTCTGGTTCCATGCTGAGCGCGAAGATGCGCGCATTGGCGTTGCCACTGGCACCAGCCAGCGCGCGTCCGCGCAAGGGGGCGTAGACGTGGATGCTGCCATCGGCAATCACTTCTGCACCATTATTGACCACGGCGGTAATAATCAAGTCGGCCCCGCGTGCATAAATGCGTTGCCCGGCGCGCACGGGCGTGTCAATAATCAAGGTTTGGCAAACCGGGCTGACATCCATGGCCGGGGCTGCTGCCGAAGTTGCTGCCGAAGCTGA
>JBKJLF010000363.1:0-2963 GCA_046597185.1 Burkholderiaceae bacterium | reverse complement strand
AGAAGATTCAGAATCCGGAAGCACCTGGTGCACTACCACTTTCGCAATATAACAAAATTACACTTAATGCTTCAGTAAAAATAGCCAGAAGCCAAAGAAGTGGGGGCGAATGTGCTCCGGGGACTTGGGAGACAGCGACTAACAATCATGAGTACTTTTATCTCAACTTGGCGTTAGCAAGCAAGGCAATGCTCGAGGATCCACACTTTTCCGGAGGAAAACGTCCTGTAACTACTATCTATGCGTTAGTTCAGGTTTTCTATTCGGAAACCGGAACAATAGACATCATGAATCCGAGAGATCCGACAGATTCCAGTAATATCATCGACGAAGATCCACAAAACGGTAACTACACCTACTTTGCGCCCAACGCCTCAGTCGGGCGTAGTCCTCGAGAGACGAGAGTTGATGAATGGGTCAATTTTTCTGTTGATGTAAAAAATATTGCGAATCAAGCAATCGCTGCATACAACACAAAGTATCGGCGGAATTTACCGTCTTCCTCAGCTGCCGATTTTAATTTGGCCGAATTCTATATGGGCTTTGAAGTTTGGGGAGCTTATAAGACGACAGCTCAAGTGAAGAACTTATCGATGAAGGCCAGCCGTTAAATTGAACCGCATCCGTACCGTTGCGCGTACGATTGGGTCAGGTCTTGAAGTGTGACATGATACTGTTTTCCTTCAGGCCCGATCCCATGAGTGAGTGGAAGCGGTGTCTGAGTGGAAGCGGTGTCAGTCCTTGGAAGCGGTGTCTGGAAGCGGTGTCAGTCCTTGTCTTTTGCCTTTTCACGCGAACATGGCCTGTATTTGGCGCATAAACAAGGCGGAAAACCATTACAGCACTGGCCCATGAACTCGGCTTGTCGGTATCCAGAGTGAGTCGGCTGGTGGCATTGGGAGGAAAAAATAATGACTAGCAAAAGACAAGGACTGCCCCCCCGATTCGGCCCCCCGATTCTCTGGTGGTGCTAACCGGACACCCACATTAATGCTTTAGTGTTGGCGTCCATTTATTGTTCCTCACATGTTGCTATTCAAATGTTGCAGGCGCGTACTATTGCGTTGCTGGGGCCGATGGCTTGTGGGGAAAGTGTAGTACGGCAACCCGGATCAATGAGGGGGCAAATTCGCATTGCAGATGATTTTGATACACCACTGCCCGATGATCTGCTTGGCGATTTTGCGGGTAATTGGTTGGTGGCAACAGATGGGATTTTGAAAAACTACGCCGAGCTGGCGCAGGTTTTTGCGTAGGGATTCGGTTTGTGCTTAGTGTTAAATTGCTTATGTGATCGGCGCTTGCTCGCGTTGGTTTTGTCCTGATTCGGGATGTATGCGGCTTGGCTGTTGGCATTATTGAAAACAAAGCACGGGGTCAAGTCTTGACATAACACATTCTCGCAAGAGCAAAAGCACGGAGTTAAAGTGTGCTGCCGCTAATCTGGCGTGCCTCGGTCGAAGTGCGCTCCGGCATCGTCTACGCCACCGTGATTGTGGTACTGGTGTTTATTCCGCTGTTTGCCCTGCCCGGCATTGGAGGACGCCTGTTTGCACCGCTGGGGGGTGGCGTATATTGTCTCGATTCTGGCTTCCATGCTGGTCTCGATGACGGTAACCCCGGTGCTGGCGTCTTACCTGTTACCGCGCATGCCGCAACTGGCGCATGGCGACAGCCCGCTGGTAAAACGATTAAAGCTCTGGGATGCGCGCATTCTCACCTGGTCGTTTCCGCGTGCCAAGCGGATTTTGCTGGCGGCGGCAGTGGTGGTGCTCGCCGCTGCGGCCAGCGTGCCCTTCTTTCCACGCGCCTTCTTGCCGCCATTTAACGAAGGCTCGCTGGTGATGTCGCTGATCTTCAACCCCGGCACCGCGCTGACAGAAACCAACCGCATGGGCAGCGCCGCCGAAGCCTTGATCAAGCAAGTGCCGGAAGTGACCAAGGTTGGGCGGCGCACCGGGCGGGCGGAACTCGATGAACATGCTGAAGGCGTGCATTCGTCAGAAATTGATATTGATTTGAAGCGCTCGGGGCGCGAGCGCGAGGCGGTCATGGCTGACATTCGCGCCCGCTTATCGTCACTCCCCGCATCGATTGCGATTGGCCAACCGATTTCGCACCGGCTCGATCATTTGCTCTCCGGCGTGCGGGCGCAAATCGCCCTGAAAATCTATGGCGATGATATCGACACCCTGCGCGGCCTGGCCGAATCTTTGCGCGAACGCTTAGGCAATGTGCCGGGGCTGGTTGATTTAACGGTGGAGCGCTTGGTATTGGTGCCACAAATCAAGGTACGTATCAACTATCGCAAAGCGGCGCAGCCTGGGCTAACACCGGGGCAGGTCGTGAAAGAGCTGGAAATGTTGTCCGATGGCGCGCGCATTACCCAGATTGTGGATGGCGCGCGCCGCTTCGATTTGGTAGTGCGCCTGGCCGACGCCCGCCGCACACCGCAAGACCTGGCGCGCACGATGCTGGACAGCCCCGCCGGGCGGATTCCCTTGTCCAGCATTGCCACGGTAGAAGAGAGTGACGGCCCCAACCAGATCGGGCGAGAAAATGGCCGCCGCCGCATTGTGATCTACGCCAATACCGATGGTTCCGACATGTCAAACATCATCGGCCAAGTGCGCAAGGCGATAGGCGCAACCGCCCTGCCCGGCAGCTATTTTGTCAGCATCGAGGGCCAGTTTCAGGCGCAGGAACAATCCATGAAACTCATCACCGGTCTTTCGCTGGTATCGCTGGCGCTGATTTTTTTGGTACTCTACTCGCGCTACCGCTCAAGCGTGTTGGCATTGGTGATTATGGGCAACATCCCGTTTGCCTTAATCGGCAGCGTGCTGGCGATGTGGCTGGCGGGGGTGACGCTATCGGTAGCGTCGATGGTCGGCTTCATCACCCTGGCAGGCATCGCCACCCGCAACGGCATTCTCAAGGTCAGCCATTACATCAATTTATGC
>JBKJLF010000108.1:0-8191 GCA_046597185.1 Burkholderiaceae bacterium | reverse complement strand
GCAAGGCCTCAATTGCCTTCTTAAAACTCGCGCTATCGGTTTTCAGCACTTCCAGATTCACCCGCTCTTTTTCCGGCAAATCCGCCGCCAACTGCACCTGCTTGATCGGCACATACTGCTCATAGCCGGTAAAAAAGCCCAGCGGTGCTTCGCCGCGATGGATGGTGGAAAGCAGCGGCATGCCCTGCAGCACACGCCCCACCAAGGTAATATTGCGGTCCAAATGGCGCGGCGCATGGCCGGTTACCACGTATAACGATGAACCATCGCCACTGTCGGCGCTATTATCCCGCCCCACACCCACCATGCCATAACAATGCGTCATCCACGCCTTGCCCGCTTTCGTATCATAACCCGTAGGGAAACCGCCGCTAAAGCCGGTTTGCGGCGCATAACCATCGCGGTCCGGTAGCGGCGTGAAAGAAAAATCTTTTTTTACCGCCACCGTAAATTCACCCTTCAAGCCAGCCTTGGCTTTACCCAGCGACCTCGGCTCTTTTTCATTCGGGTCACCCCATTGCACCACATAATTGTCTTGCGAGCGCAAAATGGCCAAGCCGTCAAAATAACTTTCTTGTACCAGGGTTCGAATGTTGGCCACATGCTTGGGCGCGAAAAAAGGGGCCAGCTCAATCACCACCCGGCCTTCCGGCAAATCCATATATAAAGTATTGGCCGGATCAAGTTTGCGCCAATCGCTGGCAGGGGCTTTTTCCAAAATCGCGGCCATGCCGGATTTGGGCGGCGGGTCGCCTGCCAGGACGGGCAAGGTGATTGCACAAATTACCGCTGCGGCGCTATAACTGATCCATTTTTGCATGTTTTGCATAAATTCCTCATGTGAACTTGAATTGGGAGCGGCAAGCATGGCGCTAATCGAGCTGTATTGTACAACTGCGGTACACAGTGTTTGAATAAATCCGGAATATCGCGTGCAGTAATGCAGCGGGTAGTGTATGATTTCGGCCCAACCGAGGAGTGTTATGGATTTAATGCAATTTTTTGATTTGATTGTCCACGTTGATAAAACGCTGGGCGACGCCATCCAGCAATACGGGGTGTATGTGTACGCCTTGCTGTTTGCCATTGTGTTTGCTGAAACCGGGGTGGTGGTGATGTTCTTCCTGCCGGGTGATACCTTGCTCTTCATTGGCGGCGCTTTTTGCGTGACAGGTGGCATGAATATCTGGATACTGATTCCGCTCCTGATTACCGCCGCCGTGCTGGGTAATACCACCAATTATTGGATCGGTAAAGCAATCGGGCACCGGGTCTTCACCCACGACTATAAATGGATCAATCGACACGCGCTGCATAAAACCCACACCTTTTTTGAAAAGCATGGCGGCAAAACCATCGTGCTATCGCGCTTTTTACCTGTGGTGCGCACCTTCGCGCCCTTTGTCGCAGGCGTTTCAGAAATGGGCTTCGTCCAGTTTCAATTCTTTAATATCGCCGGGGCCGTGTTCTGGGTTTGTGCTTTGGTGCCAGCAGGGTATTTCTTTGGTAATATCCCTTATATTCGCGATAATTTGAATGTGATTGTTGTGATCGGCGTCGGTGCTGCCACTTTGCCAATTTTGTTGGGCGGGGTGTGGCGTTTGATACGTGGAAATGGCAAGCCAAACCTATAAGCGCGGCCTGGCCTCAAGTTTGGCAGAAGATTGACCGTAAACCGCAGTACTTCATCTTCTCTGTCTGGACTGCCATGCGAAATTTGACCCTGTTGTTTGCCTTTGTCGTCGCCATCACCTGGGGGGCACAGGTGCCTGCGGCTGATGATCATGCATCGGCATCCGCATCTGCGAAAGCCTCAGCCAGTAGCGCAGCCAAAGCCAGCGCTTTCGCCAAGGCTCCCATCAAGGCTTCGGCCCCGATGCTCAAAGAAGCCGCACCCGTGGCCAGCAGCAAGGAAGCCGCCAAAGAGCCAATGGGTGAAGCCGAACTGTCACAACGCATCGCTGATCGCCTCGCCGCCTTGAAAGCGCGCCAAGCCGAACAAGCAAAACATTCCACTCATACCGTGCGCAGAAAAGCCAAACCAGCCGCCGTTGAAACCGTGATGGCCGTGCAACATAGCGAACATTGGTCTTACGAAGGTGAAAACGGCCCGGCCAACTGGGGCAAAATTAATTCGGCCTGGTCAAAATGTGCACTCGGTAACCGCCAATCGCCCATCGATATTAAAAACGGCATGAAGGTTGAACTGGAACAAATCGGCTTCGATTACCATCCCGCCGGTTTTTCTGTGATCGATAACGGCCATACCATCCAGGTGAATGTCAGCGGTGGCAACTACATCACGATTCTCAATCAACAATACGAGTTACTGCAATTTCATTTTCATCGCCCATCTGAAGAGCGCATCAACGGCAAAAGCTTTGAAATGGTGGCGCATTTGGTGCATAAAGATGCCGAAGGCAAGCTGGCGGTGGTGGCGATCCTGATTGAACGCGGCAAAGCGCAAGCGCTGATTCAAACCATCTGGAATAATCTGCCACTGGAAAAAAATGATGTGGTCAACCCGAGCATTGTGATCGATATGAATGATCTGTTACCGATTCGGCGTGATTACTTTACCTTTATGGGGTCACTCACCACCCCGCCTTGCAGCGAAGGTGTACTCTGGATGGTGATGAAAGAGCCAATTCAAGCCACGCCAGCACAACTGGCGTTTTTTAGCCGCCTGTATCCGATGAATGCACGCCCGGTGCAATCGGCTTCCGGGCGGGTGATTAAAGAATCGAACTAAAAGAATCGAACTAAAAGAATCGAACTAAAAGCATCGGCCCGGTAAGACGGCGCATCCGCGCTAATTGACGGGCCGAATCACCCCGGCTTTGGGCGGGACAATCGGTTCGGCCTTGAGCTTGTCTTGCAATAGCTTGAGCGCGCGGTCGAGTTGTTGATCTTGCCCCAGGAAGGTGGCGTGCGGCATGTTTTCCACTTCAATGTCCGGTGCCACGCCATGGCCTTCAATCAGCCATCGTGCATCCGGGTAGGAAAATTGCGCCCATTCGGCCACTCTGGCGCGGCCATTGTCAATCAACACATTTTCATCCGTCAACCAAACCCCTGCGCCCGCCGTGCGCTTGCCTATCACCGGCCCCAATTTGTTGGCTTGCACCGCCGCGACAAAGGTTTCACCATCGGAATAGGTCAATTCATCTGCCAACACCACCAAATGTCCGCGAAAGGTTTGTTGCATATTTTCATAGTGGCTGCCATCACGCAGATGCCATGCCAGCCATGAGCGGCGCAACAGTTTTTCGATGACCCAACTCTCGATACTGCCGCCATTATTGCGCCGCACATCAATGATCAAGCCATTGCGATGGATATGGGCGTAAAACTCACGCGCAAAGCTGGCTAGATCAGGCGCAGTCATGGCGCGTAAATGCAAATAGCCGATGCGCCCCTGGCCCACTTGCGCTACCCGGTTTTGTGCGCTGTATTCCCAGTCGCCATAACGCAAGGCATTGTTGCGCTCGGCATTCACGGGCGTCACAATCACATTGCGCTCTTGCTGGTCATGGCGGATTTTGAGTAAAACCTGTTGCCCGGTCTGGTTGATTAATAATTCTGATAAATCATTCGCTTCCTGAGCAGGGCGGCCATTGACGGCCAAAATCACATCACCCGATTGCAGTTGCACGCCGGGCTGGGCCAGCGGGCTGCGCTCGTTCGGGAGTTCGGCTTCGGTTTGGTAGATGTGGCTAATCTTAAAACCATCGCTGGTGCGCTCATACGTGGCCCCCAAAAAGGCGGCGACGCTGCCATCTTCGGCCTTGCGTAAATCACCCGGTATGATTTGCGAATGAAGGGTGCCCAGTTCGCTGCTCATTATGCCAAGTAAATCGTTTAATTCAGCCCGGTCATGCACCCGCTCCAGCAGTGGCGAGTATTTGTTGCGCATGGCCAGCCAATCGACGCCGCGCATCTTACTGTCGAAAAAATAATCACGATGCATACGCCATGCATCATGGAAAATTTGCTGCCATTCTTCGCGTGGTTGGAGTGTCATTTGCCAGCTATTTAATAGCAGGCCCGCTTTGGATAAATCCGGCCCGGCCTTGGCCCCGCTGTCTACGATAAACATCTCACCCGCGCCCTTGGGCGCTGATTTTTGAAAATACACTTTTTTATTATCTGCCGAGATGCCCAATTGCTGCACATCCGGCGCAAACAGTTCTGGCGTGGCTGCGTTATTGTCGATGGCCAGGGTTTTAAGATGGGTTTTCTCAGCCTCGCGCTCCAGAAAATAGAGGCGTTTGCCATCGTTTTCCAGCGCCGTATAGTTGCCCGGTGCCAGCGGCACTTCATACAGGCGCTCGCTTAAGCCTTGCCATTCAACGCCGCTGGCCTTGGTGCCAGTGCCTGCGGCGTTGCCAGTGGCTGTACTGATTGCCGCCTTTGCCGCAGTGCCACCCACGCCATCGAGTTCATTTTTACTTTGAAATGGAAAGCGCGCCGTTTGTAATGCATAGGCATAGATTTTGCTGCGCTTTTCAAAATGTGGCCCCATATGACGGTCACCCCAGGGTTCGGCATTCATGGTTTGAAAATGGCGCTCTGAAGTAAAGTACAGCCAGTGCCCGTCCGGGGTGAAACTGACATGGGCCGAATGGTATTTGTCGCTGCTGAGCCAGTGCATTTTGCGCTGGGCTAGATCGTACAGCGCTATCTGTCCGCGTTCTATCACGCTGTTGGGGCGGCTGATGGCCAACAGGCGGCTATCGGGCGACCAAACCACATCGATATATTCGGCGTTGAGCTGGCTGTGATCAATTTTCTCGTTGTTTCCGCTGGCCAAATTGAGGATAAATAATTGGCCGTGCTTATCGGTATGCGCCAGCAGGCGTCCATCTGGGGAAGGGTACAGGTTCGTGCGCTGGGTCTGGCCGTCATGCGTGAGCGCTTGGCCACCGGGGCTGCCATCGGCCGGGAAGCGCCAAATTTCATGTTCTCCGGTGGCGTCGCAAATCGCATACACCCATTTTCCATCTGGGCCAAGTTTGGCGGCGCGGGCGCGGCTGGCTTTGGGTAAGGCAATTTGAATGCGGCGTAATGGCCCCAGGCCCGCCAGCGCAATTTGGCCACGTGCCGTTACTGCCACCCGCTCGCCATTGGGGGCGAAGTTGGCCGCAGTGATAAAGCTGACCGGGTTTTTCAGTAAGCGTGGGCGTTGTTGATCAAAGTCCGACACCAGATCGATATTGAGGGTTTGATCGCGCAAAGTGGCGATATCCAATACATGAAGATCCGCCCCCAATTGATACACGATGCGGCCCTGATCGATGGCCGCATTGCGCACATCCCAGCCCCGGTGCTGCGTGAGTTGACGTGCATCGCTGCCATCGGCTTGCATCGACCACAGATTGTCGTTGCCATCGCGGTCGCTGATGAAATATAAACGCCCCTGCCACCACATCGGCTGCTTGTCCGAACCCTGGTGAGTGATGGGTAAGCGTTCGGCTTCAGCCTGCTTTTTCAAATCAAAACGCCACAAATGCGCAGCCATGCCGCCCTGATATTTTTTGGCATTTTCATTTTGTAGTTGTAAGCCCATGCGGGTAAAAAACAGAGTTTGGCCGCTCTCATCGAGCGTGGCTTCAGTCGCTTCTGCCAAAGGCAAAATCCGACGTTGCAAGCTTTGTGGCTGGACCGCGGTAATGACGCGTTGTTGATTCGGGCCGCGCCCGGCTTGCGCGCTGTACAGTACTTCGCCTTGTGGCGTCCAACCGATGACAAAGGCGCGAAAACCCTCGAAGCTGATGCGGCGCGGCTGTCCACCCGCCACCGGCATCACATACACTTCCAGTGGGCCATCATAGGCCGCGCTAAAGGCCACCTGCTTGCCATCGGGAGAAATGGCGCTACGGCTTTCTTCGGCGGGGTGGGTGGTTAAGCGCTGGGCTGTGCCGCCCTTTGCAGAACTGCGCCATAAATCACCTTCTGCGGTAAAAATCAGGGTGTCGCCAGAGAGGGCAGGGTAGCGCAGGTAGTTGGCAGCAAGTGCATTGAGTGCGCTTGGTAAAGTGAGGGCGAGCGCCAAGGCCAGGCGGGATAATCGCATTACAGGTCTCCGGTTGAAAAGTGAGGGTTCTTATTGATGTTCTTATTGATGTTCTTATTGATGTTCTTATTTTCAGGTGTGCATATTTTACCCTACAGCGGCGACCAAACCAATGGTTTTCCTTTCTCGTCAGAAATTTTCAATAATTCGCGAAATGCCCGCGCCTGCACCACATCGGGCAAGGGCACGAAATCGGCACTGTCGGCCACGCTGTCGCCCTTGATCATGGCGGTGGTGAAAAACTTCAGCATCGCAATGGTGTGAGTCGGGGTGCGGCTGCTATCCTGGAAAATAATAAATGTGCCCGCCGTGATGGGCCAGGTCAGTATCCCGCGCTGATGGTTGAGCATTTCCTCAAATTCCCCCTTGACCCAGGCACTGTGGTTGAGCGCCGATTCAAAACCCTTGCTGGTGGGCGCAACAAATTTGCCATCGCGGTTTTTCAGTTGCACGTAGTTGAGCCGTTCCTGATTGGCAAATTTGAAATCGATATAGCCAATTGCCCCCGCTGTTTGTTTTACCGCGTTGGCCACATCGGCGCTGCTTTTTACCAGTTGGGTGTCAGCCGGCCATGCGATGGTGAAATTTTTGCCGAATTTGCTTTTCCAGGCCGGGCTGATGCTGCTTAAATAATCGGTGAAATTGTAAGTCGTGCCCGAGCCTTCTTGCCTTGCCACGGTAATAATCGGCAGTTTGGGCAGAGTCAGCCCAGGGTTGAGGGCGGTGAGGGCGGGGTCATTCCATTGCGTGATTTTGTGCGCAAAAATATCGGCCAGCACTTCACCAGTGAGTTGTAATTCACCGGTTTTGATTTTGGGCAGATTGATGACGGGCACGATGCCGGAAATCGCGGTCGGCACCAAGATAAGGTGATCTTTTTTAAGCTCTTCCGGTGGCAGCGCAATATCGCTGGCACCAAAATCCACGCTTTTGGCTTTAATCAGTTTGACACCTTCGAACGAACCATTGGCTTGATAATTGAGTTTCATGTTATACGACTGCGCCCATTTGGTATATAAGGGCTTGGCGGCGGAAGAGCCTGCGCCGCTTATTTCCGCAGCACTGGCCAAATGACTCAATATCGGCGTTGCCAGCAAAATCCAGCAGAACAGCACAGGGTAGCGTGATTTGGGTAAGTACATAAGTCCTCCGCCTGGTTTGAAGTGGGCTAGTGAATGGGGAAAGAAAATCATGTGCTATTGCAATGCAACATAGTAGCATCGATTATGACTATTACCCGTGGCGCAGGCAACTATTGATGCTCAAGCGCCTTGCTTGATGGCCTTGTAAAAATAAAATGCAGCCAAAATGCAGCCAAAATGCCGCAGAAACCGGAATGTCGACATCAAGCCCGGGTAATACCAGATGCCGATGTTTGGAAAAGTGGTCTGATTGCCGCCTGTTAAGAATTACTTATTATATTTTCCTTGAAGTGTTTGTTTGTATCCAATTCATGTTACCTTCATTTTTAATATTTTGCTTTCGCATAGGTGATTAGGCAAATAATTGTGAAAATAAAATTGTACTTATAATTATTTATTTAGGCACAGATTATACTTTCCGATTGGAAATTTTATAAGTGGTATTGCATTGGTTATTTTTTTCGCAAAACCACTTGACTACCACTTTCAATCCCTTCATCCTGTCTTCGCTTTTAGCTAAGAGGCAACAAGTAATAATTATATTTTTGATTTGTTATATTCATAAACAAAAAAGTAATCTTTTAGGATGAAATAATATGAAGAAGTTACAAGTAAATGGTTTGGTTCTGGCACTGATGGGCAGCATGTTAGCTGCTTGCGGTGGCGGATCAGACCCGGCGCAAAGTAATACCGCACTGCGCAGTGCCGAAAAAGCCAAGGTGGAAAAGAAGGGATCGACATTGAGCCGTGTCGGTACATTGGCCGTGCCAGTGGCCAATTGCCCGGAATGGACGGCCAGTGCGATTTTTACCGCAGGCCAATGCGCCACTTACAATGGCGTGGTGTACACCGCCAAATGGTGGACGCAAGGGAATGTGCCAAACGCCGCCGATCAGTGGGGGCCATGGGCTGTCAGCACGAGCACACCAACGCCAACGCCAACGCCAACGCCAACGCCAACACCAACACCAAC
>JBKJLF010000091.1:0-7138 GCA_046597185.1 Burkholderiaceae bacterium | reverse complement strand
CTTCGCTTTGACGTAAGGCAAGTTCCGTTTTCTTGCGCTCGGAAATGTCACGCAAGGTGACGATGATCAGGGTTTGCCCAAACAACGTAAAGATGGTACGCAATTCCCGGTTGAAGTGAGCTTGGCACCGATCACGATGTTTGGGCAAACCCTGATCATCGTCACCTTGCGTGACATTTCCGAGCGCAAGAAAACGGAACTTGCCTTACGTCAAAGCGAAGAGCGCTTGCATGAAATTATTGACGCCATGCCAGTCTCGATTTATGTTAAAAATGCACGCAGTGAATTTATTTTAATGAATCGCGCTTGCGAAATCCAGATTGGCATTGCTTTCAAAGCCTTGCAAGGCAACACGGGTGAGCGCTATTTTTCCCCGGAGCAATTGCAATTTTCCCTCAGCAATGACCAAAAAACCTTTGCCGACCACCGCATCATCGAATTTGAAGAAAATGTCTGGAATTTTGCGCTGGAAGAGAGCCGCTTCGTGCGCACTTTTAAAAAGCCCATTTATGATAGCGCGGGTGAAGCCAGTTATTTGATTGGCGCTTCCATCGACATTACCGAAAACCGCCGCGCCGAACGGGCACTGATCGAATTAAATGAACATCTGGAAGAACGGGTGGCACTACGTACCCAGGAATTGGATTCGGCCAAACAAGTGGCCGAAGAAGCCAGTGCTGCCAAAGGCAAGTTTTTGGCCAATATGAGCCATGAAATTCGCACCCCCATGAATGGCGTGATCGGTATGGCTTACCTCGCCCTGAAAACCCAGCTCACCCCAAAACAACGCGATTATTTAGAAAAAATCCATGCGGCAGGCGAACATTTGCTGGGCATTATTGATGATGTCCTGGATTTTTCGAAAATCGAAGCGGGTAAGCTGGAAATTGAATCGGTCAATTTTACGATTGATAAAATCATTCAAAATTTACATAACCTGGTTGCAGCCAAAGCCGAGAGCAAAGGGCTTTACTTACACTACCATATCGCGCCCGAGGTGCCACGATTTTTATGCGGCGACCCCTTGCGCGTGGCGCAAATTCTCATCAACTTCACCAATAATGCGATCAAGTTCAGCCAAAATGGCACGATCCATATTCGCCTGAGCTTGCTGTCGCTGGAGCCAGAGCAATGCCGGATACGAATAGAAGTGCAAGACTGCGGTATTGGGATCAGTTCTGACAGCATCGCAAAACTGTTCCAGTCGTTCCAGCAAGCCGATACCTCCACCACACGCCAATATGGCGGTACGGGCCTTGGGCTGGTGATTTGCAAGCAACTGGTCGAATTGATGGGGGGGGAAATTGGTGTCGACAGTGTACTCGGTTCTGGCAGCACGTTTTGGTTTGCCTTGCCGCTGGGCTTGCCCGAGCAAGCAGATGGTGACGAGCAACAAATAGCTATAACAACAGAGTCGCTCGATGGCATCCATATTTTATTGGTTGAAGACAATGCCTTTAATCAACAAATTGCCACTGAATTACTGGAAAACCAGGGCGCGATGGTTTGTCTGGCCAATAATGGCAAAGAAGCGCTCGATTTATTGCGCAAAACCAGTTTTGACTGTGTCTTAATGGATGTACAGATGCCCATTCTCGATGGGTATTCGGCCACCCAACAGATACGACAAGACCCCCGATTTCCGACGCTGCCAGTGATTGCGATGACCGCCAACGCCAGCAATGAAGACCGCCTGTTATGCATGCAAGCGGGTATGAATGATTTTATTACCAAACCGATTCACCCCCAAATAATGTACACCACCATCCATAAATGGGTGCATGTGAATTCAATAGGCAAACAAGTGGGGATCGAAACGCCAGGCGAACCAACATCCGACCAAGTTGTCGTGACCGATAAGCGCGCCATCATCGACCTCAGTGTCTTGGCAAAATTACTGGGGGGTGATTCGGAAAAAGTCAACAAATTTGCCCTTAAATTTTATGACAATGCCTCCCACGGTCTGGATGAACTCGATACCGCCTATGTGGCTGCCGATTTGAGTAAAATCAGCGAACTCGGACATCGGCTCAAATCCAGTGCCCGCTCTGTCGGCGCGACCCTTTTTGCCAATCTTTGTGAGACCTTAGAACACTTACCAGAAGAAGCCGATATTGAACAAACCAATAAAATTGCCCAGCAATTGCGACAAATCCTGATGCAAATTCACAAAATCATCCATAATACCTAAGCATTGCGTTTATTTTTGGCGGCAATTCATTACGCCCCCACGCTTTACGGTAAGATTTACATTATTCGCTCCCTTTTTAAGGTTCCCGCATGGAAATGTTTGTGCAAGATGAAGAAGTTGCGCGACTCGAAGCCGAGCTGTTGCTACCACCATCGCAAACATCCCTGCACAATCTGGTGGCATTATCCTGGCATTTACGCCAACGCAATACCCAGCGCTCGTTAAAGCTGGCCGAACAAGCTTACCAAATGCTGGTTCACGCGCGCTTACCCGGCCGCGAGGTCATGCAATATACCGCCCGATTACGTCTGGTGCGTGCCGAAGCGCAATGGCTGTTGGCCGAAATTCAGAATGCTGAAATTTTCATCGACCGCGCCATTAGCAAGTTTAAGCATTTGGGCGACCATGCCGGTTTGGTCGATGCCTATTGGCTCAAAGGCTGGATTGCCAATGACCGTGGCGACTCGCTGGAACGACAAAAAGAATGGGACTTGGCCCTGAACGCCGCCTTGACCGCACAAGACCCGTTACGCATCACCTTTATCGAAGCCGAACAGGCACGCTTTGCCGCACTACAAAACCTGCCTGACGCACTGCAAAAATGGGAAGCCATCTTAAGCGCGGCGCTCCCGGAAGCGGAACCGGCAGCCGCTTCTGCCCTGCACCACTTTTTTGGTATCACTGCCAGTTTGGCGGGCGACTTTGAGCGCGCTGCCGCCCATTTGGTGCGCACCCATGAGTTGGGTTTAAAAACCGGGCAAGTACGCTATGCGATTCTGGCTTTGACCAATATTGCCGATTCGTTTAACTCCTTAAACGATTACCGCACCGCGCTGGACTGGGGCCAGCGCGGCTTGGACCTGGCGCGACCCACGGGTTGGATCAGCGTCATCGCTGCCTGCATGTTGCAATTGGCGGAGCCATTGCGCCGCCTGGGGCAATTTGATGCTGCACAACACATGCTAAAACAAGCGCTGGAAACGCTGGACCCCTTACCCAATTCGCGTAACGCCGCATTGGCGCTCGAATACCTGGGCAATTTGGCACTCGACCAAAACAATTACAGCCGTGCCCATGACTATTTTTTACAGTTTCAAGAGCGCGCCATTGCACTGCACCAAGCCGATTTTCAATTGATGGCCAAACGTGGTTTGGCACAGACATTTTCTCATTTACAACAACCCAAAGCCGCGCTAGAGTTAGCCCTGCAAGCCTTGACGCAAGCGCAGCGGGAACAATCGTTATCCAAGCAAATCGATTTCTTGTGGATTTTGGCCGAAATTCACGCCAAACATCAACCGGGCGATGCGCACCAGAATGCCATGTCATATCTGCAGCAAGCGCAATCGATTGCCAAAACTATTGATGGCTTTTTAATGCCTGGCGACTTGCTTGATGCGCTCGGGCGCGCGCATGCGGCCCAAGGCGAATTTGAACAAGCTTATCAGATCAGCTTACAAGCCAATACGGCGCGCGAAAAAACCCATAGCCAGGCCGCCCATCGGCGCGCCATTGCCCTGCAAGTCAAACAACAAAGTGAGCGCGCGCTGGCCGATGGCGAATACCACCGTAAGCTGGCCGCAGCCGAAGCACAACGGGCCGAATTATTGCATCAAACCAGTAGCATCTTGCTCCATTTATCGGTGATTGGACAAGAAATTACCGCGCAATTAAATCATAAAGCAGCGCTGGAAATTTTGAATCAGCATGTGCATCGCTTGCTGGATGTGACTTCTTTTTCGATTTATTTAATGGCCGACGATGGCAACTCGCTGGCAACGGCCTTATTGGTCGAAGATGGCCGCCGTTTGCCACAACACGTGGTGGCACAGGATGATCCTCATTCCAATATTGCCCGTTCGGTTCGTGAGCGGCGCGATATTTTAGTCAATTGGTTGCCAGAAGAACTCAAAGCCAGCCAGGTTCCTGGCACACTCTCCAGCTTGAGCGCACTTTACGCCCCCTTGATTATCGGGCAACGGGTTTTGGGTGCGATGACGATCCAATCGGTGCAAGCCCATGCCTATGGCGAACGCGAACAATTAATTTTCCGCACCCTGTGCGCCTATGGTGCGATTGCAATCGACAATGCCAATGCGTATCAACAATTGCAATCGGCGCTCGATTCCCTGCGTAAAACCGAAACAAAATTATTGGTTGAAGAAAAACGCGCGCGGCAACACGCGCAACAACTGGCGCAAGCGAATCTAAACCTCAAGGAAAATGCGATTCAACTCGATTTGGCCAAGCAACGCGCCGAACAGGCAACGCGTTTGAAATCCGAATTTTTAGCCAATATGAGTCATGAAATTCGCACCCCGATGAATGCGGTGATCGGCTTGGCGCATCTGGCCTTACGCACCGAGCTAGACCATCGGCAACATGATTATTTAAGCAAAATTCACCAGGCAGGTTTATCTTTACTGGGTATTTTGAATGATATCCTCGATTTTTCCAAAATCGAGGCGGGCCAACTCACGATTGAATCCATCAACTTCAATCTCGATGATGTGCTACAACATGTGGCGAATATGACCAGCCAGAAGGCGGCTGAAAAACAACTCGAATTTCTGTTTCACGTATCGCCGCAATTGCCACGCCAATTTATGGGCGACCCCTTGCGCCTGGGCCAGGTTCTGATTAATTTGGTCAATAACGCGATCAAATTTTGCCACCATGGCGAAGTCGAACTGTCGGTTAATGGCGTGATCCATGAACAAGAAATGAATTTATTGTTTGCGGTGCGCGATACCGGTATCGGGATGAGTAGCGACCAGTGTCAGCGCCTGTTTCGGGCCTTTCATCAGGGGGACCGTTCGATTAGCCGAAAATATGGCGGCACCGGGCTGGGACTATCCATTTCTCAGTGTCTGGTGCAATTAATGGGCGGTAAAATCAAGGTCGAAAGCCAGCTGGGGCAAGGTTCACGATTTTATTTCCGCTTGCATTTACCGATTACCCCAACCGCCGCCCCACTACCGGCACTACCGCAAAGCTTGCAAGAGGCCAGTATTTTGGTGCTCGAACCGCACCCGGCAGCGCGTCAAATTCTGGTCTCCGACTTAAAAACCATGGTGCAGCGGGTCGCCGCCGTACCCTATCCTGAGCAAGCGTTCAATGCCCTGCACTATGCTGAGCAACAACAAATGCCTTATTCAGTCTTGATTTTTGGCAGCCTGGATCATGCGTTTGATCTGGTGCAACGGCTAAAAGCTGAATTACAACAATTGCCGCGCATGATACTGCTAACCAGTGCAGGACATGAAGCGAGCTTGATCGGGGTGAGCGAAAGTTTGGCCAAACCAGTGATTTTTTCCACGCTGCGGCAAAATTTGATTAAACTCTTCACGGATCACCACCAGCAAGCTGGCAGCTTACCGGATGCAGAGCAAACCGGCAATCGCACCCAGGCCTTGGTGGTAGAGGACAACGACATTAATCAATTGATTGCCATTGAACTACTCAATGCGCAAGGGATACAGGCCGACATTGCTGAAAACGGACAACAAGCGCTGGATAAACTCCAGGCGGCCAAACCCAATACCTATCAATTGATCTTGATGGATTTGGAAATGCCTGAAATGGATGGGCATACTGCCACCCTGTTGATACGACAAAATCTGCAATTTGATGCCATTCCCATTATCGCGATGACCGCGCATGCCATGCCGGAAATCCAACAGCGTTGCCTGGATGAAGGCATGCAAGACTTTTTAAGCAAACCCATTAATCCGGGCTTATTACGCGATATGCTGGAGCATTGGTTACCCGGTGTCGCGGCCGATGATCACCACCATGCGGTCTTGCTATTGCCCAGTTTTAACCATATTGACTCGCGCCTTGGCTTAAAACGGGTATCTGGAAATTTACCACTGTATCAACAATTACTGGAACGCTTTTACCAAAGCAAACAAGGCGTTTTGGAAGAAATTCGTCATGCCTACAATACCGGGCATCGCACCCAGGCACTGCGGCGCTTGCACGCATTGCGTGGCATGGCGGGCAATATCGGCGCATCCGAACTCGAACAAGCCGCGCAAACACTGGAATATCAGTTAAAACAATCACCCCATTTGGATTTACTCCACCCCCGCTTGGCCCCTGCCCTGCAAGTACTGGGTATCGCCCTCGATGCGGTACTGGCCGAATTAAATCAGCATCTACATGGCACCGAATCATAGACTGATGCCCAAGTGCAATATATTTTACGCGCTATCGATTCTACCGTGCAAACTTGAGGCAAGATGCACAACAGGTAAGCGTACACTGAAGGTTCCCGGATGGATATGCTACGCTACCTTGGGATAGCCGACGGCAGTTTTGCGCCCGCATCCGGCTCATCATCGGTGAATATTATTGGTTATTTGCCAATCTGGCGCGCGCCCAGAAGATCACCGCACGGGCTGTAGCGCAATTTCAATCTCTCCATGACCCGCTTGGCTTGAGCGATGGCTATTGGCTGATGAGCCGAATCAGCAACGAAGATGCCCAATTCGAGCGCTGCGCTCAATTGTTGGAACAAGCGCAACACAGTGCGCGCCAAAGCCAGGACCGGATGCGTATCGCCTATATCGATGGCGAAAGTGCGCGTTTTCAAGCCTTCGACAATGTTGCTCTGTCCAAACTGCGTTGGGACGTACCACTACAGATGGCATTGGCACAAGCAAATCCACCCATACCGCTGGTAACCCTTGCCCATTTGGGCGATTTGGCACTGGACAAACAGGATTTCCCCAAAGCTCAGTCGTATTTTCAATTGATTTTGGAGCACAGTACCCAGCGCAGCCAACCAGTTATTGGACGAATCCCATTTTTCGATCTATTTAATGAGTCCTGATGACCAATACTTGCATAGCGCGCTCAGTATCGAGGCCGGACAAGAATTACCGTTACGCAATGTCCCCATTGATGCGCCCCATGCCAATAGCGCGCGGGCAGTGCGTGAGC
>JBKJLF010000876.1:0-5707 GCA_046597185.1 Burkholderiaceae bacterium | reverse complement strand
CTGCAATTTCGGCGCGTAGTTGGTTTAGGTCATGAAGTGCATGTAATTCTTGTTGCTCAAGTAGTCGGAGTCCAGCATGGATGACTTCGCTGGCATCGTTAAAGCGCCCGCAGGCTATTTCACTATCGATAAATGATTGGAAATGATTATCCAAGGCGACATTGGTTGGCATGATGAAACTCCCCCTGTTTGATTAGCTAGTATTACAACACGCTAGCCTGTTGCCGTCAATAGATTACGTGCTATGCGGTGCCGCAGTTTTCGTAGGGTGGGCTAGTTTCATCAGCCCAACATTGGCACGGAATGTTGGGCTGATGAAGCGTTAGCCTAGGCGGCCCCGCCTAACCTACGGTGTCGATTAGTAGGTGGATTTCGGCGGCCATTGAGTAGAGCAAATCTGGGGCGGCGGCCAGGTTGCGGTCGCGGCTGCCGTTGCCGATGGCTAGCAGGGCGGGGATGAAGCTGGGGTAACCGTCGGTTGCGTAGGCGGCAGCTTGTTGCTGGAGCAGGGCGCTGGCGCTGCTTGGGTCGCCTGCTTGCAGGGCTTGGGTGACATGCAGGCTTTGGCGGCCTTGCGGGTAGTGGTTTTCGCCACCAGCGCGGCGGTAGGCTAGGTAGCAGGTAAGGGCGTTGGCTTTGGCTGCTTCACAGGCGGCTGGGTTGTTGGCGGCGGCTTCTATGTCTGCGAGGGTGTTCCAAGACTTCCACGGCTGGGCCGCAAGGCCGAACTGTGCTTTGCATTCGATTGCCCGGCGGATTTCTTGCCGTGCTTCGTCCAGCCGGTGAAGTTTGTGTAGGCGCAGCGCCAGGTTGTTTCTCGTGCCCCCCCCTTCCTGCGCCACGTCATGGCTTTTGATGTAAATATCAAGTGCTAGCCGGAAGAAGGTGACGGCTTCTTCCGTGCGGCCCAGCACGGTGTGATAGAGGCTGCCGAGTTGGCCCCAAGTATTGGCTTGCCCGGCGACATTTCCGAGATGCTCGTTAATCGTGAGTGATTTTCGGTAGGCATCTTCCGCCGCTTCCGCTTTGCCTTCCTGCTGATGCACCATGCCAGTCTGGTGCCATGCCGTGGCGACGCTGCCCGGTTCGGCCAAGGTGCTGAAGCGTTCGCGGGCTTGCGAATAGGCTGCCAGCGCCTCTGGGTAGCGTTGTTGCCACAGCCGCACGGTGCCAAGCTGGACTTTGCCGACAGCGACATCGCGCTCCCTACCCCGTTGTTCGGCGCGGAGGCTGGCCTCTTCATAGGCCGTAGCCGCTTCGACTAGCCGCCCCAAGTCGGCAAGGCAGTTGCCTTGTGCCGTAATGCAGGCGGCTGCCATGCCTTCCGCCGCTTGGTGGGCATGCGGCTTGGTGATGGCCTCGAAGCGTTGGCGTGCCTCATCCAGCAGCGCTAGCGCTGCTTCTGCTCCACCGCTGGTACGCAATACGTTAGCTAGCAGGTAGCAAGCCATCGCCAAATCATAATCAGCTTCGGGACACGCCTGTTCGCCTGCTGCCAGCGCGCGCTGGTGCAAAGCTTGCGCGCCGTCAAACGCTGCTTGCATTTGTCCGCTGCCCAACTGCTGCTCGACGCGGGTGCGCGCCGCACCGAAGCGCGCATCGCCAACCCAGCCAATACCCAAGCGCAAGCCCTGTGCAATGGCGGCCACTCAACCGGCCCGCATGAGCATTGGAGTTTGAAAAACAATGGTAGCTACTATCATTTGAATGGCGTCTACCTGTCCGGCTGGCAAATTACCGCCACCGGAACCAGTTACGACACCAATTGCAGCCGTTTTTATTTAACCCGCAACGGTACGAAAAAATGCTCGGGTTCATTCACCAATAACTAAAACCTTAGTGTAGCTTGATGCCCATACTGGTTATGGGCAAAGTAGCGCCTTGTGCGGTTTTGCAGGCGCTGCTGTCGCATCCTTGGGGCTTTTGGGGTGGTATGGCTATGTGGCGGAGCATGGGTTTTTAGTGCTGAGGCAAACCTAAGAAACTGCCATTTTTCATTTTAGAAATGAATAATAATTTTTTTTGAAATTGAATATTGTGTTAATTTCCAATGTCAGAATACGACTTATTTTGCAAGAGGGGGTGGTGCGATGAAACGATGGATTTTGGCGTTTTGTTTTTGTTCAGTATTTATACCTTGTGGCGCATTTGAAGGCGAAGTTAAATTGTTGTTTGATGCGAAGAAATTTGGATTTAGCAGTGGGCAAGTCGTTTCTGGGGGGGATTTAATCTGTCTGCTTGGAACGAGTGGCCTTGCAAACAAAATGATAGATCGGATGATCTTGGTTGATACGATAAAAGGTATGGTTTTATGGCACCAACGGACGCCAAAGGACTTCCGCATTGCGAACGATGCCAAGGCGTTCTGCCAAACCCGTGGCAATTCGACCTGGTTAGTAAGCCTGGAGCCAGACCTCAACCAAGCTAAACCTGCTCTCGAAGATGAAATCAACTTGGTTTGGGTGTACAAGTTTGACCAAAATGGCAAGTTGCTTGTGAAACGACGCGTTCCGTTGGATGGAAGAATTACTTCTTTATACGGCATTGAGTTGGTAAATAATGCATTATATTTGGCTGGCAGTATCATAGTAGAAGACGAAAGCGGTCCGCTTTATTCAATGTATTTTACGGAAATAAACGACGAACTGGAATTTACTACGACGATTCTGAAAAGTGGCAGCTTCGAAGGGCATAGTTCATTTCGCATCATTGGGAAGAATGTCTTTTTAGCTGGCTGGTTCCGGAAAAATGAACCAATAATCGATATAACCGATTTAGGCTACGCGGTGGCGAAACTGCGCTTGGGTGGTGGCTATATTTGGAGCACCTATTTATTTGAACCAAATCGGTATTTCCCACAAGCTGTTTTCGCTGACGACGGTAGCAGCGTCCACTGGGGGCGTGTAGCAGATCGCAACGGTTTGGTAACCATCAACTCCGCTGGAAAAGTGACTAACGAAGCACTTTGGGTGAGCCCCGTTTGGGCTGACGGGCCTTTAGTCATTGGGCCAGGAAAATTAATCTTGGTTCAACGTGAATGCGCCCCCTCAACCACCAATCCGGTTCAAAAAAATTGTTTGCTAGCCCTCGACCCAAAGACTGGTCGCGAAACAGAAGTCGCTCATCTTCCTGATTCGACGTACATGATCTTTATGAGCAATGGCAAACTCCTAGCATTAGGAAAAAATACCACTGGAAATCTGATCTTGCGCGAGATTAAGCTCACAATCGGTATTCCAGTCAAGAAGGCATTTTGAATGAACCGCTATTTTTAAGTGATCACCACCAGAACACCAAGCGCGGAATGTTGGGCTGATGAAGCGGTAGCCTAGGCGGCCCCGACCAACCTACGCAACTGAAATGCTATCGTTTAATCGTTGGCTGTGAACGCGGCGCTGGCTACCTGTCCGGCAAACGCCGCGCTGCTGCCTTGGCTTGCTTTAACAATTGCTCCCAATCATCCGGTGGCTGGCCGCTTGCCAGCATTTTGCGAAAAACCCGGCACGCGTCATCATCGCTTTCATAGGCGCGCAGGGTCGAGTCATCGTTGACCCAGGCTAACACCAGTACCCGGCTGGGGCTGTGGAAACGGAAAAACAGGTGGTACTGTTGAAAGAATTTGGCGCGTAGCCAGTGTTTATGGGCGTCGCCAAGCGTATTTCCTTGCCGATATTCGGGCCGGGTTGGGTCTTGCGGGATGATGTCAAACGCCAGCTTGGTGATGGCCGCCAGCCGTTTGCTGGGGTTTATCGGGCGCAAGGGCTGCGTGTAGATCGACCTCGATATCACCCACCAGCGCATGGAGGCTGGCTTGCAAGTGGGTGTCCAACAGTTGCAGGCGCTGTGGCTGGTTTGCCATGTCATTGGCCAGAAAATGCAAAAATTGATCCAACACCGGGTCGTTCGATTCGGCAGCGCTGGCACGGGTGAGCAAGGCGCGCCGCACCGTTTCTGGGATGGTGGTTTGGTAGCGGTCGGTTAGGGTTGATTCAAGTTCCAAGGTCGTTGGCATGATGGTTTTGCTGGTGAATGGGGGATAAGGTTGATGGTAATGCGCTTGCATTGTCAGGTCAAGTTAAATTAAGGGCAGCGCGGCGGTCGAAGTTTTTCAGCTTCTATTGATGGCGCAATTGTTGGTGCGAGACATGGCTTGATTTCGCAAATCATGTTTTTTGCCTTTGTTGTCGATTTTTTGGAATTGTCGATTACAATCATCGTTTTCATTTTTATCTGAATTAATCCCATGAGCGAAAAAATACACCGCGCAAAGATAGCGCCAGACCAACTGGGCGCATGCAATGCGCCCTTACGATTAAAATACATTGCGTCGCCTTACTTAGTGCCCCCCGGTTTTTAGGTAAGATGGCTATTTTGTCCAATCTTCCAAGCGCAAGCCGCCGACTTGTGCAAACGCCTGATCATTACTCACCAGCACTGCGCCCACCTCCAGCGCATGCGCGGCGATCAGCAAATCTAGCGGTGCGAGCGTTCTTCCGGCATGGGTAAGTACTGCCCGTAAGTTGCCATAGGCGTTGGCAGTAGCGGCATTCCACGGCAGCACATCGACCCGCATTAAAAACTCCGTCACGGTCGCCCGTAAGCGCTGCGCTTGCGGGCGCTTGGCCAGGCCAAACATTAATTCACCTTGCGTAATCGCAGAAATACACAGCGCGGCCATGGGTATCTGTGCTATTTTCCCGCTCACCGTAGCATGGCCCTTGATTAGGTGACTCACCATATTGGTATCGAGCATATACCGGATCGGCCGCATAACCTGCGTCATTCCGGCTCACCGGCAAACGGATCACGCTCGGCTACGTCTGGGATACCTTGCTGGCGTTCTTCCGCGCTCAAAAAATCGGCAGGTACGTCGCACCCTTGCCGTGCTGCGAAAAAACTATCCCAGTTGGTGGGTTTGCGCGATAAAATAACGTCCCCGGTTTCCGGGTCTTGCCGGATGAATACTTCGTTTCCGTCGAAACGCCAAGCTGCGGGCAGGCGCACCGCTTGACTGCGGCCATTGATAAATAATTTGGCAATTTGACGCATGAAAAACTCCTTGGATGCTGATCTATACCGAAGTATATGCTAATGACTGCCATTGATCAAGGACATGAATGTTCCGCAGGTCGTGTTCGGCATCGTCCAGCAACAACACGGTGTAGCTCATTGGGCAAATTCCTTGTCCAGATCAGCAAATACTACACGCGCAGGTTTGAACTTTCCTTGTTCGATTTGCTTGTTGCCGCGTGCCAGTATCTTGAGTAAGGCCAGGGTATTTTTATCTTTCTCATCGCTTTTGATGGCGTGAATGACGCAAGTGGCTTCGCCATTTTGGGTAATGATCAATGGTTCGCGGGTTTGGGTCATCTCTGCGATGGGGTTGATTTGTTCAGATAAACGCATGATATGGCTCCAAGTGTGGGTTGTGGGTAGCATAAAGATTTAATTCCGAACTGGCAAGCATAGTCCGGGTTTTAGGGTCTGGTGCGCGAGCTACCTTGATTTCGTAAAGTATGTTTTTTGCCTTTTTTGTAGGTTTTTTGGTATTGTCGTTTATAATTATCGTTTTCATTTTTATCTGACTTAATCCCATGAACGAAAAAATACACCGCGCAAAGATAGCGCCACACCAAACGCTACTGCTGCCACCGGAAGCAACGGCTATTTTAGGGCAAGATTGTGAGATCTATCTCAATGTCGATAC
>JBKJLF010000797.1:0-4064 GCA_046597185.1 Burkholderiaceae bacterium | reverse complement strand
ACCGCTGTCCAACCAGCCAGGGCAGGTGCGCCTGCCCTCGCCCGTGGCACGCCGCCTGAGCACCCTGAGTACCTATGTGCCAGTGGCCATCATTACCGGGCGCAGTGTGGACGATGTGCGTACCCGGCTTGGGTTTGAGCCAGATTTCGTGGTCGGCAACCATGGCATTGAAGGCGTGCCGGGCTGGGAAGACGTGGCGCTGCAATATCTGCACTGCTGCGAGCAATGGTGGCAGGGTTTGAATGCGGTGTTTCGTGCCACGTCTTGCATCGACAGTAATATCTGGATCGAAAACAAGCGTTATTCGCTCTCGGTGCATTACCGCATGGCGCAAGACCGGGCGCTGGCCGAAACCCTGTTGCCGCAGGTGTTTGAAGAAGTCATGCCGGAGGCCCATGTGACGGGGGGTAAATGCGTATTCAATTTGTTGCCCGAGGGTGCGCCCAACAAAGGCAGTGCTCTGGCGCGGCTGTGTGAAGTGTGCCGCGCCGAAAGTGCCCTGTATGTGGGCGACGATGTGACCGATGAAGATGTGTTTAATCAGAAACGCGCCAATTGGCTGACGCTGCGGGTGGAACGTAACGAACATAGCGCTGCCGAATTTCATCTCTACCATCGGCTGGACATGATCAAATTGATCGATGAAGTGATTGCGCGCCTGAGTGGTTTTCGGCACTGAACCCGGTGCCGGATCACCTACCGCCTTTTTAACCATGATTAACCATGAATGCAGGAGCACATAACATGCAAAACCTTGAACTGGGCTTGATTGGCAATGCCCGCACCAGCGCCTTGATTGACCGTCAGGCCGCCATTGTGTGGTGGTGTTTTCCGGTGTTTGACAGCGATCCGATCTGCTGCGCCCTGCTGCAAAAGGAGCGGGGTGAAAACAACACGGGTGAGCGCGGTGTTATCGACTTTGAATTTGGCGGCGGCAGATTGATCGAACAATGCTACGAGCGTAATTCGGCCATATTGCGCAGCCGGTTTGCCGACGACGAGGGCAATCAGGTTGAAGTCATCGATTTTGCGCCGCGCTTCATGTTGCATGGCCGCCTGTTTGCGCCCACCATGCTGGTGCGCATCATCCGGCGCGTGGCGGGGCGGGTGCGGATTCGGGTACGGGTGCGCCCGGCCAGCGAATATGGCAAGACACTGGCCCAGGTCAAAGTGGGCAGCCATCATATTTCTTATATTGGCAGCAGCGCCGCCATGCGCCTGACCACCGATGCCTCGATTGCCACCATCACCGAAGAACAGCCTTTCTTTTTGCAAGAGCGCATGACCCTGTTGATGGGGCCGGACGAAACCGTGCAGGGTGACCCGTGCGAAGTGGGGCGCTCATTTTATGAGCAAACGCTGTTGTATTGGCAACAATGGGTGCGCACGTTGGCCATTCCGTTTGAATGGCAGGATGTGGTGATCCGCTCGGCCATTACCTTAAAACTCAATACCTTCGATGATACCGGTGCCATCATTGCCGCCGTCACCAGTTCCATCCCCGAAGCGGCCAACAGTGGCCGCAATTGGGACTACCGCTATTGCTGGCTGCGGGACGCCTATTTTGTGGTGCATGCCCTCAACGGCCTGGGCGCGACCGCCACCATGGAGCGCTACCTTGACTATATCCAGAACCTGATTGCCGACAGCCGCGATACCTTATTGCAGCCCGTGTACGGCATACGGCGTGAAGTTTGCCTGCATGAATGGATGGCCCCGGCCCTGGAAGGGTATCGCGGCATGGGGCCGGTGCGGGTGGGCAATTTGGCGTATCAGCAATTGCAAAATGATGTGTTTGGTGCCGTGATTTTGGCCAGCGCCCATGCTTTTTTTGACAGCCGCCTGGCACGCCCGGCCGATGCGGCGGTGTTTGCCGACCTTGAGCGCCTGGGCGAACAGGCTGCGCGCCTGTATGACACGCCCGACGCCGGCATTTGGGAATTGCGCGGCGTGCGGCGCGTGCATACTTTCTCCAGCATCATGTGTTGGGCCGCCTGCGACCGCCTTGGGCGCATTGCCGCGCATATCAACTTACCTGAGCGGGCGCAATACTGGTGCCAACAGGCAAGCCGCATGCACGCCCATATTTGCGAGGCCGCGTGGAATTTGGAATTGGATAGTTTTGTTGCCACCTTTGGCGGCGAGCAATTGGATGCCAGCTTATTGCTGATGGCGGAGCTGCAATTTCTGAAACCCGATGACCCCCGCTTTATCAGCACCGTGCGCTGTGTTGAAAGAAACTTGCAGCGTGGTGATTTTTTATTGCGCTATGACGAGGCCGACGACTTTGGCCGACCCGAAACGGCGTTTTTGGTCTGTACCCTGTGGTGGATTTTGGCGCTGGCGCAAATGGGTGAAACCGCCCGTGCGCGCGAGCTGTTTGAGAAAGTATTGACGCATCGCAATCATCTGGGTTTATTGTCGGAAGACGTGGATTTTGCCACTGGCGAGCTGTGGGGCAATTTTCCGCAAACCTATAGCATGGTGGGCTTGATCCAATGCGCCGCACGTTTGAGTTTGCCGTGGGCTAGCGTCTATTAATGCGCGGCTTACTGTGCCGCCCACGCGCAAAAGCCCGAAGTCCACCACGCCTGAGTTTGTCATGTGCGAGGTATTAATTCGTGCCGCGCCAGACGTGGAATGTAGGTTACAAGGCAGATGTCATGATGGCTTCATTTGAGTTTGCCATGGGCAACCGTGTATTGATGCGCGGCCTGTTGTTCTGTACGCTGACGCACAGATGAAACCCTGCGAATGGGGGGAGACTGCCTTATTGCCCGGTACTACCTGCAGGCTATTGCCGTAGCCATTGCCATTATCCAAGGAAGAACCATGAAAACCTATCACCTACCCGACCCGCTTACGCAGCTTGGCCTTGACGAGATCGCGATGTTTCAGGGGCAACCCTGCCTCTCGCTTTACCAACCGACTCATCGCCGCCATCCTGACAACCAGCAGGACCCGATCCGCTTTCGCCATCTGGTGAAGGCGCTTGAGACATCGCTGCGAAGGGAGTATGCGGTCGAAGCCGTGCAGGCCCTGATCGAGCCATTTGAGGCCCTGGCGCAGGATCGCGACTTTTGGAACCATACGAAGGATGGTTTGGCCGTGCTGGGTGCGCCGGGTTTATTGCGTGTGTTCTTCCTGCAAAGGCCGGTGGCCGAGTTGGCTGTGGTGGCCGACAGCTTCCACACCAAGCCGCTACGCCAGTGGCTACAGTCGGCCGGGCGCTACCAGGTGCTTTCCCTGAGCCAGCACCTGGTGCAGCTTTTTGAAGGCAACCGTAACGCGCTCGATACCGTGGCGCTGGCAGCGGAGGTGCCGCATACGATGATTGCGGCGCTGGGCGACGAGTACCCCGCGCCGCACAGCTCGGTGTCGTCGTATGGCGGCGTCGGGGGCGGCCACATGGTGCACCATGGTCAGGGTGCCAGGAAAGACGAGATCGACGCCGACGCCGAGCGCTTTTTCCGTGCGGTGGATCGCGCCATATTGACGCACCACTCGCGCCCCTCAGGCCTGCCCCTGATGTTGGCGGCCTTGCCCGAACACCACCACCTGTTCCGCGAGCTCAGCCACAACCCGTTTCTGATGGCCAGCGGCCTGATGCTCAACCCCCAAGGCCTGACCATTGATGCTTTGCGCCAGCGCGCCTGGGACGTGGTAGCACCGCAGTTGGAAGCGCAGCAGTTGGCATGGTGCGACGCCTTTGCGCTTGCGGCAGCCATGGATTTGGGCAGCGATGATTTGGCCGATGTTGCGCATGCAGCGGTGGCCGGACGCGTGGCGACGCTGTTGATTGAGGCGGAGCGCCAGGTGGCAGGCCGGATCGACGCAACAACCGGGCGCATCGATTATTCGGCGCTTGGCAACCCCCGCGTAGACGACGTGCTCGACGACTTGGGGACGCTGGTTGAGAAGATGGGCGGTGAGGTGCACGTTCTGCCTGCCGGGCGCATGCCATGTCGGAGCGGCGTGGCGGCGAGTTTTCGGCATTGATACCGCCTGCATGCACCATGGCCCCAGCCTTGCATCCAGGCGTCCCGGCACTTGCGCCCGGTGAT
>JBKJLF010000464.1:0-5918 GCA_046597185.1 Burkholderiaceae bacterium | reverse complement strand
AAGGCGCAGGTGGCGCAAGCCGAAATCGACGCCTACTTTAAAAATGACCCGGACGCCGCACTTTCGGCCTCCAAACACATAGCTTGCTGCCATGCGTTTGGAGGCCGAAAGTGCGGCGTCGGGGTCATTTTTAAAGTAGGCGTCGATTTCGGCTTGCGCCACCTGCGCCTTGATTTGTTCGGCGGTATAGGTTTTCAAACCCAGGGCCTTGAGTTTGTCATTGATGATATTGACATGGGAGGCATAGCCCGATTGTTTGGCGTTGATGACGCCGTTGCGGCTTTCAGCCAGCAAGACCATGATTTTTTGCTGCTTGAGCTTGGCGCGGCAAGTGGCGGAGAGCGGGGTTTTGTTGACCGATTCAGTTTCGGCCTCGGCGCTGCTTTCGCTGGGGAATTTAAAGCCGGCAGTTTGCGCGCATGTGCCGTGCAAAGTGCAGGCGACAATCAGTAGTAAAGCCAGTGCAATTTTCGATATCATGGGACGGCATTCCTGAAGCAAGGGCAAACTATAGACAATGATTTAATATGAGAGCCGGAAATCAAGATACTTTTTTCAAGCAACTTTTTACAGTCTACTTGAGCGGGCTAACTTAGTCAAATTGGTGCGGATTTGGTTCGTGTTATTGCGCAAGAGGATCAATGCTATCGCTAGTGTAAAGTGTGGGCAAAGTGTTGTTTTATGATGTGGCCCGGTTCTGACAAGTGATGACAAGTGCAATATTGGCGAAGTAGTCAACGTGGATAGGCCAGAAATTGCCGTATAATCGTAATGATATTGGTTTTGCATGATGACGCCCCGGTAGAGAAATTTTTATGAAATTGACAAAGCATGGTTAGCAAGCAAATTGAATGGGTAAGGATGGTACAAATGTGGTGCGAGTTGCTCAGATTGTTGGGTGACAGGCATGCATTGCTTGGAGCCATGCAGTGAAGGTGTTATTCATCCATCAAAATTTCCCAGGGCAATTTGTGCATTTGGCCGCCGCTTTGGCACGCGACAAGCGCAATAAAGTCGTGGCGTTGTCGATTTACAAGCTGCCGGTACCACCCGGTGTGGGACTGCGCACCTATACCATGTTGCGCGCATCGGTGCCGGAAACGCACCCGCTGTTGCAGGATCAGGAAGCCAAGGTATTGCGCGCTGAAGCCTGCGCGGCGGCGGCCATGCAATTAAAGCGCGAAGGTTTTGAGCCGGATGTGATCGTCGCACATCCGGGTTGGGGCGAATCGCTGTTGATCAAGGAAGTGTTTCCGCAGGCATGCTTGGTTATTTATTGCGAATATTATTATGCGCTTGAAGGGCAAGACGTGGGTTTTGACCCGGAAATACCCGCCATGAGCTTTCAACAGCGCTGCAAATTACGTCTGCGCAATACCACCAATTTGCTCAGTTTGGATATGGCCGACGCCGCCATTTCGCCCACCCAATGGCAAAAAAGCACCTACCCCAAAGCTTGGCACGACAAGATCCATGTCATTCATGACGGGATCGATATGAGCCAACTCAAACCCAATCCCAAGGCCAGCCTGCGGCTGGCTGCGAATGCGCATCGGCCTGAGCTGTTGCTCAAGCCCGGCATGGAAGTGCTCAGCTTTGTGGCGCGCAACCTGGAAGCGGTGCGCGGCTTTCACCAATTCATGCGCGTGCTGCCGCAAGTGCTGCGTCAGCGCCCCGAGGCGCATGCGGTGATTGTCGGGGGTGACGGTTTGAGTTATGGCGGCTTGGCCCCCAACGGCCGTGGCTGGAAAGAATACATGATGGATGAAGTGGGCGCGCAACTGGATATGCGACGCGTGCATTTTGTGGGTAAGATTCCGTATGGGGCGTATTTGAATTTGTTGAATGTGAGTAAAGTGCATACTTATTGGACTACGCCGTTTGTGCTGTCGTGGTCCTTGCTGGAAGCAGCTTTGCACGGCGTGCCAGTGGTGGCGTCCAATACCCGGCCAGTGTCCGAGTTTGCCGACCAATTAGGTATTGCGACCCATGATTTTTTTGACCGGGATGGTTTTGTCCATGAATTAAGTCAGTGTCTGGGGCAAACCACCTTGGCGCGCCAGAACCGGATTATTCCGGATGCCCTTACGTTGCCGCTATGTTTAAAAAAACAAATGGAAATTATCGGCTATTTTTAGCACAGTATCAAAAGAAACGACTAAATATTGATTGAATTGGAGTGTTTATGTCCGCAAAAAAAACCGGCAGTCCTGCCACCCGTCGGGCCAGGGGCCGAAAAAGCGATATCGGATCGCAGCCAGCATCCCCTGCTGATGAAAGCCTGTTGTTGAATCCGCCTGAAGTATTGGCAGCGGATTTGTCAGAATTGGCGCAGACCAAGCCTGTGCCGCCCCAGAATATTCAAGGTAGTTTTGATCAATGCGATATCAGTTTTATTGCTGGCTGGGTGGCTGATTTGGCCGATCTGCAGCCGCGCCGATTTGCCGTGTATGCCGATGGGGAACTGCTGGTGGAAGCCGTGGCGGACGAGTTTCGCCCAGACGTGGCGCAAGCGGGCGTTGGCAACGGTTGCCACAGTTTCCGGCTGCCCCCGCCGACATCGTTGGCCGACGGGCAAGAACACCTGATCGAGGTGCGTGATCTCGAAACCGGCATCGTCATTGCTGGCTCACCCAGGCATTTTCAGACATTGGCGCGCCATGCCCATGGCGATGAGATCGAAAATACGGCCGGGGCGGATGAAAATTTGGCCGATCAGGACATTCTGCCGCCACCGGTTCCGACACAAATTGTGTTTGATGTCATGGTCGGCACGACCGCTTCCGGCTGGGCCGTGGTGCCGGAGCAAGGGGCGCGCTGCCTGAAGCTGTGCATGGGTGGCAAGGCCTTGGGCAAGGTAAAGTTGGATCAGCCACGGCCAGATGTGCAGCAGGCTCTGGGTTTGGATACCGATCAAATGGGATACCAACTGATGCTGGGGGGCGTGTTGCACTTTAGCGCCTTGAGCAACGGTTTGGAGCAGGCCCAACTGGAGCAGGTTGTCCCCGGTCATCCTGGTGCGCTCATTGATATGGCCTCATTCTATCAGGAGGGATTTACCTTCTCGCCGCTGCGTGCGCTGGCGCGTGTCGGTGACCTATACCAAGTGGGGCAGTTTTCTCATGCTTCTTGCAGCCCCACCGGCAAGTTTTCGATCTTGCTTGATACGCAAGATTCTGTCGACAAAAACCGAATTGGCATTCATTTTTTCCAGCAGGGGCCATCGGAGAATTTGCGTTTGGTCGGGCACTTTGATCTGGCGTTGCAAGGCCAGTTGGTCAAACTCGATTTTGACCTGCTGTCGAGCCAGCATCCGGTGTTAATGATCCTGACCGACCAGGAACGTCAAATTTTACTGACCGACTGCATTCCCTGTCCCGACCTGTTTTCTGACACCAATGCGCATTTGGTGGAATATCATAGCTGGCTGTGTAATGCGCAATCGGCTTTTTCGGTGGCGACCAAATTGGCACGCAATCTTCTGGATTACCATTTGGCGGCCAAGTTGCAACAGGATGAGACCACCGAATTCATGGCCTTGCAGCAATCGACTGAAGTGTTGCTGTTTATACGGGGTGATTTTGATGCCTTTGCCGGGTTCGACGCGGCTTACTTCCAACATGTGTCAAAGCGGGTCTCCTTACTTGGGCGCGACGGTATGGTCATCACGCCCGATAGTGAACACCCGCTGCGAGTTGGCGAGTTTTTGGCCAACACAACGGCCAGCCAGTTTATCCTGTGCGAACTGGGTAGCAGCTTGCGCCCGGATTTTTGGGCCACCCTGTATAACCGTCGTACCTTTTTGGATCAATCGCCCTTGGTGTATTGGGATTCGATTTGGCTCGAAGGTTCGTCCAGGCCATATATGGTGCGCAATCAAATGTTGTGTCACAGCCATTTTTCCACACAAAAACTGGCACCGATTAATTCACTGATGGTGAGTCGTGAATTGTTGCTTGAAGCTGCTGTGCAAGAGCCGGATCGATTCCGCTCCGGCTTGTTACGTCCGGAAAACCTGTTTTCGTTTGTTGACCGTGGTAGCTGCCTGCATTTGGCGGTGGTGATGGATACCTGCCGTCTGCCTTTGCTGCCCAGCGTGTTACAAAATATGATGGAGGAACAGGCGGTACTGCCCGAGCGTATGTTGGCCGAAAATCCGGCGCTTGGTCTGGTACCGGTAGCGGGTGGGATTTCGGTGATTATTAATTATCGCAATTCAACTGAAGCGACGATTCGTTGCTTGATATCCATTCAATTACAGCAACATACCGGACCATTGGAAGTGATTTTGGTGAATAATGGCTCGACCGCAGCCCATTGCGTGCAAACTCGCGAGGCGGCAGTGCGCATGTTTGGGGAAGACGCGCTCCAATTCGTTGATTATGACGGCCGTTTCAATCACAGTTATCAATGCAATCTGGCTGCCAGTTTGGCCCGTTATGATATCTTGTTTATGATCAGTAATGATGCTTTGTTGATTAATCAGGATGTCTTGGCACGGGCAATGCGGGTGGTTCAAGTGCCTTGGGTTGCCACTTGCGGGTTTCGGATCGTGCAAAAAGAAAAAGACAACGACGACCAGCTCAAACTCAACTCGCTGGGCTTAAAACTGGCGGCAGGCAAATACCTGTTTATGGGCGCGTCGCCCTTGGTGAGCAATGTGCCGCCGACGTTTGCCCAAGATTATACCGTTGGGGTGGCAGGCAATACCTTTGCCGCCGTGGTTTTGCGCAAAGCGGTGTATGAAGAAATGGAAGGTTTGGATGAAATTGCTTTTCCGACCGATTACAACGATGTTGATTTTTGCATGCGCGCCCTGGATTTGGGCTATCAACACGTGGCATTGGGCGATTTGTTGGTTAGTCATAGCGGACGAGGTTCGCGCGAGATGAATCTGGATCTGCCAATTCACCCCAAAATCATGGAGCGATTGCCTGATTTGGCGGTGTTACAGAGCCAGTTTATGCTTCAGATGCTCAATTAAGGGAAGGTCATGGCTAAAAATTTAATTTATTGGGTCGTGGCCCAGGTCAACCCCAAAAATGCCGGTTATCGGGTACGTACCATGCCCTTGGTTGCTGCGCTCAGGGAATATGGCTTGGAGCCGATTGTGCTGTCCTATGCCGATTTGGCCGAAAAAGTGTTTGAAATGGCCGAGAAGGCGGCCTGTGTGGTGATGGCCAAGCCAGCCGACCCCGAAGGCCTCATTTGCATTCGCTATTTGCAGACCCAAAACGTCAGGGTGGTGGTGGATTTATTCGACAACTACTTTTTTTGGTCTTCCGCGTTGTATAGCCGTGGCGTGCCGTGGCAATGGTTTAGCTGCATGCAAGCCAGTTCGGGCGTGATTACCAGTACCGATTTTATCGCCAAGACCGTGCGTGCATTAAATGGGCCGAAAGTTTGTCTGATATCGGACCCGCCACCGCAAGGCGCGGCCGTGGTGCTGCCTGCCGATTTACATCCCAAGTGGCAGCAAACCTCGGTGTTGGAAGTGCTTTGGTTCGGCATCAACGGCAATCCATTTTTTAATGCGGGCCTGGATGACCTGGTTTCGTGGGCGCGCGTGGTCACCTATCTGCAGCAGCAGTTGGCGGGCAAGTCGGCCTTGCGTTTGACCATTTGCACCAATCCCACCGAGGCGATGAATGGCATTTTGTTGATGTTCCGAAATCTGGGAATCGATGCGCATTACGTCGAATGGCGCGAGGAAGTTTGCAATGACTTGCTGCAACTGAGCCATTTGGTGTTAATTCCCTCCAATTTGTCCGGTTTTTCGCTGAGTAAAACCCATAACCGCTGTAGCGACGCCTTATGGGCACAATGCCTGGTGCTTTCCAGCCCAAATGGGCCATATCAGGCAATTCCGGGCGCGGTACACCGGGATGTGGTGCAGTTGGCCGATCAGTTGCGCAGCG
>JBKJLF010000078.1:0-10754 GCA_046597185.1 Burkholderiaceae bacterium | reverse complement strand
CCAAGGCGGCTTGGCGCGCTGGGATGGTTATCGTTTCCGGGTCTATCAGCCCGACCCTAAAGATGCAACCAGCTTGCCGGACAATTGGATTCAAGTCTTGCACACCGACCGCCGTGGGCGGCTGTGGGTCGGCACGCACGGTGGGCTAGATCATATTTTGGCTGACGGCAGTATCAAACATCTGCGCCAAGGTGATGCCACATAGCCCACCGCATGGCCATATACCCGCTCGACAAAACCGGCGGTGCGGGTTTGCACGATACTGATATCGCGTTCATTAAAACCGATGCTGCCGATCAATTCAATGTGGCTGGCCAGATTGCCTTGTTCGACCTTGGTCAGCCGTAGCCCCAAGGTTTGGCTGGCGCGGGTGCTGATGCGCAAACCTTGGCCATCGTCGCCCGCTTCATCGGCATAGCGCGGCACCAGTTGCATATCCATAAACGGTGATTTGCCCGGTTGATCGAATTTTTGGGGCGGCACCATCGGGTCATACCAGTACAACACCTTTTTGCCATCTGCGCCCGTCATGGCCGATGCCGCCGCCGATGCCGCCGCCGATGCCGCCGCCGCTTGATCCATAGGGGCGCTGTGGCGCTGGCCCAAGCGATAAGCGCCGAGCGTGAGCAAGACTAAAAATAGCAAGCCAGTTAGCCCACCGAGCCAGCGGCGCAGCAGCCTGCGCGGTTGGGCCAGATTGGCCTGGCCTGTTATGCGGCTCATGGTTGCGCTCCGGTTTCATTTTGATAGGTCAGCAGGATTTGCGCGGCCAGCAAATCTTGCTCGCCCTCCTGCATAATTTGCTTTAATTGCAATTTCAGCGCTTCGCGTCGCGCCGCCATCACTTCTAATAATAGCCCTTTGCCGCTTTGAAAACTGGCCAGCGCCAGTTCCACCTTTTTCTGGGCCAGGGGCCGAAACACGCGCCGGGTGCGTTCGATGACGTGGCCCAAGTGTTCCAGTTCGGCCCAATCCTGCGCCAGTTTTTGACTATGTTCGGCACGCATGGCCGCTTCCTGGCGTGCTAATACGGCATCGCTGGCATTGCCCCGGCCACTGCCCAGTTGCGCCTGTAGTACTTTGGCAAAACGCTGATTTTCCGTCTGCAACAAGGCAATTTGTGCCAATTGTTGCTCGATGTTGTAGCGCTTGAGCCAGGCTCTGGCCACTTCCAGCCGCAGCATGCGGGCTGTGGCTTGCTGCACCGCCTCGCTTTGCCCGATGCGCGCCGCCGCAGCGGCTATCCGTGCAGTGCGTTTGCCCTGGTTTGGTACGTCCTGGCTGATGCCGATGCGGCGCATGGTCATAAAGTCGGCAGTCAGGCTGCCGTGCCTCAGCCGCTGTTAGCGCACACACCGTGTGGCCCAGATTGTGAATATGGTTGTCAATGCGCAACGCGCCAAAGCGCCCATGCAGCGTATGGCCGACTGGGTGGCGGGCTATTTCGTTAGTGCCGTACCAAGTATAAAGTCACGGCGATGCAATTGCGTATCTTGGCAAAGCGCCGATTCTCAAGTTGCTACTAGCAGTCTGTCGGACATAGGAATAATCGACTGCAAAGTCCGCTACTCGGCCCATATTTTGCCACATTTTTGGTCAATATATCAATACTGACGCTACAAAGTTGGCAAAATCTGTGCTGTCGTAGCAAAGTTTTTCGCTTCGATTTTCTATCTCCGACAGGCTGCCAGGGTCGCTCGCACCAGTTTTTTAAGCTGTCCTTAGTTTGCATCTCGACACTAAAAATTCAAACAGCAATCACAAATTTAATTTTAACTTGAACTTTATTTTTTGATAATTAATATTCGCAGGCTGCAACAATGGGCAAAAAAATATAAAAAACCTGTGCTACCTGAACAAATTATAGGCATACTCAGGCGATGGATTTCGGCCTGTTGTGGCAGTCTCACCTGAAAGGAAGCGTCAAATGAATCGCATTTACCGTACCGTTTGGAATCGTCGTCGTAATGCCTATATGGTGGTGGGTGAAAACACCAGTAGCCAAGGTAAAAGTTCGAGTAGCACGGGGGCTTTGCTTGCTAGCGTATTACTTGGCGTCGCGATCGGTAGTCCGGCTCAAGCAGCGGGACTTGCGCCGACGGTGCTACCGAGTGGGGCGGTAGTGACAGCAGGCCAAGCCCTCATCGGCCAAAACGGCAATTCCATGACCATTTTGCAAGGTAGCGCCAAAGCGGCAATTGAATGGAATCATTTCTCCATCGGCAAAGACGCAAGTGTGCATTTTGTTCAGCCCAATGCGGCGGCGATTGCACTCAACCGCGTTACTGGCAAAGAAGGCTCGGTAATTAACGGCCTGCTCAATGCCAATGGCCAAGTTTTCATTCTTAACCCGAATGGTGTGCTGTTCGGTAAGGGTGCACGGGTGGATACGGCTGGTTTGCTTGCCACTACGCTCAACATCAGCGACGCCGATTTTATGGCTGGCAAAACCAGTTTTAGCGGTCACGCAGGGGTGGTCAGCAATTTGGGCAGCCTGCAAGCGCATGAGGGGGGCTATATTGCCTTGCTGGGCGGACAAGTGAGCAACCACGGCACCATTACCGCTACCCGTGGTACGGTAGCACTTGCGGCGGGCAATAAAATCAGCCTGAAATTTAGTCAGGATGCACTGGTTGGCGTGGTACTTGATGAAGCGGCGTTAGCTGCCTTGGTTGCCAATGGCCAGGCAATTCATGCCGACGGTGGTAGCGTCATCATGAGTGCGAAAGGCGCTGAAGGCTTGCTCAATACGGTCGTCAACAATACGGGTGAAATTCGCGCCCGCACGATTGAACACAAGGAAGGCAAGATTTATTTGTTGGGCGAAGGTGGCGCGGTTGAAGTGGCTGGCAAGCTTGATGTCAGCGCGCCTACTGGCGGCAATGGTGGCTTCGTTGAAACCTCAAGCCATACTGTGAAAATTGCCGATGGTACACAGGTCAACAGCCTCGCCAACATGGGCAACAACGGCACTTGGCTGATCGACCCGCTTGACTTCAACATCAGCAGCGGCACGGCTACGCAAACCACCAGCGGCATTGGTGCTACCACATTACAAACTGCGCTGGGCAATGGCAATGTTGTCATCCAAACGCAAAGTGCAGGTGCAGAGTTGGGCAATATCAATGTCAATGCGCCAGTTGCGTGGAGCGCCAATAAGTTGACCTTAGAAGCGCATGCCGACATCAACATCAATGCCATCATGAGTGCGACAGGCACTTCTACGCTAGACCTCAAAACTGGCTACAACTTCAATCAAGGCAGCCCGCAATTTGTCAAGACCAACCATGTGCTGGTGGGCATTCAAAATGAAAACAGCTTCAAGGGGCGGATTGATTTTGACCGCTCTGGCACAGACATTTTGGCCATCAACGGCAAAAATATCACCCTGATTAATGCGCTTGGTGATCAAGGCAGCAAGACCAAGCTCGATTTGCAAGGCATCAATGGCAATAGCAATGGTTATTATGCTCTGGCCAGTAATATCGACGCCAGCAGCACCAGCACATGGAATAGTGGCAAGGGCTTTACGCCGATTACCTTTGCCAATGGCGCGGTGTTTGATGGCCTAGGCCATAGCGTGCATGGTTTGAGCGTTAATCAAACCAAGGGCAGCTATGTCGGCTTGTTTGGTCAAACCAGTGGCACGTTACGCAATGTGGCGGTAACTGGCGCAACCATTGTAGCCAATCAAGGTGCGGGTGTGCTGGCAGGTTTAAGCATGGGGCCGACCATCAATGCCATCACCTCGGGCACCGTATCCGGGCCAGGTGGTTATGTCGGCGGTGCAATCGGTGCAATCTATGACGGGCAAAACACAAATATCCATGCCAGTGGCACGGTAAGCTCCATTGGTAATAATGTCGGTGGGCTGGCGGGCTATTTGGCCTACCAGATTAAGATCAGCAATACCTCTGCTAGTACCAATGTCACTGGCGGTGGCACATGGACTGGTGGCTTGATCGGGCAAAATGACTACGGCTATATCGACACCAGCCATAGCACTGGCACGGTGAGCGGCAAGGATCAAACCGGCGGCTTGGTTGGTAGCAATAATAGTGGCAAAGTCACCAATAGCTATTCCACCTCAGACGTGACCGGTATTGGCACCAACGCAACGGGTGGTACGGGCGGTTTAGTCGGTAAAAATAGCAATGGACAAGTGACAGGCAGCTATGCCACAGGTGTGATCAATGGCGTTGACAACGTTGGCGGCCTGATCGGCAACACCGAACAAAAAGGCGGTGTCACTGCTGCCAATACAATTAGCACCAGTTATTCAACCGGCAGCGTGATTTCGATCGGCAAAAACGTCGGCGGTTTGATTGGCTACAACAACGCCAATGCGGTGACCAATGTGTATTCACGTGGTTCGATTGAAGCCACGGGCGACAATGTCGGCGGCTTAATCGGTAAAAATGGGGGAGCCGTCACGAATGCCTATGCAACGGGCTACACCTCCTCAGGTGGCAGTGAAATCGGTGGCTTGATCGGCCTCAATACGGGCACTGTGACGAACAGCTTTTGGGATAAGCAAACCACCGGGCAAAGCACCAGCGCGGGCGGCGGCACGGCGAAAACGTCAGCAGAAATGAAGGTCAGCTCACTGTTTACCGATGCGACGTGGAATTTCACCTTCCACAGCGGCGTGTGGGCGCGTAAGGATACGCTCAACGATGCTTATCCTATCTTGCGCACCTTTGGCTATACCGATCCGATCACCATCACCCTCAATGACTTGGCCTTGTCGCGTGGCTATGGCGACGCCAATCCGACCTTGGGCGCAACGGGCTGGACGGTTTCGGGCTGCGACGATAACGCCACCTGCTTGGGTAGTGTCGATTGGGGTAGCGCAATTACCGCCACCAGCAAGGTCGGCATTTACAACTATGGCGATGCCAATACCCTCTTGGTCACACTTGGCAAGGGCTACGGCACGCTAAACGATTATGAAATCAGCATCACCAAAGGCACGCTCTCGGTCACAAAAGCGCAATTAACGGTGGACGGCAGCACCGCCAACGACAAACCCTACGACCGCACTGATACTGCGACCATCAATTTGGGCGTGCTGACGGGCTTGAAAAATGGTGAAACCTTGAACCTGTCGGCTGGCAGCGCCGTGTTTGATAGCGCCAACGCCGGCAGCCGTACCGCCAGCGCCACCTTGACGCTGAAAGACGGCACGGGTTCGGTGAGTAATTACGAAATGGCGAGCAACAAATTAAGCGGTATAGCCGCCACCATCTCGCCGCTGGCGATCAATGTTGCCGGGCAAAACGATAAACCGTATGACCGTTTAAGCTCGGTGGACGCCAATTTGCTGAAAATTACGAATGTGATTGGCGGCGACAAAGTGAGCTTGAGCGGCAGCGCCACCTTGGCAGGCAAAGATGTCGGCTTGCAAGCGTTGAGTAGTTTATCTGGCTTAAAAATAGACAACGCCAATTACACATTAACCGATGCCACCATGGGCAGCGGCGTGACGATCTTCCCGCGCCTGGTGAGTGTGCAAAACAAAACCGGTGCCAGCCGCGTGTATGACGGCAGCACTGATGCCGTTTATTCTTTGCTGGAACTGACGAATGTGATCAACGGCGACACAGTCAACTTATCCGGCGGTAAGGCCGTGTTAGGCGGTAAAGACGCTGGCAAACAAACAGTAACCGGGGTTGGCACACTGGCGCTTGACAACAAAAATTACACCTTAGAAGAAGCCACCGCAGCAGGCACCGTGCTCATTACGCCGCTGGCCATCAACGTCGCCGGGCAAAACGATAAACCGTATGATCGCTTAACTTCGGTGGATGCCAATTTGCTGAAAATCACGAATGTGATTGGCGGCGATAAAGTGAGCTTGAGCGGCAGCGCCACCTTGGCAGGCAAAGATGTCGGCTTGCAAGCGTTGAGTAGTTTATCTGGCTTGACAATAAACAACGCCAATTACACCGTCACCGATGCCACCATGGGCAGCGGCGTGACGATCTTCCCGCGCTTGGTGAGTGTGCAAAACAAAACCGGTGCCAGCCGTGTGTATGACGGCAGCACTGATGCCGTTTATTCTCTGCTGGAACTGACGAATGTGATCAACGGCGACACAGTCAATTTATCGGGCGGCAAGGCCGTGTTAGGCGGTAAAGACGCCGGCAAACAAACAGTTACGGGGGTTGGCACACTGGCGCTTGACAACAAAAATTACACCTTAGAAGAAGCCACCGCCTCAGGCAGCGTGACGATTACCCCCTTAGCGCTGGTGATTGCCGCAGCGGAAGATGCAACCAGGGTGTATAACGGCACCAAGCTTGTCGCCACCACTTTATTGAAAATGAATAATGTGCTGGGGGGCGACAAAATTTCGCTGAGTGGAACTGCCACTCTGCTGGACAAAAATGTCGGCAATCAAAGCGTGGTCAGCCCAAGCGGTTTGAGTATTGATAATGCCAACTACACGCTGACCAATGCAACCATGCAAGGCAGCGTGAGCATTACCGCGAAGGCGGCGAGTGCGCAGGCCATTGCCGACGCTGCACGTCTCTACAATGGCAGCGCCACAGCAGATAGCAATTTGTTTAGCATCACTGGCCTGCTCGAAGGTGATAGCGCTGTTTTGGGCGGGAGTGCTACTTTAGCGAGCAAAAATGTTGGCAACCAGGCCGTGACAGGGTTTGCCGGGCTAACAATCAGCAATAGCAATTATCGGCTGACGGCGGCGCACGGCAATCTTGCAATCAGCGCATTGCCAGTCAGCATTGCCACCATCAGCAATGCCAGCCGCGAATACAATGGCACGGATACGGCAGCCGCCAGCCTGTTGCAAATTACCAATGCCGCCAGTGGCGATAATGTGACGCTGGCTGGCAGCGCAACCTTGGCCGGAAAAAATGTCGGTAGCCAAGCCCTGAGCAATTTAGCGGGTCTCACACTGAGCGATACCAATTACACCTTCATTGGCGCGAGCATGAGCGGCAATCTGCAAATTACCCAGCGTGCGCTTGGCGTGGCCACGGTTGAAGGTGCAAGCCGCATATACGATGGCAGCAATCTGGTCAATGCCAATCTTTTGGCATTAAGCGGCTTGCTTGATGGCGATAGTGCCAGTTTGAGCGGTAGCGGCGGCCTCGCCGCAAAAGACGTTGGCTTGCGCGCCCTGACTAGTCTGGACGGGCTCAAACTCAGCAATAGCAATTACACCTTGAACGGTGCCACCGCTAGCGGCAACCTCAGCATCACGCCGCGCATGGTTAATCTCTCCGCCATTGCAGGCGCAACCCGGCTGTATGACGCTAGCGCAACGGTGGCTGCGGATTTGCTCAGCGTCAATGGCCTCGTGAGCGGTGATAGAGCCAGCCTGACGGGCAATGCAACACTGACAGCCAAAGACGTGGGCAATCAAGCAATTAGCAGTCTTGCAGGCTTGAGTTTAAGCAATGGCAATTATAGCTTGAATGGTGCTAGCGCAAGTGGCGTGGTGGCGATTACCCCGCGCCCATTGGCATTGCTGCCCATCGACTCTGCCAGCCGCTTGTATAACGGTGGAACCGAGCTCGCCGCCAACCTGCTCAAAGTCAATGGCTTACTAGAAGGCGACAGCACTAACTTGAGCGGCAGTTTGAGCTTGGCGGCAAAAAATGTTGGCAATCAAGCTCTGATAGGGCTTGGCAGCTTCAAGCAAAGCAATCCCAACTACCTCGTCACCACTGCTTCACTCAGTGGTAGTGTCACTATTAACGCACTGCCGATCAAGGCCAGTACCGTGACAGGTGCCAGCAAGCCATTTGATGGTAGCACCGAAGCAGCAGCAAGCCTGTTCAGCCTGGATGGCATTCTGAGCGGCGATAGTGCCGTGCTGGGCGGCAATGCCACGCTGGCAAGTAATGCTGGCAATGTGTCGGTGGTTGGGCTGGGGAGTTTAAATCTGAACAATAGCAATTACAAGCTCAGCGGCGCGAGCGGTACGGTGAATATTGTCAGTGCAGTCCAATCCACCCAAACCGATACCACTGCTGAGGCGCAGCGGGTTGAAGTGCCGGGCAAAACTGAAATGTTAGGCAATGCTGGCCTGCCCAATAAAGATACCATCAGCCAATTCACCCCTTTACCACCGAATGTAAAAACAACCCCAGCCAACCTCAGCGCCAGCTTTGGCGAAGGGGTCGCGCTGAATTTGGTCTCCAGCCCGGGGCCGAATGAAAAGACCGAAAGCGTCACCCTGGAGCAGGCCAAGCGCATGGTTGCGCCCAATGCTGGCCAAGGCACGGGCGAGCGAGAGGTGCGCGTGCCAGTCAGCCGAAACTCTTTAGCCGAAATCGTCAATGGCGGCGTGAAACTACCTGGCGGGGTTGATCAATTGCTGTTTGTGGTGAAGGGCAACTGATGAATATCCTGCCATTTTCCGAGCAAAAGAGTAGCTTGCCCAACCGTCATCTTATTCAAGGAAAATCTGCTTTGAAAGCATGCCAACTCTCCACATTATCGCTAGCCTTGAGCATGGCCCTTGGCAACAGCGCCGTACAAGCGCAACAATTGCCCAATATTGGCGATGCCGTGCGGCAAACCCCCGCACCTGTCCCCAGCCCAGCGCCCGCATCGAGTTTGCCAAGTTTTGGCAAACTGCCAAGCGAGCCAGCAATGCAAGCGCTGCCGGGCGGCGGGCCGAGTGTGCAGGTTAAGCAGTTTGCGGTGGTGGGCAATCGCGTGATAGATAGCGCTACTCTGCTCGCGCTGCTACAGGCAGAACAAGGCAAGACCCTCAGCCTGGCCGAGCTAGACGCGCTAGCCACCCGCCTAACCCGCCACTACCGCGCCAGCGGATATTTTGTGGCGCGGGCCTATATTCCGGCGCAGGAAATGAGTACTGGCACACTCACCATACGTATTGTGGAAGGTAATTACGGCAATTTCGTCCTCAATAACCAATCGCTGGTGCAAAGCAAAATAATGCAAGGCTTGCTAGACGATATCAAAGATCGCGATATCGTTTCACTCGACACCCTGGAACGTGCAATGCTGATTATTAACGACACCCCAGGCGCTAAAGTGGTGCAGGCCGACGTTATGCCAGGCGAAAAAGTAGGCACCTCCGATTTTGCCGTGAGCACCGTTACCACCAGCGCGGCAGATGGCTATGTGCTGCTAGATAATTATGGCTCGGCCCATACTGGCAAAGAGCGTTTGAGTTTTAATGCCGACTGGAACTCACCTTCAGGGCGCGGTGATCGCCTCTCAGGCAGCGGCATGATCACCCGCAATAGTGGGCTATTGAATGGGCGTTTGGCCTATTCCGCCCTCGTTAGTAGCGATGGTTCGCGGCTAGAAGCGGCGCTCAGCCGTACTAACTACAAACTCGGTGGCGTATATGCGGCGCTTGACGCATCCGGCACTGCCAATGGGGCCGATCTTAACTGGACAAAGCCACTCAAACGAACCCGCAACGATAGCATTGAGCTAGGTTTGGGGTTTGCCTACAAAGATTTGAAAGACGATGTGGCCAGCACCAATACACAGGTTGGCAAGCGCCTCACCAGTTTAAGCGGCAGCATAGCGCAGCGGCGCGAGCATACCTTATTGGGTCTGGCAGGTTTGAGCCAAACCAGCGCAAGCCTCACGCTGGGAAATTTGCGCTTTAAAGATGCCGCAGCACAAGCGCTTGATGCGCTTGGGGCCAACACCCAAGGCAGCTATGCCAAACTCAATGCGGCGGCATCGCGCATCAGCCTTTTGTCTGGCAAAACGCGCTTAAGCACCAGCATCAAAGCCCAATTTGCACTGAGCAACAAGGGTTTAGATGGGGCTGAGCGGATGAGTGTATCGGGCGCAAGCGGCGTTGCCGCCTACCCAACTGGCGAGCTAAGTGGTGATCATGCTGTGCTCATGCGGGCCGACTTGGCCCATTCCATAGTCAACAGCAATACCATGCAAGTGAGTGGCAGCGTATTTGCAGATTACGGTTGGGCCAAATCAATTTCAAACAACGCCGCCAGCGAAACCTCACGCAAACTCAGCGACCTTGGCCTTGCCCTTTCAGGCCAAGCTTCAAATGGCATGCTATTTAAAGTACAAGTGGCGCATAGGGTGGGCGGCGGTGCCGCGCGGAGCGAATCGGTATCACGCACGCGGCTGCTGGTGCAAGTGGGCTGGGCGATGTAGCGGCACCCCGCACATTCTCTGTGCTCCCAAACTTCTTCTAACGAACTTAAGACAAGCACTCAAATGAAAACATAACGTGTTAATTCAGCGGCCGCAGAAGGCGGTCCGGGGTCTCAAGTGTTTGATCTGGATCAACCGCACCGATTTGTCGGTGATGGAGTAACTACCACGTCACCAAAGATGAGAGTGACCGTTATGCAGGTACCGGGCGGTCGCATGGCGGTTTTGAGGCTCCGGCGTAGCCGGGAAATTGCTTGAGTATGACGCAGACTCGCCACAACACCCCATTTCCCAAAAAATCCCGCCTCACTCCTGCCTCTAAACCAGCTTCGCCACATCCGCCAACGGTAACCCGGTCAACCCGGCGATTTGCTCCGGCGGCAGCCCGGCAGCCAGCATGTTTTTGACAATCGTCATGTTTTGCGCCTGTCGGCCTTCTTCCACGCCTTGCGCCCGGCCTTCCGCCCGTCCGTCGGTGCTGGCTTTTTCAACCTAGATTCCTCAGTTGAAATTGGCAGTCCATAAGAATGTCTTCATTTTTCTCGTTTTCCCCATAGAATTTGATGCAAAATTGACGTTTTAGCGGGTTTTTCACGAAATGGGGAGAT
>JBKJLF010000843.1:0-3811 GCA_046597185.1 Burkholderiaceae bacterium | reverse complement strand
TTTTACCCACCCCGCCCATGCCTTGCACCGTGGCCGCTGCCAGCAGGGTGCTGCTGCCTTTGGTTTCCAGTTGCTGGCGCAATTGTGCCAGGTGATTGGCCGGGTCGGTGAAATAGGCCGACAGGGTGATGGCAGGGAGGTGCAGGGGTTGGGCGGGTGGGCTGACTTCCGTGCTCATTTGCGCAAAATGCTCGGGATAGAAGCGTTTGGCTACGTCTTGGTGGGTGTGCAAAAGTTGTTCGATCTTGCCCCAGAAATACACCGATACCGGGAATAATTTCTGTTCGGCACGCGTAACATTCAAAAGCCGAACAAATTCCTGCACCTTGACATCACTGGCGGCAGTGGTGGCGATAATCCAGTGTGTCAGTGTTGGCTTGAAATTGTCGGCCTTAGCCAATTCATCGGTTACTTCCTTCGTCGTCAGGCCACCCGGCGCTTGTTTTAGTTTGCACTGCACAGCCGACAAGCCGCCGCCTTGAGCATGGTTGGTGCCAAAAAAATCCACGCCGTCCTGATGCTGCCCTGGCCGGCCGTTCTTTTGCGCGCTATCGTCGCACCACTGGGCTTGAAACAGCGCCAAGCAAAGGTCTTCAAACGCATCCCACGCTTTGAGCGGGGCAATCTGTTGGTGGTGAATTGACATGGGCGGCCTTGCACGGGGGGATTGCTGCCAGTGTACAACAAAAAGTTTCCATTGGCGGGTTTCTGCCACCCGTTGCCACCACAAAATAGCGCTGCAACACCAGGCATCCCCCCCATTCTGGCGGATCATTGCGCCCGGCCCTTTGATTCTGGTGGGATCAAGCAAGATGCGCAGTTTAACGCAACATTTGCAGACGAACAATTGCAGCACTTTATACGAAACCTGACATTTCGCCACGCGTGGCATGCGGATTTTGAAACGTGGATTGCCCACATGTTTTTGAACTACGATGCCTATATGATGGGTGGGCCGCCTGACGGGATCGAACCCTTATCCTTAGATCGGGCCGACCGATGGAATTTCACTTGGGAACTTCTCACCAAGGACGCCCTGCCGTTTGAAAATAAATTAGTTGCGCTCATGGAAATCAGACCACCCGGCTCCTCATCGACCATGAACGCACAGGCACGGCGCGCTGTGATGCAAAAAGAAATGATGTGGGGGTATCAATGGTCGCCAAAGCGCAGCACTTTTGCCTTGTTGGCCGCGAGTATCAAATCTTCATCCAGCGTTGCTAAGGGCAAGCCAGTGCGCATTGCTAGTGATAAATAGGCGGCATCGTAGGACGACAAGCCATATCTGCGGGCTACATCTAAGCTAGTAGACAAGGCTTGCAAGCCGACTTGATTGACTACTTTAATTGGCATATATTGTAGTAATTGCAAAAATTCTTCGCTGCGTGCTTCTGCTAAGCTATATTTGCGCTCAGCGCGGGCGATGACATTGGCGACTTCAAGGCACCAGACGCCGGGTACGAGTGCTTCGCCTGCCGTCAGTGCAGCTAATACCGATTGCGCATAGCTTTGATCCGTTGCCGAACCATCGCCAAACAACCAACGCATGGTGATCGAATTATCGAGCACAAAGTCCATCAATCACGTCCTTCTGCGATTAATGCCTTGGTATCGATACCGAGGATGGGCGGATGTTGGGCGATAAAGCGCTGCATTTGCGCTACCGCCTTGCTAGCTTGATTTTTTTGCTCGGTATCGACGGGTACTAGCTCTGCTACTGCTTCACCGCGCAAGGTGATGCTATAGCGATTGCCCTGCATCACGCCACGCAACAATTCTGGTAATTTGGTTTTGGCTTCGTAGGAGCCGACTTCGATTTTCATGGCGTTGTTCTCGTGGTTTGGTTATAGACTAGTTTATAGGCTGGTCTGATTTTGTCAAGTGAAATAGCTTGCTTGGGGCTAGGGTGCGGCAGGGCTGGGGCGGTGGGGTATGCCGCAGACGTGTCGAGTAATTTTTTGGCATCGTCAACGCCAAGCACACCGCTATCGGGCGGTGGTATCGGCGGCGGTGGTGGTGGCGGCGGGTCGTTGCTCATGATGTGCTTTTTATTAGCGCGGCAGTGGCTTAAAGCAAGTATGACGCATTGCGCAACTGCCGGCAACTGCCGGCAAGTGGTGATTGGTGATGTTGGGTCAAGTAGTCAATTGCCATTCGTACCCAGCGAATTGGCAAGTCCATTGGTAACTTGGGGGCCGATTGGGTTGGCATCGGCCTGCGTCAAGCCCAATGCCAGTAAGATCGGCAAAAGCGCAGAGCGCAGCTTGGGCGATAAGGTCTGTTTGGATTGAATCGGAAAGTCAAACGTCATGGGATTCCCCTGTTGTCTACACCTATCGAACCATTGATTATACGCTGGCTACTGATTGGTCGGCCCTATCTTATGTTGCGCAAACGCCGATTACGGATAGCAATTTCAACCGCATGGGCCAAAATAGCCCGCCAAATCCCGCATCATCGTGCAATGTTCAGCATCGCCTCGTTGTTGAGTTGATTGGATCATCACCGCGACAAGTCATCTCAACTGCTCAAAATCCGCTTCAATTTCGGCCACGGTCGGCTTACTCTGACCCCAGTTACTGCCACTGCAAACCGTCCGCAAGCGGCAGCGCCGGGGTTTAGCTGGCTTTTTGCGCGGCGATGATGTTGGCGAGGCTTTGTTTGGAGTCGAGTGTGTTCGGGTGTTCTTCCCCCAAAACCCGGCGCAGAATGGTGACTGCCTGTTCCATCATGCTTTGCGCAGCGGGCAGATCGCCCAAATAGGCGAGCGTCGTTGCCAGATTGTTGATTGAAATCAAGGTAGCCGGGTGTTCCTCACCCAGCACCCGGCGGCAGATTGCCAGCGCCTTTTCATGCAGCGCCCGTGCTGCGGGCAGCTCGCCCATCTGCCCCAGCGTTGTCGCCAGATTGCTGATTGAAATCAAGGTATCCGGGTGTTCCTCACCCAGCACCCGGCTGCCAATTGCCAGCGCCTGTTCTTGCAGCGCCCGTGCTGCGGGCAGCTCGCCCATCTGCCACAGCGTTTCCGCCAGATTGTTGATTGAAGTCAAGGTAGCCGGGTGTTCCTCACCCAGCGCGTTTTGCCTTATCAGCAATGCCTGCCTTTGCAAACCTGCCGCCTGTTGATACAGGGCGGGGCCATACGCAAAATAGGTCGCCAAAGTCCCCAGCAGCCAGGCATAGTGCGGCGCTTGCTGCCAGCCGTCCTGATAACACGCCTGCAAGCGCTGCACATGCGGGGTCAAGCTGCGGCAGCGCGGACAGTGCTGCGGTTGATCGGAATAGTATGGGAACGCCGCCCGCACCAGCAGCAGCGCAGTGCCGCCCGCCTGTTGCCCATGCACGCTGGCGCGCACCGCCGCCTGCGTCAGGCGATGGAAACTCAGGCAGCGCACTTCCTCTGCGCCATTGCCCATATGATCCGCCATCCGGCCTACCTTCGTCTGGCACAGGGCATAGTTTTCCAGTTCCGCCACGGTCTCGCGCCAGTAGAAGTCGTCGGCGGCCAGCCGCCGCACGGCGGGCGGCAACGCCTCCGCCCAGTCATCCGGGATGGCGGTGAACAGGTATTCAGGAATCGGTTCGGCAGCCAGCCAGGCGCACAGCCCCAGCAAAACCAAGGCCGGTTCGCTCAATTTTTCAAACGCAAACGCCAGCGTGACCAGCGCCGAGCGCGGGCAGAACTCGGAATCATTTCTCTCCAGCAGGCGTTGCGCGCTGTCGTGCGCCTGTATGCGCTGGCAATACGCGGCAACCGATACCTGATTGTTACCGATATAGGCGCATGCCTGTTCCAGTGCCAGCGGCAAAC
>JBKJLF010000637.1:0-3140 GCA_046597185.1 Burkholderiaceae bacterium | reverse complement strand
TGGCCACAAGCTGATGTGCGGCGCGGTGGTGGACGAAGGCAGCCCGAATGTGTTTGCGGGTGAAGAGACCGTGCAATGCGCCACGCCGGAGCCGGAAATACCAGTCACCTTGCGAGTGCTGGCAGATTGGATGTTTTTCGTCCCGCTGGGTAAGGTGGTTGGTGGTATGGGACGCCAGCGCGCGGCGACCCAAAGCAGCCAGACCAAAGGTGCAAACCCTTGCGGCAAGCGTACTTGCGCTACTGATCCGGTGGACGTTGCCACGGGCGAGTGGATTGAAGTGCGGCTGGATTTGGACGTGCCCGGCGTGTTGCCATTGCAACTTAAGCGCGTGTATGCCAGCGGTTTATCGGAAGGCCCCGCTGCTGGTTTGCCACCCGGATTGTTCGGCCCCGGCTGGAGCGATTCATTCCACGTTTGCCTGCTGCGCCGCGAGGCAGGCGAGATTGACTATTGGGATGAAGAAGGCGCAAGCTGGGTGTTCGATACGCCCACCGAACGCTTAAACGCCGCCCACCTGCACCAGCCCCATTGGCGCTTGATCGGCACGCAACAACAGCCGATATTGCACGACCGCCGCGCTAATCAAAAATCCCATTTCACCTGGCACGGCCAACGTGCGCGCTTAAGCCGGGTGGAAGATGCTTACGGCAACCATTACACGCTGCACTATTTGGGCAACGGCCAGCTTGACCATATCGAGCACAGCGCGGGCTACCGCGTAGAGTTGGCCAAGCGGAGCGAAACGCAGCTTAGCCTGCTGCTACACGACCAAGGCGCACCCGTGGTCGAAATTGCGCGCTACCAGTTTGAATCGGGTGGCGTTGATGGTGCGCTGCGCCTGGTACGCTGCCAAAGCGAGTTTTCCGGCCAAACTTATTACCGTTACGCGCCAAGCCACCGTTGCATTGAATGGGGTGACGCCAGCCACACCCGTGTCACACTGGAATACCAAGCCGATGGCAGAGTTTGCGCTGTCCACACGCCCAACAACATCCACGCAGGCGAATTGGAATACGACACCGCGCGACGCGAGACGCGGGTTTGGGCAAACGGCCAGATGACGCTGTACCGCTACAATGCCGATAATCTGGTTACGGAAATCATCAACCCGCTGGGCCAAACCAGCCGCACCGCGTGGTATAGCAACGGCTTAAAGCGCAGCCAAACGGATATTGCAGGACGCAATACCACCTTCATCTATAACGAGCAGGGCCTGTTGCAAGCCGTGCGTGCACCCGAAGGCGAAACTTCGCTGATCTATGATGACTATGCCCACTGTACCAAGCTCAGCGTGCCAGACGGGCGTAAATGGCAGTGGCAATACAATGAAGCGGGTAGCCTGACCGAAGCGCAAAGCCCCACCGACAGCGAGCAATTCAGTTTCGATGAAGAAGGCTTGCTGCAAAGCCACCAGCAACAAGGCCAAACCACACGCTTTGACTATGACGATTATCAAAGGCCGTGTCTCGCCATCGCCCCCAATGGCGCGATGACGCAGTGGGCGCAATCCCGGCTGGGCCGCATGAACCACCACATCGACGCCAACGGTAGCCTGACTCGTTTTGAATACGAGAGCAGCACCAGCGCAACACGCAAAGGCTTACACCTGGCCCCTGTCGCCATCATTCAAGCCAATGGCGACACTCAGCGCTTTGAGTATGACCAGGAAGGCTTGCTGCGCAAAAGCACCAACGCAGCCGGACAAAGCCAGCGTTTTGAATGGGGGCCGTATGATTTGCTGCTGGCGCACGTTGATGCTGCTGGCCAGCGCTACCAATATCAGTACGACCACGAGGCGCGCCTGATTCAGGTAACCAATCCGCTCAACCAGCACTGGCAATATGCTTTTGATGCGGCAGGCCAATTACGGCAAGAGCGTGATTTCGCCGGGCGACTCAAGCAATATGAATACAGCGCCGAAGGTTTGCTGACCACAAAAATTGCGCCAGACGGCGGTGCCACCCGCTACCAATACGACGGTTCGCAACGCCTGACGCAAATGACCAGTGACGATTGCCAAATCCAGTACGCGTACAACCAGGCGCAACGGCTGGAGCGTGCCGATGTCTACCGCGCAGGACAACTGGAATCCGAACTGATTTGGACTTATGACGAAGCCGGGCGCGTCACCGCCAATGTGCAAGACGAAGAATGCCTGAGCTGGCACTACAACGAACACAACCAGTGCGCAAGCCGCAGCATGCCGATGGGCAGCAGCAGCTATACTTTTGACGCGCTGGGCCAACTCACCCACCTGCACACCCGCCACGGGCAATTGCACATTGAACGTGACAAATTGGGTTGTGACATCCGCCGCAGTAGCCTGCCACAAGCAGACTGGCAAGCCATGGTTGCCGGCAGTGCGCCCTTTGCGGCCCACTTCCAACTGCAACAGCAGTTTGACAGCCAACACCGGCTGAAAGCGCAGCAGTTGGCGGGCCAAATCCCCGACTTCGTCCACCAGCGCGCCGAATTTGGCACACCGCTACGCCATTACCGCTGGCAGCAAGGCCGCTTAATCGGCATCGATGACCCACGCATGGGCAACACCCGCTACAGCCTGGACTCGCGCGACCAAATCGCCCGCACCGACTATGACGAGGGCAACCGGAACCTGGATGCGCACCCGCGCACCAGACTAAACGACATCCTGCCGCAACAACTGGCGCAAGAGAGTTTCACCTATGACGCGGCAGGCGATATTGCCATGTGTGATGAAGCCAAACCCGGCCAGTTGCACGCCCCCGCGCAAGCGCTCATGCAGCACATGCGCCCCGGCGGCGTAGTGCGCGAGCGTGGGCGCTTCACGTATACGCATGACACGTGCGGACGCATGGTGGCGCGCATCGAGCATCAACACGGCTTTCGCCCGCGCACTACCCATTTCACGTGGGATGGGTTTGATCGCCTGATTGAAGTGCATGCCAGTGACGGCAGCCGATGGAAATACACCTACGACGCATTGGGCAGGCGCACCAGCAAGCGTTGCACCCATGCAGCGCCAAAATCCGCGTATGCGATGCCATCCAACGATTTGCAGGAAGAGCGCTACCTGTGGGAAGGCGCACGGCTGGCGCAGCAGTCAAAACGCTACGCCGACGGCACGCAAGAGTTTTTCGGCTGGCATTACGCGCCGG
>JBKJLF010000625.1:0-6303 GCA_046597185.1 Burkholderiaceae bacterium | reverse complement strand
CGCGCACCCAATTTGCGAATCGCATGCAAGGCTGCTTTGGGTCGTCGCCAACGCACATTTTCAGTCATCACGCCAACCCTTTAACTTGGCAACAAGGTATACTCGGCTTGCAACTGATCCAGCGTCGCCAACATCACAGCGAATGCATCCGCAACCTGGTCTGGCTCCCCTTTCACACCCAGCTCGATATGCGCGCGCTGCTGTTGGTTTTGCACAGCGGGCAGGCTATAAACTTTCACCCGTGGGTATTGGGCTTCAATTTGTTCCATCGTTGGTGCCAATACCGATTCTGCCATGCCATAGACCAATAATGCCCGCTCAGCCCAGGCGGTTTGATGGAACGATGCCGAATAATGGGTATCGAGTATCCATTCCATCATGGGGCCAGCCATTTCGGGAAAACCTGGTAAAAAATAATGCGAACCCACGGAAAAACCGGGGATTTTATTGAAGGCGTTGGGAATGATGGCAGCACCAACCGGAAACTCACCCATTTTTAAACGCTGCATATGATCGGGGCGGGATAAATCGGGCTGCAAACCTTCGGCCAACATCAAATCGCTAATACGCTCCTGGATTTTGCGCTTGGCTTCTTGGTGCAAGGCCAATTCCACCCCCAGGGCAGCGGCGGCACATTGGCGCGTATGGTCGTCCGGGGTGGCACCAATGCCGCCGCAACAAAATACGATATCATCGCTGGCAAAACTGCGCCGTAAGGTGGCGGTAATGCGGCTGGGCTGGTCGCCAATGATTTCAACCCAGTCCAATTGCAAACCGCGCGCTTTCAATAATGCAATTAATTTTGGGATATGCTTATCCGTGCGCTTGCCGGATAAAATTTCATCGCCAATAATAATCAAACCAATTGCCATGTCGCATCCTTTTGGGCTTTGTTATTCAGTCAGTGCGGCGCAGTCTTGCCTGGGGGATCAATTCAACCTCGGCAACGATGCGGCAGCTTGCTTCGATCACCATTTCATTGTGTTGACGCCAAGTATGCAATGCCATGAGCGCATAATACTGGAACCATAAACCGGTAAAAATAAAAATCAATAAATAAAGCCATATCGATAATGTCGCCGTTATCGGCAAGATTACCACCGTCAAGGCTCCACCCAACCATAAAGTGGCAGGAAAATTGCCAATCACGCTGCTAACGATGCCAATCTCCAACAAAGGCCAGCGATGTTGTGCCAAAATGGCTTGGTACTCATCCTCACTCGCATGCTCGGCCAGTGCATCGTAAATCATCACTCGCCAGGTCAGCCAACCCCACAGGATGGTATGCGCCAATAAGATCAGGGGCAATAACAACCACAGTGCCACCAGCGGCACCAGCAGCGCTTGCGCGGCAAGCAAACCCAATTGAGTCCAACCACTACCGATGGATTGAAACGAGGAAAAACCCAGCAAATAAATTTGCACTTGATCTTTGAACCAGGGCAAACCCAGCCAGAGCAAAGCACCCCAAACAAACAGCGATAACATCATTGGCAAGAATGACAGCACCAACATTTTGGGATGGAATTGGGCAAAAAATGCGCACCCCAGGGATTGCATCCAAATACTGTCCGCCCTTGCTGTCATGCCCGCTTCCCCATGCCCAGGGCGCGCGCCAGGCGCACCAGACCCAACCATTGCTGCACCCAAAATCCATGCCCATAATTCACCCCTTCGGCCCGCCCTTGGCCAAGTACCGGCAATTGGTCGCGCACGCCGGTGGCGGCAAATTCGGTGCTGAAGTTGGCACTGCGAAAAAGCATATCCCAGATCGGAAACAGTACCGCAAAATTACAACCGCCCAGCGAGCCAGCCCCTTGCGATTCATGCCCCAAACCAATCGCATGATGGGTGCGGTGGTAGCGTGGCGACACCAATAAACGCTCGCCCCAGCGCCCAAAATGCAGGCGAATATTGGCATGCTGCAAGCTTTGCAGCGCCCGCGACAAGGACACCAATAACACGTATTGACTCGGTGCCACCCCCAGTAAGATGGCGATCACGCCCATAACCACATCACGCAGTAGATCATCGAGTAAATGATTGCGGTTATCGCTCCATAAATTCATGTCGCGCTGGCTGTGGTGCAAGCTGTGCAAGGCCCACCACCAATTGAAATGATGTTCCGCCCGATGATACCAATAATCAAAGAAATCCAATACCACCAGATAGATGAAGAAACTGGTCAATGGCCCCATACCGGGCCACAGGCTTTCCAGATTAAAGGTTTGCAAGCCACGTAGATGCCATTGCGCCAGCATGTGGTCGAGCACGGGGTCGAGCGCGAAAAAAATGGCCAGGGAAAATAAGCCCAGTCGATGCAGGGCGGTATACATAAAATCATTCCAGCGCGCACGCGGGTCAGCCAGCACTTGCACCGGTCGCCAGGCTTCGAGTGGGCGCAACACGATAAATAATAGCGTCAGTTCAATCACCCCAACCAAGAACCATTCGGTGCCTTCAAAGGCAGATTCGGTAAATTCGCCCAGGCCAAAGCGAAAAATCACGGGCAAGACGATGTTTTCAAACAGCCAGGCTTGCACCATGGCGAACCATTCAACCGGGGTCTCAATCATGATGCTCCCGTAAAGTCGCAAAACAAAAGCCTTTTTGCTGCAAGCCATCAATTAACGGTGCCAGATTGGCGGGTGCCCATGGGTCTTGGCGCGACCAAATACCCATATGCGCCATGATGATATCGCCATCGCGTAGTTCGCGAAGCATGCGCTGCAGCAAGACTGGATTCGGAAATTTAGCGGAAGGCAATTCATCGCCGGAAAACCCAGCCGGCGACCAGCCGATATGCTGATAACCACAGGCCGTGGCCGCCTGTTTGGCCTTGGCGGTCACGCGTCCGGCGGGGGCGCGCCAAATCGGGTCGAGTTTGCGCCCGGTCAGTTCAAAAAAGCGCTGATCGACGCGGCGCAGTTGCTGGCAATATTGCTCTGCACTCAAGGCGGCGCTTTGCCCGGCATGCGCACCGAACTGGAATTTGACCTTGATTTTGCCGTCCGGCTGGTCCCCTTGCGCCACAATATGGTCAAATGTATGGCTACCAAAAGCATGACCTTCGGCCACGCGCTCGCGCCAGTAGTTGGCCCAAGCCGGATCGAGTGAATAATCACCCTGCACGGTTTTCTCGTTGGCCAGAAAAAACGTGGCTTTTACATGGTAGCGCCTTAGGGTATCGGCAATCAGTTGTGCTTGCGATTGGCTGCCCGTATCAAAACTCAAATACAGCGTTCCCCAGCAAGCTTGCGCGGTGCTGGTTGCGGGTAAGCAAATTATGCCAAGCCAACCCAGCCAGCCCAGGCATGACATCATGCGCCAAGCCATGTGGATGGGTGTCAGGCCTGGTGCCAGACCCGCTTTAGCGACGCGGCGCATGATTGAAAAAATACACGCCATGCGGCGAACGGCCCACGGGAATTAGTTTAATGACGCGTCGACTGGCCACGTCAATCACCGCCACTTTTTTAATCCAGCGCAGTGTGGCCCAGATGGTTTTTCCATCCTGCGTGACTTCCATGCAATCCGGCCCACCAGGAACAGGTATGGTTCCGACGTTTTCCAGGGTTTGCTGATCGATAATATTGATGGTATTGGAAACCCGGTTGGATACCAGAACATGCCGCCCGTCACCCAAAGCGCGGAAATTATGCGTGCCCTTGCCCGCTTTAATGCGTTTGATGATTTTTTGTGTGCGCCAATCGATGACTTCGACCACATCACTGCCCATAATCCCCACCAACAGGTATTTATTATCGGGCGTCATGCTAATGCCTGCGGGCAAGCTGCCCACTGCCATCGTCCATTTAATTTCTTGCGTGGCCAAATCAATCGCGCTAACCTTATCATTGCCCTGCTGGGTGACAAACACCGTACTACTCTGGGCATCAAATGCCATATGGCTGGGCAATTGCGCCAGCGGCACGCGCTTGATCAGAACCGGGGTTTTGCCCTCAAAACGATAAAAATCCACCCGATCCAGACGTAGCGCATTGACCACAAACCATTTTTGATCGGGTGAAAAGCCAATTTGATAGGGATCGAGTATCCCTTTAATATGCCTTTGAATTTGGCCGCTTTTGGGATCGAGTAAAAGTAATTCATTGCCAACCGAACTTGCCACAATCAAGGAGGTATTGTCTGGCGTGGCCATTAAATGGTGTGGTTCTTTACCGACCGGGAAAGAGCCAATTTCCTGATACGTCACAGAATCCAGCAAGGTGACTGTCGCATCACGCGAATTCAACACCACCACGACAGCGGCGTTGGCAGGTGCCAAAGTCAATCCGCAACCAAACCAGAGGACAAAAAAACAAGCTAACAACAAAGAAGCACGACGCCACATGACGATCAATTCAAGATTCAAAAATGGTATTTTACCGTGCATTGTGCTGCACTCCCCCTTAAAACCAGAATCCAGATCAAAACTTGTCGATATTTTGCCGATTTTTTTGGGAATAAGGCGGCAAGCGCGAGAAACTGCGTGCGCTGCCGCCCAAGCTTTGCATTTCAATAACGACTATTGAGCCGCAGATTAAGCCTTAGACTCACCATTTTGCGCATCGCGCCGATTGGCCAAAATCGAGCTGACAAACGCCGCAACAATCAAGGCTCCGCCCAACAAACCGGTTACTGCCTCGGAAATATGCACGCTGGCCCCCACCAACATTAAAATCGCCAGTGAACCAATGGCCCAAAATGCACCATGTTCCAGATAGCGGAATTCAGTCAAGGTGCCGCGATCAACCAATAACAAGGTAAAACTACGCACAAACATCGCACCCGCACCCAAACCCAGGGCGATGATCATCAGGTTATTGGTCAAGGCAAATGCGCCAATCACGCCATCGAAAGAAAAGCTGGCATCGATCAATTCCAAGTAGAGGAATCCGGCAACACCTTGTTTGACCACATGAGCGCCACCCTCAGCTTCACCACCCAATAAAGCCGCCAAGCCTTTTGCCAACACAAAGGTCACCAAGCCCCAGATACCCGCCACCACAAAACCAGCGCGTGCTGCTTCAGGCACATAATGGGCCACCACTAACAAAACAATCAAGGTCAACGCCGCTTCAATCGCTTCCATTTGCCCCAGGCGAGTCAAGGGTTTTTCAATGAATTCCAACCAATGTTCAGTTTTATGTTGCGCCACAAAGAAACTAAAAAATACCATCAGCAAAAACGTGCCACCAAAAGCCGCAATTTGATGGTGGGCCGAGGCTAAAATCGTTTTATATTCCTCAGCATGATTGAAGGCTAAATCCAGCACTTTGATCGGGCCAATCTCACCCGCCACGCCAACAATGGCCAAGGGGAACACCAAACGCATACCAAACACCGCAATAAGGATGCCCCACATCAGAAAGCGCTTACGCCACACTGCATCCCAATCTTTCAAAATACCCGCATTGACCACCGCATTATCAAACGATAACGATGTTTCAAGAACGGTCAAAAATATTACCGTAACGGCTGCCGCAACGCCGCCAACAAAAAAAGCGGCAATGACGGCAGCAATGCAAAACACAAACGAGCCAGTAAAGTAAGAGAGCGATGATTTCATATAGAAAACCTAAAAAAAAGGGGCAAGCGAACTTGCCCCAAAGTGGGCGGTAGAAACCATGGCAGATGTCCACAACGACGCACCGCCACGACCCGAGATTTGAGCACACACTACGGCAAACCACACCGTAGAGTTTGACCAAAACTCCGATTGATGCATAATAGACGATGTACACGCAAGAAAAAAGCGAATATAACAGAAGCCTTTGTTCGAGAAAACAGAACCATGAAATCATCAAACTTAAATTTACATCATTTATATTACTTTTGGGTAGTTGCCAAAGAGGGAAGTATGACACGTGCCGCCGAGCGGCTGGGCTTGGCGGTACAAACCATCAGCACCCAATTGACCAATCTCGAAAAAAGTATGGGCAAGTCGCTGCTCACGCAACAAGGTAGACGCCTGGTGCTAACCGATGGTGGCCGCACCATGATGGCGTATGCCGACCAAATATTTTTGCTGACGGAACAAATGCAAGACGCCCTGCAAAATATCCATACAGTGCCGCGTTTGCACTTGACGGTAGGCATTTCAGACGTGGTGCCCAAACTATTGGCGTATCGGCTACTGGAACCGATTTGGACAGTAGCGCAACCGATACGCTTAATTTGCAATGAAGGCAAATATGAATCCTTGTTAGCCGACTTGGCCTTGCACAAGCTCGATTTGGTGCTCACTGACCGCCCCCCCCCGTCCAGCGGCGGCCTACGGCTGTTTGGGCATAGCCTTGG
>JBKJLF010000528.1:0-4154 GCA_046597185.1 Burkholderiaceae bacterium | reverse complement strand
GTTAGCATAAATAGGCGATTCACCCTTCGGGCAAACGCGGCCCATATGGTTTGCACTAGTCGCGTTCTGGTTCGTCAAGCTTGATTCCACCGCCCCGCTGCGGGTGTTTAGCGCGGTGGCGGTACTGCTCATGCTGGCGGTGACGCTGTTGATCGACACCAGCCCCGATTCTGCCGTGCCAACCCGCGCCGCTAACGTGGTGCGCTGGCTGGCTTCTACCGAAATGCCATCACTGCGCGCCGTGGTCGGGGTTTGAATCGCCGCCGTGTTGCTACCAGTCACCACCGACCATTGCGCAATCGACTGCGACAAAGCCGCTTCGGCATTCACCCGCAAAACATGTTCTTCCGACATGGCCGTGCCTTGCGCCAGTGCTTAGACCAGAATCGCATCAATCCTCGCCTGCGCTTCTTGCGTCAAGGCCACCGTGCGCTGCTTAATTTCATCGGTGACCGCCGTATAAATCAAGGTGATATGCCCGCCCAAGTCCTTAAACAAGGGAGATTCCAGCACCTGCGCCTACAAATCGTTCAAAATACGCGCCAAATCCAGCCGATGAATGCCACCGTTGGTGCCACGCTTGCCCCCATTCCCCGCCAAGCCGGCACCGTTTTGGGCCGCCAACTGCGCCGCCAAGCTGGCATAGCCGGGTGCCAAACCCGCTTCCAGTGCAGTAATGAAGCGCCCGTCACCCTTGCCGCGATAACCGTTGCGTACGTGATGCACATCGACCAAGGCACGCAACACCTCCCTCGTGTTGGCGTCGGGTAACGCCTCCAACGCCGTCAGCGGGGTGCCCGGCACCGCCTTTTTAGCTTGAAGCGAGCATGTCATCAGATTTGCCCCAGTTCGCGGCTGCGGGTGGCAATGCACACCTAGCGTAGCACGCCGCGCCCCTCGCCCGTAAGCTTCCACCGATCCGCCAGAAAGCCGTTGGGCAAGTGGAAAATAGTACTGCAATTTAGATTGGCTTTGGTATGGCGCAACACGCCATCGGCAACCAGCTTCAACGACCACGGACCGCTGCAAACCACCTGCGCCACTGCAAAATTGAGGGGCTATTGAACACCCATTCGCGCGATGTTCACAAGGCCGTAACCTCGCCACCGCTCCCTCAAAAAACTGATACAAACCAGTGCCGCGCACAAAATAGCATTGGTCAATCATGGGGGAATGAAGGTGCAAGCTGCCACCAGCGTGGGAAGCTCACTCATTCCCCCTTGCTCCTCGTCCAGCGCTAGCAAAAACGGCGGCGGTAAGAACAAACTGGGGGGCCGTCTTGCCCGAGTACCGGAATCGCCCCGACAAAGAAGTAAGCGCCCACTTCCGCACCGCTGGGGGTGCGATAGATGCGCATTTCCTTGATCGGCGCGTAATCTGCCGTTCCCGCATCTCGGTTGACCTGCACCAAGACGGGCAGCAGCAGCGCGGTTGTGATGGTAGTCGGTGGACTGGCGGGGGCCTTCTTCATGATTGAATAAGTCAGCGCAGAATATTTTCCTTTAAAAATATGTTGCAGTGGTTAGTATTAGAGCGTAAGATTTCCCCACAGCAAAAGAAAATTTAATGATGCTATGCTCTGCGTGGCGAAGTTAAGAATTGCCATGAGTAAGGATACTGGGTTCTAACAATTTAATTGTATTTTATTAATAAGGAATTTAGGAATGGAAAAGTTAAAAAAACATGTAATGCAGGTGAGCTTTGCCAGCATACTATTTTCCCTTACTTTTGGCGCTTGGGCCGCTTCCCCTTCTATGCCAACAACGCCAGCACCAGGAGCTAGTGCAAGCCCTGGCATTCTCCTTTCTGGCACATCGGTCAATTTGAATTGGACTAGTGTTAAAAACACGACCTATTACAGTGTAGGTGTTAAGGATTTGGCTGCCAATAGACTTGAAATAGATGTTACTAGTAAAAACGCTTCGTACTCTGCAATTTTAACGGCAGGTAAATCGTATAAATGGAATGTTGCAGCCTGCAATTCATCTGGATGCTCCCAATATACGCCTCCTCTTTATTTTAAAACGCCTTCACCACCCGCGAGATACCTTGTTACAACAATAAAATCCGGCACAGGTACTGGTACTATTGGCGGTGAAAATATAAACTGCGGAGGTACTTGTAGTGCGCAATTTGCTGGTGGTGCAACGACAACATTCACTGCCACCCCTTCATCAGACTCAAATTTTACTGGGTGGAATATTTGTAACGGAATAGGCAGTTGTGTCGTGACAATAACTACCTCGCAGTCTGTCGTCGCGACGTTTACGAAAAAGCCTGCAAACTATTCACTCGCCATAAACAAGACGGGTAGTGGAACGGTCAAAGGAACAAATATTGATTGCGGAAATATTTGTTCTGCCCAATTCGTATCTGGCACTGCCGTCATTTTAACGGCCATCCCAGATTCCGACTGGACTTTCGGTGGGTGGAGTGGCGGTTGTGACGGCATTGCGAATTGCAAAGTTAATTTGACTGCATCCAAATCCGTTACCGCGATATTCGTTAAAACTCCTGTGTTGAACGCAGCAATCGCTAGTGCGGCACTTTCTCAAATTTCTACGACAACTACGGCTACAGCTTCGCCGCGATCATTGGCCACGATGTTACCTTTGTTCGATGAATTAGATTCTTCACGCCAGAATGCGGTATTACGAAAACAAACAAAAACATGGTACACGGATCTTGAAGATGGCGGTACAGGGACTCAAGACGGTACCAGAATTCGAGATGCGATTCAAAAATACGCGACATGGAAAGGTAAATCATCAACTACAAGGGTAGATTTTGATACCCTTCGCGGGCAAATGGAAACTGCAATTGGGCCTATTTACGACAAAAGCCGTCGTCAATTATTGGCGAGTCGCATTGTTCAAAACTGGGATGCAAATGAGCTTAGATTCAACCAGCGCGTTCCCAATGTAAAAGCCCCTACCGTTCCGGTAACAGATCAAGAAACAATTGATTTCTTAGGTATCCGAACTCAATGCTTGGAGTGGGTCGTCACGACAGGGCTTCGCAGTGGGGCGCAGTCGATTAGTTATCAATCAACTGCCGTTTCATCACCAAAAAGCCATAGGCCGGGAATGGCAATGTTTTGGTATGACGCCAAAGGATATGGTGCCCACGCTGCAATCATTACAGACATCAAATTCGATTTGCAAGGAAATCCAACAACTTATACAGTGGCTGAGTCGAACTATGGGCAGGGGTGGCAAAATCCTGGCGGGGAAATCCCTTGGGAGCGGATCATTACGCCACGTACAATTTCTGCTGCCGTCAATCCACCTGACAAACCAACCGAAAAGAAAACAAGTGGGCGGGTTGTTAATTTTGTAACGCGCTAAAGGTGTCATAAAAGGCCAGTGGCCTTTTATGGGATTTGGATGGCTTGTTTGGCTTGGCGTGCCCCTACTCGTCAGCTTCACCATGTTTTGCCATCAATCGATTGATAACGGCTTCCATGCCAGTGTTGACCGATTCCCCAGCGTACCAGCCCAAAAGCTTGCCGTTCGAGGCAGATCAGGGTTTTGAGCAGCCGGCTAGGGTTTTTAGGGTGGAAGAGCGCGAAGCCAATGCAATGATCGTTACGCTTATCATGGCCCTTTTCATCGGGGGTAAACAAAATCTCGCCAAGTACTACAGTATTTAAATTACAGATGTGTTAGCATAAATAAGTAATTCGTCCTTCGGGCAAACCATGCCGTCACAGTTACTTTGACAAACACCGCCCCTCCCGTGGAAAGGAGGGGGCTTGTTTTTAGGTACTTAGTATTTCCCGTACTCGCCCGCGCCATGCCGGCCAATAAAGGTATCCATGTAAATCCAATTCCACGAGACGCCATACACAATCCATTGGCGCTTGTACATAGTCACCGTGCCAGTAGAGTGGCCGCCGTTCCACAGGTTTTGATGATTCACTTGGCCCAGTGGGTTTTCATACTTGACCTTGAGCATCTTGCTTTTCGGATTGGCGAAATCCACCACAAACTTGTAATCCCAATTCCACGCTTCCACATGCCATTTGATATCGGTACTGGTTTCCGTCACTGTCCAATCGAGTTGTTCCTTGTCGAGCAGCTTGGTGAAGTTGAATTCATACAGCTTGCCTTCCACATAAAACGCCATCAAGGCTTTATCGCCCAGATTAACGC
>JBKJLF010000624.1:0-17218 GCA_046597185.1 Burkholderiaceae bacterium | reverse complement strand
CAACTGCGTCATTTTTTTTCACACCAGCCAGGTCTTCTTTGAATTTTTTCCTTATATATCGAAAAGATTGCGGATGCCCAGGAAAAAATACCGCCATTATCCATTTTTTTCCGTCTTTCTTACAAACTGCGTCTTTCCCGCCATCAGGCCCACCACGCCTCTGGCTCGGATCAAGGTCGGTGAAGCCTTGGTCGAGCAAAACGAGTGCCGCGAGCTGCTCAGATAGCGCCGGACCATGGGGCCAGAGTAACAATCGAATAAAGATAGAATCGGGATTTAAAGACATGATAGCTGCGGCAAATGTGTACCTACCAATTATGCAATAGTATTGCCCTGGATTGCCAATACTCATTCACAAACAATAAATTTTGTGACCGAAGATGCGACACGACAGCGCGTATTGCCGGCGCTATTGCCAAGATGCAGATACAACTTACCTAATCTGCGCAAAGTTCGCTAACTAAGTTGATGGCAGCAACTGGCGCTGTTGAAATCGCCTTTGTTCACAAAAAAGGCGATGAACCCGGTTTTTGCCACTACCCCCATAGCCGCGTAGCCTAACGGGCGATAATAATATCTTGTGGGTAATGCGGCATATCACGAAATTCACTATCGGGAAATCCATATGCTTTTACGATGCCCGCCGCCTCAAAACACCAGTAACCAAAATACCCACCGCCCTCAACGCCTTTGTGACAGTTATGCCAGTATGTTTTCGTAAGGCTTGGATACCAACCAGTCAGGAATCGCCTCATTGCAATATTTCTATCACGAATATTGTCTTCTTCGGCAGCGTCCATCAAGCCTTGCCAGGTTGTAGGGTAGCATAATGTGCGTGGGATTTTTCGACCAATAATTCTGGAGGCAATTATTTTCTCAAAAAGGAAATCTACTCCCTCATTTTGCGAAAGCAATACAATGCGTTTAAACAGCACATCGTCAATATTCAGGCATACCGCAATGGATATGATCCACATACATAATACGTAAAAATCCAGATTCAAAGCGAAATTTTTCCGATTTTCAAGTTCACTTTCTGTGAAGACTTTTATTTCCTCCTGGTAGGCCCACTCCCAAGCATCAACCATCACCGGGAATAAGCCTTTTAAGTCATCAACGGCGTCACCTCTGGTATAGCGTTGAAAAATTAATTCGCAGTGATTTTTAAAAATGGTAAAAACATATTGTGCATGGAATTTGGGATCTTTCCCAATTCCACTTCGTGCTTTAATGGTGCTGCGGGTGATTGCAGTTTCTTCAGTAAATTTAATAAGTTCATCAAAATAGGATTCGGACATCAGGTGATCACGCATATCTGCCTCGCATGGGGTAAATAATTTTCAATTTATTTATTAATTAATTTATTTTTTAGTAGATAATCTTTTTGGTGACTACACCTGCTTCATCAATATGTGGTAGCCATTTCTCAACACGACCTTCATTGATTGCGTCAAGAATTTCTGTCGCCTTTTTCGGGCCAACCGCAGCCTTAAGGCGGTCAAAACCAGTATTGACGCCCGTCAACCAATCGTCGCTCATCTGTTTGCCATCAAGGGTGCTTCCAAGTTTGGATTTACCAAACTTCGCCTCAGAAATGACAAAGTCCGGTGGTGGATTCGTGTTTTTCCAAATGCCATCAATGCCCTTGCCTGCTGGTGTATCGGTAATTTGTGTTAATCGGCCATCATGATTAAGTTTTTCAAATCCACCACTCTGCATGAATTCATCGGCTTTTGCTTCGCCATAAATGCCTTTTTTTGCGGTGCTCGCCTTGTTTGCCGTGCCTGCACTGCTCTCCTCAACTTGTGGGCCTGTTTGCCCTGCGGTTTTGTGCCAAGTTGTTTAGCCATATTCAAACTCACCACATCATAGCCCAGCCTGGCATACAAGGCTTGCGCGCCAGGGTTATTGGCAAAAACGTGCAAGCCAATGCGCGACAAACCCAACTCTTTTACCAGTGGCTCCAATGCCTTGAACGCACGCATGGCATGCCCTTGGCGCTGCCATTCCGGTTTGATTTCAACATCATACACAAACGCCACCGGCATGCCATTTTGTTCGGTCACGGCAAACCAGATCACGCCCACAACGGGGCCGGTTTCGTCCGCTCTAATCTCAAACAAATAGTTGCCGGGCGTGGCCAAGCCTTGTGGCAGCAATTGCGCAAAGTCTGCGCGCGAATGTTCAAGCGCGCTGGCTTGGGGCCAGCGGCCTGCCGCCACATTGTCGTGTGCATAACCCGCGATGGCTTGCTCAAGATAAGCATCATAGGCCTCGGGGCGCATGGGGGAGAGAATGGTCACGATTAATCCTTTTCTGGCATGACATATATCAAGCGCATTGTAATCGAAACGCCGATAAGCCACACCCATTTCCTGACACCGCCCCCCACTTGCCAAATCCACACGACCTTGATTTAAAACGAAGCCGCCTTGGCCACGCCATCTATACCAAGCTGAATGAGCCAATTTTCAGGGGCGCACGCATGCAAGCCGCAACTCGCATCCGGTGCTCAGACCGTAATGCCTTCAGACAATCTCAGCGCGGCAGCAAATTCCAGTCATTGGCGATCAGGCTGGCCCGATTCGCGCCCGCTTCGGTTACCAGCACCACGGGCTTGCCACGTGCCCGGTCGTTGATCACATGCGCACTGGTCGGCGACGCAAAGCTGGCGCTATGCACAACCTGACCGATTTCACTGGTATGCACAATGCGATTACCCAAATATTCGGCAATCAGCAAGCCACCTTGCACCAAAGAAATTTCGTCAATCGTGTTAAAGCTTTCATACAAAACCGCCTTATTGCTCAAACCCGTGGCGCTCACATCATAGCGCAGCAGTTGCGATAAACCCAACACCGTCACCGGGTTGGTGCCGACATAGAGTTTATTTTGATAAAACTTGAGCCCATTGGCAGAACACAGCGCAAAGGTATAAAACGCCTTTTCTTCGGCCACCGCAAAACGGCTACTCAAGGTAATGCGCCACACCCCACCTGCACCCGGCGTCAGGACGGCGGTATTGGCGTAATACAGGTGGCCTGCGCCATCACTTGCCAAACCATTGGGCAAGCCCCATGCATGTAAGGCGGCAATTTCTTGCATGCTGGAATTGGGTTGGGATAAATCCATCGCCATTAAATGCTTGGGGGCGAAGGCCAGCAAATTGTTTTCGGTGCACACCGCATACAAGGTGTTGGCATATTCTGCCAAACCGGTGAAATAACAAGTCAAAGGCTGGTTATTACTCAGGCGCGCCGACAAGGCTTGCGCCGCCCATTGCCCACCACTACTTTCAATCAGTTCATAAACTGCACCCTTGGTCGAAACAAAGGTACGACCCGTGCTGGTTTGCAGCGCATTTTCTGCCTTGTTGAGCTGGCTTACCTGCGCGATCACTTGCGGATCAGCATGACTAGCACCAGCCAACATGGAAGCTAGCCCACATAAACACGCTTGAAAAAAATTTAGCCATGACTTCCTTTTAATTAACAGCATATCTGTCTCCTGGAATAAATATTATTGAACTTTGATTTGCTTATTGAAGCCACAAATTCTATTTATAAGTAATATTATAATCAACCAGATAATTAGAGTGAATTGACTAATTTAAGCCTTGAACGCGAAGTCAGGCCAGGCATTGGGGCGGGGCAGCTTGACGTTTCCATCGGCAGCATCAGGGCATACTGCGGCAATGTCGCCACACTGCGGCAAAAAAAACTGCGGTCAGTCACGAATTACTGGTTTAAGCCTGCCAGTTCTGGCATAGTCACAGCTTACTTTCCTATTCACTTTTACGGAAATATCATGACTACTTCGCCTGATCCATCAGAACCATTTGGCCTGGAACTTGCCAACGCGGTCGCCAATCGCCTTGAAACAGGGGTTCGCCTGGCCTTTACCCACCCGGAGTATTGCGGTACAGGCCTGGGCCATGATGAACATGGTTTGTTTATCCATGCCGAAGTTTATGATGGCGAGTTCCCCAGCGCCATGCAAGTGCTGCGCATGGAAGAGCGCGGCGAAAGTTTTGAGTACCAAACCTTTGCCAACCGCACGGATTTTGTGAATTGGCTGGCGGCGCAAAGCGATGCCTCACTCGCTGGTCATCACCTGCCGCATGAATGGCAGCATGATAATCAACGCATTACCCGGCAGCGCCTGACTCAGTTTATTGCCTGATCAATTTATTGCCTAAAAAATATCAAATCTTTTACCCCCCCCCCTTTTTTTGATGGAGTTTAACCATGCACTTGTATATTCCTCGCCAATTTAACTTAACAACCAGCGTGCTGGCTTGGGCTCTGCTCGCCAGCGGCGCTACCATGGCGCAAACCTGCGTCGGTGACGTGGTTACACCGCCTGCCGGTTTGGTCGCAAGCAGCGATGATGCCCTGCTGGCCAAAGCCATTGGCGCACCGGAAGCGGGCAAACTCTGCAAGGGCAAAGTATTTGTGGCAGAAAAAGCGGTCACCGTGTATCGGGTTTGGGATGCAGCCAAATCGTTTACGCTCTACGGCAGTTGGTGGGCGCTGGATGTACCCAAAGGCCCACGCGATGAATACCGCGTTAAAAATGATATTTGCCCGGAATGGAGCCCACTCAATATCATGAGTTCCTGCACCATCAAGGCCGGCACCAAGGTTGTGATTGGCCCGGGCCAAAGCGCCAAGTGCGCCGACGGCTCGGTACTACCCGCTTCGGCCACCAATCAAGTGTTTATTCCTAACGATAGCCGTAACAATGTGCTGTTTGTGGAAGGGTGTACAGCAGGCACGGTTTGGCCGTAAGCACCGCCTGAAGCAGTACGCAACGGGCAAACTATGGGCGATGGATGGTATTTTTCAGAAAATAGTAATCCATCGCAAACGTCAGCGCACCACCAATGCAGTACATCAGCAAATCAGAAAAGCTGAAGGTGGTGCCAATCACAATCGCCCAAATCGAACCGCGCTTCAAGCCCAGCATGTCGGCAAAGTGAAAATATTGCAGGGTTTCGGCGACAAAACCAAAGGCGGTAGAGAGCAAGGCACTGCGCCCCGGCTGCAAGTTGACTGTGCCCCGCAGGAAGGCATAAATCAACATGATCACCAAAATATCGCCCACGCTGCCACGCACAAAGCCCATCCCCAACAGACCTTTGGCTATCGCAATTTCAAGCAAAAAAATACACCCGGCACAGGCCAGGTAGATGATGCGATTTGACATGATCCTGGCTCATCGACCACGCAAACGCACAGCCGCATCACGCAGCATTTTTTCCGTGGTAGCCCAATCAACACAGGCATCGGTCACCGAGCAGCCATATTTAAGCTGCGACAAATCATCCGGAATTTTTTGATTACCCGCCTCCAGATTCGATTCAATCATCACCCCCACCAGTGCCTTATTGCCATTGACGATTTGATTGACCACATCGGCCATCACCAGGGGTTGCAATTCAGGCTTTTTGTAGCTGTTGGCGTGCGAACAATCGACCACTACATTAGCGGGCAGTTTGGCCTTTTCCATCGCTTGCTGCACCATGGCGACCGACACGGTATCATAATTGGGCCGCCCGTCACCACCACGCAAAACCACATGGCCGTATTGGTTGCCGCTGGTGCGCACAATGCTCACGCGCCCCTGGTTATTCAAACCCAAAAACGAATGCGGATGCGAAGCGGATAAAATGGCGTTAATGGCGATGGTGATGTCGCCGTCCGTACCGTTTTTAAAGCCGACCGGGGTAGACAAGCCGGACGACATTTCGCGATGGGTTTGCGATTCGGTGGTGCGCGCGCCAATCGCTGTCCAGACGATTAAATCACCCAAATATTGCGGCGAAATCGGGTCCAACGCTTCGGTGCCAGTCGGCAAACCCAGTTCACAGACATCGAGCAAAAATTGGCGCGCCTTTTCCATGCCCACATCAACCCGGAACGAATCATCCATATCGGGGTCATTGATATACCCTTTCCAACCAGTGGTGGTGCGCGGCTTTTCAAAATACACGCGCATGACCAATAACATTACATCCTTGACTTCTTCTTGCAAGGCTTTGAGGCGGCGCGCATAATCCAGACCCGCTACCGGATCATGGATAGAACACGGCCCCACCACCACAAAAATACGCGGATCTTTGCGCGCCAAAATATTGCGCAGCGTTTCGCGGCTTTGCTCCACCACATCACCCGCCAGATCAGACAGCGGTAAGCGGGTGTGCAACTCGTCCGGCGTGGGCATATTGTCAAACGAGCTGACGTTGATATTTTCAAGTATGGTCTGGGTCATGGTATATACCTTGCAAGGTGAGCGGAAAAGGTCAATAAAAAAGGTGAAACCACTTTAGCACAAGCCCGGCAGCAAAAAAACAAGTCGATGCCGCAAATTAACAGGCCAAACCAAGCCCATCAGCTAAAGCGTGATGGCAGCACAACTTCGACACCCGCACTTTGCTTTTATCATCACTGTCCAATGCCCACCATCTGCATAAAAAACAACGGAGACAGCCCGTTTCCACACCATTGATCCCAGCCACCCGATTTTTCCAAGCAAAATTTTAGAGTACGAACTCTAATTCATCAACGTGTCATCATCTACCACCATAATGCGCCGCTACACCCCATATTTATTGATTTGTGGAAATAAAAGCTTTGATTTTGCTTAATATTGATTTTTGACATCATTAAGTGTTTTCAAACGCCAAATTTCATGCTACTATCCGCGCCGAGCTTGGACAAAACTATTAGACGATTGCCCTTCATAATTTTGGCAAATCAATTAAGGGGATTACCAAGTCAAATTGATTGCCGTTTCTTACCCGGAACAGCCTTCAAAACGATAGAGAACTCAGCGCAAGTTTGGGCCTTTTCGTTCTATGGAACACCACTTTCACTTACCAGGATAATTGATGATGCTTAGCCACTTTTTGCCGTCCATGCAACCCCGCAGTCGTCTTACCACTCTCGCCGTAGCCACCGCCGCCTTGTTTGCCGCCTCGCTTACCGTTTCCGGCAGCGCATTGGCCTTATCCGATGTTGTCATCAGCCAGGTGTATGGCGCAGGTGGCAATACCGGCACCGTCTACAAAAACGATTTTATCGAATTATTTAACCGTGGCACCACCCCGATTAGCCTCAATGGCTGGAGCGTACAGTACGCCAGCGCCGCAGGTACATCGTGGCAAGTGACCACGCTGCCTAACGTCACCTTGCAGCCTGGCCAATATTTTCTGGTGCAAGAAGCCGCTGGCACCGCTGGCACCACCACTTTGCCCACTGCCGATAAAGTGGGCACCATCGCCATGTCGGCCACCGCCGGCAAAGTGGTATTAGCCAACATCGCCACCGCCGTAACCAGCCCGACTGCCGCCGCCGTGCAAGATTTGGTTGGCTATGGCACCACCGCCAGCGCATTTGAAGGTAGTGGCCCGGCCGCTGTTGCAACCAGCTTAAACGCCGCTACCCGTGTCGATTCCGGCTGTACCGACACCAATCAAAACAATACCGATTTCTTTAGCAATGGTGCTGCCGCACCACGCAATAGCGCCAGCCCTTTGCACCTGTGCCAAGCGGTAGTGAATGCGCCTATCGTTACCGCTTGCCCAACCAGCTTGAGCTTGTTGCCAGGTATTGGCGGCAGCACCCAGTTGAGCGCCAGCGACACCGATGGTCGCGTCAATAGCATCAGTCTTGGCAGCAACACCAACGCCGCCATCACTCTGGGCACACTAACCCCGGCAGCCAATATCGGCGATAGCGCCAGCATCACCCTACAAGTGGCCAGCAGTCTGGCTTCCGGCAGCTACCCGGTCATGGTGAATTTTGGCAATGACCAAAGTCAAAACGCCAGTTGCATGGTCAATGTCACGGTTCAGGCGGCACCAGGCGTTACCCACACCATTCCACAAATTCAAGGCAGCGCGCAAACCAGCGCCTATGTCAACACCAACCAAATCACCGAAGGCGTGGTCACGCTCAAGCAAAGCGCCGGCTTTTTCATGCAAGACCCACAGGGCGATGGTGATCCAACGACTTCGGATGGTATTTTTGTTTTCACCAGCACCACACCGAGTGTGAATGTTGGCGATAAAGTGCGCGTTGCCGCCAAGGTGGTGGAATTTACCTCAGGCGATGCGACCCGCCCGATTACCCAACTCAACACCGTCACCTCGATTAATGTGATCAGTACCGGCAATAGCATCACACCGGTCAACCTGGCCTTGCCACTGTCCAGCACTACCGAATGGGAACGCTATGAAGGCATGCTGGTACGCTTTACCAATTCGCTGACCGTGGCCCAGAATTACTTCCTTGGCCGCTATGGTCAACTGTCCTTGTCGGCTGGCCGTCTGGAGTCCCCAACCAACCGCTATCGCCCCGGCACCCCGGAAGCCCTGGCCCTGGCTGCATCCAATGCCACCAACCTGATTATTCTGGATGACGGCTCCTCGGCGCAAAACCCCAATCCCCTGCCCTATATTGGTTTGGATAACACCGTGCGCGCTGGCGACACCGCCACCAACGTAACTGGTGTGGTGGATTTTGGCTTACTCACGTCCAGCGCCACCGGCCCTACCGGCTATAAACTGCAGCCAACGGTTGCGCCCACCTTCTCACGCTCCAACCCACGCACCAGCGCACCGGAAGCCGTTGGCGGGAATGTGAAAGTGGCCAGCTTTAACGTGTTGAATTTCTTTAGCACCTTTACCAACGGCCAAACTGCTGATGGACAAACTGGCCAAGGCTGTACTTTGGGTGGTGTCAGCGCTGCGTCAAATTGCCGTGGTGCCAATAATTTGGCTGAATTTATCCGTCAACGTGCCAAAATCGTGGCCGCCATGAAAGCCATCGACGCCGATGTGTTTGGTTTGATGGAAATGCAAAACAATGGTGAAGTGGCGATCTCACAATTGGTGAATGGTTTGAATGCCGAATTGGGCAGCACCACCTATGCCGCCGTCCCGGTTCCACTCTCACTGAGTGGTGACGATGCAATCCGCGTGGCGATGATTTACAAACCCGCCAAATTGAATTTGGTTGGCAATGCCATTACCGACACCGACCCGATCAATAACCGCCCACCACTGGCGCAAACTTTTGCCCTGTCCAATGGCAAGCGTTTCTCTTTGGTCGTCAACCACCTCAAATCCAAGGGCAGTTGCCCAACCGATAATAGCGCCAACGCCGACCAAGGTGACGGCCAAGGTTGCTGGAATGCCTTACGCACCCAACAGGCGCAACGTCTGGTAAATGCGTTTATTCCCCAGGTGAAAGCGTTGGCGCAGGATTCTGACGTATTGACCATTGGTGACTTCAACGCCATGGGCGCGGAAGACCCAACCATTGCGATAATTAACGGCGGTATGGTCAGTGAAATCGAACGCTTTGTGCGCCCCCACGGCACACCGTATTCCTTCATTTTTGACAGCCAAAGCGGTTATCTGGATCACGCCTTCAGCAGCGCTTCCCTGAGCAGCAAAGTAACGAATGTGGCTGAATGGCATATCAATGCGGATGAACCATCGAGCATCGATTACAACACCGAATTCCGCACCCAGGATTTGTACTCGGCCAACCCATTCCGCTCGTCCGATCATGACCCGGTCATCATCGGGTTGAATTTGCAGCCTTTGCCAGTGGATGTCAGCACCCAGGTGTCGGCAGTGAGCTCGGGCCTGGTGTATAACCGCACCACCCAATTGTACACGGGCACCATTACGCTGAAAAACACTGGCACCAGCAGCCTGAATGGCCCCATCAATATGGAACTGACTGGCTTGAGTACGGGCGTTACCCTGGCCAACGCCACTGGCAGCTATAACGGCGTGCCTTATATCAAGACCACGGCCACGACCCTGGCAGCGGGCCAAAGCATCACGGTTGCGATCAGCTTGCGCAATCCCAATAATGTCAGTGTCAAGTATGTGGTTAAGACCCTGACTGGCAACCTCTAATATAAAAAGTTATTTAAACCTATTCAAAAGAAACTATAATGAACACTTTCTCGAATTTCAAAATCACCCGCCAGGCCTTGGCCGCCTTCGCCTTATGCGCGGTCGCCGCACACGCTGCCGCCGGCAATGTGTACCATGTGGAAATCAATACCACCCAATTGACGGGGTCGGGTTGGCTCGATTTGCAATTTAACCCCGGTAACGATACGGCACCCGCCGCTGTCGCAAGCCTGAGTCATTTTGTCGGCCAACTCGGCAGCGATGCGCCACAAATTGCAGGTGATGTCAATGGTAGCCTGGGCAACGTCGGCAGCCAAGTCAGTTTTGCCAACACCACGACTTATAACGATTTATTTCAGTCGGTGCGGTTTGGTCAGCGCTTAAGCTTTGATGTGAGCTTTTCCGGCTCCTTCTTGAATAGCAATAATACCAGCGTGGGCAGCAGTTTTGGCGTGGCTTTGTATGGTAGCGATCAAGTGACGGTATTGGGTAATGGCGATGCCAACAGCGGCAGCTTGTTGACTTTCCAATTGCTCTCCACCGGCAGCCCGGTTGGCAATATCAGCTCGGTGGTGTACGATCCAACCTTGATTAACGTCAGCGCCGTACCGGAAGCATCGGAATGGATGATGATGGTGGCAGGTTTGGGTGTCTTGGGCGCGCTGGCACGGCGTCGTAAAGTTACACAGGCATAAGCTGCGGTAAAAACGTAGATAAAAATTAATAAAATACGTAAAACCTGAGTAAGACATTATCATGGGCGCGATATTTTTCGCGCCCATTTCTTTTCTTTTCGCGCTTTATTCATTGCCGTAGTAACAAACTACGATATTTTCATTTTCTTGGTCATGACGCAAGCAGTACACTAAACCACAAGCTAGCCCGAAGGCACAGGAAAATTGACACAAATGATTTGCAAAATCAGCCCGCCGTGTTAAATTCAAAGTAGCGCAAGAAATATTATCAGGGACCCGGATGGAACTGTTTGCATTAAATGACGAAGTCGTTGCATTGGAAGCCAAACTGCTCACCAGTGAAGGCAGCGCGCAGCTTGAGCTATTGGTACAATTGGCATGGCAATTGCGCGAACGCGATGGTGCGCGCGCACTACGCATGGCCGAGCAAGCCCAGACCATACTGCGCCAGACCACACCTGCACACCCCACGCACACTCACCCGACCCATCCCCATTACACCTCACAAACACCCGATGCAGCACGCTTGTTGCTGGTGCGCGGCGTCATCCACCTACTGCGCGCCGAACTCGATACGGCCTATGCAGAAATCGAAAATGGCATCGCCGAATTTCTCAAAACACCCGGCCCTGCTGGCCATATGGGTGGTGGCGATGGCTATTGTTGCCTGGCTTCGGTTTGGCAAGATCGGGGCGATGCCAAACAACGCGATAACTGTTTGGCCATTGCGATGGAGCACTACCGCATCGCGCATGCCCCGCTGCGGCTCGAATATGCGCTGGCACGCAGCTTGCACTACGCGGCTTTTCGCGACGTAAGCGATACCGCTGAACGCTTGAATCGGTTTTTTGAACCGGGTACGCCAATCAGCCGCGCCGCCAAAGCATGGCTCGATAGCGCCCGTGCGGTGGTGGCCATTTTATCGGGCGATGCAGGCAGTGCGATTCGCCACTTTATGAGCGCCCACCATGCCGCATGGGAAACCGGACAAATCCGCCATGCCATTGCCGCAGCCAGCAACGTGTCCGACGCCTTTTCTACCTTGGGAGACCTGGATGCCGCGCTTGAATGGACTGAGCGACCTTTGGCCCTGGCGCGCCTGACCGGTTTGCCCAGCATGATGGGCAGCGCCCTGGTGCAAACCGGTAATGTGCTGCGCATGCTGGGGCGGCATAATGAAGCACAAGCGATTCTATCCGAAGCACAAAGCGCCATGGCTGCCATTGCCAGGTGCAATATGTATGTGATTGCGCTGCAATATCTGGGTGAACTGATGCTGGATATGGATGCGCCGGAAAGCGCGCTCAATTATTTTGCGCAAAGCGAGCAGCGTATCAAAAGTAACGATGGCCCGACCATGCTACTGCGTTGCTGGCGCGGTCAGGCTACCGCCTTATGTCGGCTGGCGCAACCGCAGGCCGCACTGGAAAAAGTGAGCGCGGCGCTGGCACTGGCGCAAAGCGAACACGCCACCGATGAACAAATCAAAATGCTGCGCATTTTTGCCGAACTGTATCGGCTCTATCCGCAGCTCTATCCACTGGCACCACCGCCGGGTGTGGCAGCGCCCGATGCCGAGCTACATTTTTTAATGCAGGCACTGAAGTTAGCCGATACCATTGAGGGGTATATCATCCCCTCGGAATTACTCGATGAAGTCGCCATTGCGTATGCCAAAAATGGCGATTTTCAAGCCGCGTTTGTGTATGAATTAAAAGCGGCCACCGCGCGCGACAACCAGGGCTTGGCCGACGCCAACAACCGCGCGATTGCCATGCAGGTGCGGCACGACACCGAACGTGCCCATGCCCAGGCCGATCATCATCGCCAATTGGCAGAAACCGAATCCAAACGCTCGCGCCTGCTGCAAGACGCCAGCGCCACCCTGGAAACCCTGGGTTTGATCGGGCGCGAAATTACCGCCAATTTAAAAGCTGAAGCGGTGTTTTTGGCGCTCTCGCGCCATGTCAACAGTATGCTCGACGCCAGCTCATTTGCCGTGTATTTATTGGAAGCGGATCACCATTATTTGAATGGCGTGTTTTGTATCGAAGGCGGGCATAAAGCACCAATGATGCGCATTGCACTCAATGAACCCACCTCCTTTGCCGCCCGTTGCGCGCGCGAGCGCAAAGAAGTGTTTATTGATAGCGAGCCGGAATTGGTTGTTTCCGAGGTGGTGCCCGGCACACTCGATACCATGAGCGTGTTATTTACCCCCTTGATGATTGGTGAGCGTTTGCTGGGCGTGATGTCGATTCAATCCTTACACAAACAAGCTTATGGCGAGCGCGAACGCTCAATCTTTCGCACCCTGTGCGCCTATGGTGCGATTGCGCTGGACAACGCCGCCGCCTATGATCTGGCCGAGAGTGCGCGCCAGCATGCCGACCAAGCCTTGAACGAATTGCGGCTGGCGCAAAACAAGCTGGTGCAATCGGAAAAAATGGCCTCGCTCGGGCGGCTGGTAGCTGGCATTGCGCACGAGCTCAACACCCCGCTGGGTAATGGCTTAACCGCCATTAGCACACTGCGCGACCAACTGCACAACTTCCAAAAATCCTGTCAGGAAAGCGGCATTAAACGCCATACCTTTGATTCTTTTTTGGTCGATGTGGAACGTGCTTCCGAACTGGTTCTGGGCAGTATTGAGCGCGGTGTGGCGCTGGTGAATAGTTTCAAACGTCTGGCGGTAGAACAAGCGGGCGCGCGCCGCCAACCGTTTGCGATTACCGAAGCCATTTCCTGCGTCCAGACCGAATTCAACCTCCGTTTGCAAGGCTTGCCGGGCCGGGCTTATCAATTAATTGTGGCAGCACCCAATCCGATTCAACTCAACAGTTACCCGGAAGCCTTGATCGAAGTATTGACCCGCTTGCTCGATAACGCCATCGTCCATGGTTTTGAAGGGCGCGAGCATGGGGTAATTCAAATTCGCTGCAAGCAGGGCGGCAATGCCGGTTTGCGCATTCTGGTGCAAGATGACGGCAAAGGTATTGCCAAAGACGATTTGGCACGGGTGTTTGATCCCTTCTTCACCACCCATTTCGGCCAGGGCAGCTCAGGGCTAGGGCTGCATATTGCGCACAATACCGTCACCCGGGTGCTGGGCGGCACCCTGGCGGTGTTTAGCCAACCCGGTGCCGGCTGCGAATTTGAAATCGATTTGCCGCTGGTGGCTCCGGATCAGGAACAGCATGCCTAGCCGATGGCGCGCCGCTCCTGGTGACCCTGGGCAATCCAGTCGCTGCTCCTGGGCGGTCCAAGCGCTAATCCAACACATCCGGCTGCGCCAACTGGCGCGCCCACATTTGGCTGTACATGCCGCCTTGCGCCAGCAATTGGCCATGAGTGCCGCGCTCCATGATTTTGCCTTGATCGAGCACCAGAATTTGATCGGCATCGGCAATAGTCGAGAGTCGATGCGCAATCACCAGCGTGCTGCGGGTTTTGGCAATGGCTTTGAGTTCAGCCTGAATTGCTTGTTCGGCTTTAGAATCGAGCGCCGAAGTGGCTTCATCAAAAATCAAAATGGCCGGATTTTTCAGCAAGGTTCGCGCAATCGCCACCCTTTGCTTTTCGCCGCCGGAGAGTTTTAAACCACGCTCACCGACCATGGTTTGATAGCCGTCCGGCAAGCTCTTGATAAAATCGTGAATCGAGGCCGCCTGCGCCGCCTCGACAATTTCCTGATGACTTGCACCGGGCCGACCATAGGCGATATTGTATTCAATGGTATCGTTGAAGAGCACGGTATCTTGCGGCACAATACCGATGGCCTGGCGTAGCGACTGTTGCGTAACCTGGCGAATGTCTTGGCCGTCGATCAAAATCGCGCCACCATTGACATCATAAAAGCGAAACAACAGGCGGCTCAGCGTCGATTTACCCGAGCCGCTATGCCCCACCACTGCCGTGGTGGTGCCAGGGGCGATGGTGAAATCGACATCAAACAAAATTTGCCGATTGCTTTCATACGAAAACGTCACCTGTTTGAATTCGACTTGCGCGCCGCGCAAAGCCAGCGGCTGGGCATTGGGGCTATCGGCCACTTCGCGCGCCTGATCCATCAGCGAAAACAGTTTTTCCATATCGGCCAGGCTTTGTTTGATTTCGCGGTAAATCACCCCTAAAAAATTAAGGGGAATATACAGTTGGATCATGAAGGTATTGACCAGAACCAAATCGCCCAGCGTCATTTTGCCATCCATCACGCCCTGGGTGGCGCGCCACAGCATCAGGGTTACCGCCGTCGCGATAATCAGCGATTGCCCGGTATTCAAAAATGCCAACGACGATTGCGACTTTACCGCCGCGCTTTCGAAACTTTGCAAACCCTGGTCGTAACGCTGGGCTTCGTAGTCTTCATTGCCAAAATATTTCACGGTTTCATAATTGAGCAAAGAATCAATCGCCTTGGTATGGGCTTTGGAATCGAGATCATTCATGGTGCGGCGGAAATGCGTGCGCCAATCGGTGACGGTAATGGTGAAGATGATATAGCTGACCAAGGCCACCACCGTAATCACGGCAAACCAGATATCGTAGTTAATTATCAAATAACTCAAGACCAATACGATTTCGATTAAAGTGGGGGCGATATTGAACAGCGTGAAGGAGATTAAGGAATTAATGCCGCGCGTACCGCGTTCGATATCCCGCGTCATGCCGCCGGTTTGGCGGTTTAAATGAAAGCGTAGCGATAAAGCATGCAAATGGCGAAACACGCGCAAGGCGATGGTGCGCACCGCGCGTTGCGTGACCTTGGCAAAAATGAATTCGCGCAATTCGGTAAATACCGAGGTCAGCAGGCGCAAGACACCGTAAGCGAGTAAAATTCCGAGTGGCAACACCCACAACACTTTGGGTTGATTGGCTTGCAGATTCATGGTATCGATCAATTGCTTTAATACCAATGGCACGCCGACATTGGCCAGTTTGGCACCCAGCAAAAACAGCAAGGCCAGGATCACGCGCCATTTATAGACCCAAAGAAACGGGAAAAGTGTTTTTAGCGTTGCCCAATCGTTGCGTGGTAGGGTAGAATCGCTCGGTGGCGGGGAATCAATAGGGGAATGTCGGCGCATGGTGAGTCAATTCAAAAAAAGTAGCCAAGATCAATAGAAGGCCCATCTTACCATGGTGGCCTTTCAGTAAAAAACAAGATGCGTTTAAGATGAATTCAAGATGAATAAAACAGAAAATGTACCCGCACCGCTAGGTTTACCCTTGGGCCGCATGCCGGAATTACGCGTCATGCCCGGCCCGGCCGATGCCAACGTGTATGGCGACGTATTTGGTGGCTGGATTATGGCGCAAGTTGATATCGCCGGCTCCATGCCCGCCACCCGGCGCGCCAATGGGCGGGTGGCGACGATTGCGGTCAATTCCTTCCTGTTCAAACATCCGGCCTTTATTGGTGATTTGCTCTCGTTTTATGCGGAAGTGGTTAAAGTCGGCACGACCTCCATCACGGTATATGTTGAAGTGTATGCCGAGCGCAACCGTTTGCAGGCGGATGTGGTCAAAGTTACGGAAGCCACCTTAACCTATGTGGCCACGGGTGCAGACCGCCGCCCGCGCCCCTTGCCGCCGATAGAGTCGCTGATCGCCCCCAAAACCAGTTAAATTCCCGCTTCGACCATGCCTGCACCAAGACGCGTATTTTTACAACAGTTGCTGCAACTATCTAGCACGGTGGCATGGGCTACTGCGGCCAATGCTGGCAATACAGGTAATGGCAGCAACCCAAACCGACCCAAACTGGCTTACCCGTTTTTGCTGGGCGTGGCGTCCGGTTCGCCCTTGCCAAACGGCGTGGTAATCTGGACCCGGCTACTGGCCGAGCTTGGGCCCAACGCCTTGCAAGCTGCGCCGTTGCCTGCGCTCAGTTTTAACGTGGAGTGGGAAGTGGCGAGCGATGAAGCCTTTCGCAACGTGATGGCGCGCGGTAGCGCAGCAGCCCTGCCGGAGCTGGCGCATAGCGTGCACGTGGATGTGAGCGGTTTGCGCCCCGGCACCTGGTATTGGTATCGGTTTATGTTGGATGATGCCGTTAGCCCGGTGGGCCGCACCCGCACCGCGCCTGCGCTGGATGCGGTTAATCCACGCTTGAAGCTGGCGGTGGCCTCGTGCCAGCATTGGGAATTTGGTGCCTATGGCGCGCACCGCCATATTGCCAGGCAAGCGCCCGATCTGGTAGCGTTTTTGGGCGACTATATTTACGAATGGGGGCCATACCACACGCGCCACCCGGAGCAAGTGCAGCGCAGTGATGAAAGCTTCACCCTGGAGCAATACCGCGCCCGCTACGCCCAGTATAAATCTGACCCCGATTTGCAAGCCGCGCACCATGCCGCGCCGTGGATTATTACCTGGGACGACCACGACGTGGCCAACGATTACGCCAACGACCGCGACGAGCGGCTTGATCCCAAGTTTATCGAACGGCGCGCGGCGGCGTATCAGGCGTTTTATGAGCATTTGCCGCTACGCTTGCCAACACTGCCGTCGGGACCAAACCGCTGGGCGCATTTCAAGATTTATCAAAGCGTGGATTGGGGCCAGTTGGCGCGCTTTTATTTGC
>JBKJLF010000620.1:0-3211 GCA_046597185.1 Burkholderiaceae bacterium | reverse complement strand
AGCGCAGGATGGGGAGGCGGTGAACCGGGCGGGTGGCGTGGAAATTGTGGATGCTGCGGGCGGTACGGTGGTGATTGCGGAAAGCGATTTGACTGGCCCGGTGGAGAGGATGACGGTGGCCGAACTGGTGGCGTTTGCGCAGGTTAAGTATGGTAAAACCTTGAATGGGAAGCTGGGGAGGAAGGTGTTGTTGGATGAGGTGGTGGGGCTGGCGGGGGTGGTTGAGGTGGTGAGTTAAGCATTGCCAGTTTCATGGGTGCGAGGAGGTTTATTTTTTGTGAGCTTTAGTACAGTCTCCAACATCAAATAGCTCCGCACACCCGATACTGGCGCTTGCCTCCACAACCGCTAGCATCCAATGAGCAACATCAAATATCTCGACCTGCTACCCGAAGTCCTGCCCCACCTGTCCGGCCTGGTCTCAGACCCCTTAGCCGAAGCCGCCATCAAAAACGCCGTTATCGAATTCTGCCGCGACTCCTGGATTTGGCGGCATTTCGCCGACGTGCAAGACGTAGTAGCAGGCAACGCCTTCTACGACTTTGAACCACCCGCAGGCAGCGAAGTAGCCCAAGTGCTGGCGTGCGTGCTGGACGGCGTACCCCTCACGCCCCTTTCCACCGATGCCCTCTACGAGCAGTTGCCCACCTGGCAAACCGTACCCGGCACAGTCAAATTTTTCACCCAACTTGACACCACCTCCTTAATCCTGGCCCCCGTGCCAGACAGCAACCAACCCCACAGCCTGCTCATGACGCTGCTCTTGCAACCCAAACTCCCCGCCGTCGCCTTCCCGCAATGGATCGCCGCGCAATACATGGAAGCGCTCGCCAGCGGGGCATTAACCCGCCTGATGTCCATCCCCGCCAAGCCGTGGACAGACCTGGCAGGCGCAGCCATGCACCAAAACCGCTTTCAAAACGCACTCAACGCCGCCAAAGCCACAGGCGTCCACGGCCTCGGGCGCGCCATATTGCGGGTCAGGACACAACACTAAATGGCAACCGTTACCGTCAATGCCACCCTGGCCCGCGCTGCCACGCTGCTGCAAGACATCACCAGCATCCGCTGGCCCCTGCTGGAGCTGCTGGACTGGCTCAACGACGCCCAGCGCGAAGTCGTGCTACACAAACCCAATTCTTCCGTCAAAAATCTGCCCCTAAGCCTGGTGGCAGGCACGCGCCAAAGCTTGCCTGTGGATGGCGTGCAACTACTGGACGTGGTACGCAACCTGCCGGGGCGAGCGGTACGGATTGTGATGCGCGAGATTTTGGATGCGCAGTTGCCAGATTGGCACAGCGACGCCGCCACCACTGTCGTAAAACATTTCTGCTATTCCGAACGAGATTTAAAACACTTCTACGTCTACCCACCCAACACAGGCACAGGTACGGTGGAACTGGTGTACAGCGCTTCCCCGCTGGATGCCACTTTAGGCGGCCTGATTTCGGTGGATGACATCTATCAATCCGTCTTGCTGGACTACGTCCTCTACCGCGCCTGGAGCAAAGACGCCGAATACGCCGCCAACCCCACCCGCGCCAACGCCCATTACACCGCCTTCGCCAACGCACTGGGCGGCAAGTACCAAATGGAAAACGCCTCATCGCCCAACGCCCTGGCAGCGGGCAACCCCAACCGTCGTAAATAAACTCAAGGAATCATCATGCCCGGCAATTTATCAGATTATGCAGAAAACAAAATGTTGGATTTATTGGTGCGCGGCGTAGCATTTACCCCGCCCGCAGCCGTGTTTATATCACTGCACACCGCCAGCCCCACCGACGCCAACACCGCAGGCACCGAAGTGACCACTACCGCCTGGCCCTCCTACGTGCGCATCAACGCGGCCAACGGGGGTGCGGTGGGCACGGGCTTTACGCCCGCAGCGGCTGGCGCACTCAGTAATGCGCAATTGTTGACCTGGGCCACCAATAACGGCGCGGGCACCGTCACCGTGACGCACCAGGGCTTTTATGACGCAATAACAGGCGGCAATTTGCTGTTTTGGGCACCGCTCGCTACGCCACGTGGCATTCAACAAGGCGACAATATTTCCAATGCGGTCGGTACAATTGCGCTGTCGGCGGATTAACAGGCAATGAATTTCGAACCGATTGATGGTGCGCCGATCAATGGCGCGCAAACGAAAACGCTGACGACAATCTCGTCCAGTGGCTCGTTTGCATTGACTGCGCTCGCCAATCCAACGGTTACCCGGTTTGTATCGGCAAGCGCTGCCGCTTCATTGAATGCTACCATCAATCCGACGGTGACCCGGTTTGTATCGTCCAACGCTTCGGCAGCGGCGGATGCCGTTTCTAATCCAACCGTTACCCGGTTTGTTGCGGCCAGCGCTGCCGCTGCATTGAATGCGGCCACCAATCCGACGGTGACCCGGTTTGCATCATCCAACGCTTCGGCAGCGGTGGATGCCGTTTCTAATCCAACCGCTACCCGGTTTGTTTCGGCCAGCGCTGCCGCTGTATTGAACGCTGCCACCAATCCGATGGTGACCCGGTTCGCATCGTCCAGCGCTTCGGTAGCGGTGGATGCCGTTTCCAATCCAACCCTTACCCGGTTTGTATCGGCCAACGCTGCCGCTGCATTGAATGCTGCAACCAATCCGACGGTGACCCGGTTTGCATCGTCCATCGCTGCGGTAGCGGTGGATGCCATCTCTAATCCCACCGTTACCCGGTTTGTTGCGGCAAGCGCTGTTGCTTCCTTGACTGCGCTCTCCAATCCAACCGTTACACGTTTTGTGTCGTCCAGCGCCAGCATAAACTTTTCTGCCAGCACGGCGTTATCACTCAATTCAAGCACCGTGGGTTCGACTTCATTTAGCGCTGGCTCCAATCCGACAGTGACCCGGTTTGTATCGGTCAGCGCTGCGGTAGCGGTGGATGTCGTTTCTAATCCAACCATTACCCGGTTTGTATCGGTCATTGCTGCCGCTGTATTGGATGCGGCCACCAATCCGACGGTGACCCGGTTCGCATCGTCCAGCGCTTCGGCAGCGGTGGATGTCGTTTCTAATCCCACTGTTACCCGGTTTGTTGCGGCAAGCGCGGTTGCTTCCTTGGCTGCGTTCTCCAATCCGACGGTGACCCGGTTTATCTCGACCAGCGCTTCGGTAGTGGTGGATGCTACTGCCAATCCAACGGTTACACGTTTTGTGTCGTCCAGCGCTGCCGTTGCATTGAATGCG
>JBKJLF010000414.1:0-3943 GCA_046597185.1 Burkholderiaceae bacterium | reverse complement strand
GACCAAGCTCGCTGACCATTTGGCACAGTTGCCATACCTGCCTCATCGAAGAAAAATAGCTTAATTTTACCTTCTTTTGCGGCCCTTTTTCGTGAGATCTAACGCTTTTTGATGGGTTTCAAATTCTATAGGATCTCGTTTTTTTTTAATGATAACCGACAACGATTGTATCTCAATCCACGTTTTTTCAATCCGGCAGCCAAGCGTTGTTTGCTAAAGCCAGGCGCTTCAGGGTGTACATCCAAAACCCGTTTCTTTATTTCGAGTAACGTCAAAGGCTCAGCGCGTGCGATTGCTTCTGCGGTGTCCAGATAGGTTGCCGTAAGCCTAGCTGGCGCGCCACCACTGACCCCACCCAACAACCCGACCAACCCATTCTTACGCCACCATTTTGTCCAATTATACACAGTTTGAGTTGTAACTTTCACTTGCAATGCGACCTGCTACTGCGACATTCCAGTGTTGAGTGCCAGCATCCCTTTTGTGCGCTTCTTAAAACGGGAATAGCGGTGATTTTTCGCCATTTCTGCCAGCGTGATAGACTCTTCTTCGCTAAATTTTTTCATTAAATCAAAATTACATAACATTTTACAAATTTAAATGTGGTTTAGTTCCGCTATTTTAGCATCAAATAGATTGCGACAACTCACTTACCAATATTAAATCAAGGCAACACTGACCCGCTGCATCAAGACAATCACGGCAGCTTGTCACTCGACTAAACAGCGTCGAAATTCACCAGCCAGCCACCATCCAGCCGCGCCGCCCCGGCGCGCACCAGTTGCGCCACCGTGGCATCGGCCAATTGCTGCGGCGTTTGCTGAAAAAAGCGTTGATTGGCATTGCTCACGATCAGCAAGTTCGTCATCATGTCAGGTAAGGCAGCCAGTGCGATGCGTTGATGTTCGAGTAATAAAAATTTAAGCAAGACCTTGATGGCATACCAGGCGTGGCGTTGTGGTTCAGCCTCAAAAAAATCCAGTCTGGCCCAAGCGCGCTCCAAGGCTGCGGTAAATCCGGCAAACATGGGGCCATGGCCGGGAATGACCAAGCGCACATCCAGTTTGGCCATAAAATCGATGCTGGCACGCGCCTCGGCGAAGCCGGATTGGCCATCCAGCTCAGGAAAAATCACCCCAAAGCCATGCTCCCACAAAGCATCGGCCGAAATCAGGATTTTTTCGTCAGCACAATAAAACACCAGCGAATGCGGATCATGCCCCGGTGCCGCCATGGCTTGCCATTCAAGGTCGCCCAGAGTGAGATAGTCACCCGCTTGCAAGGTATCGGTCAACGAGAATTGCGGGCATTGCTGCCCGGTAGCGCGAAAGCTTAAGGCATCCTGATTCCAGTGCAAAACGGCATCGCGCTCGGCAAAGGGAATCGTGGTGCGGCAGGCGTAATGCGCTTGCAAGATGGCATTGCCGCCGCAATGATCGGAATGCAGATGGGTATTGAGTACCCGATCCAAAGCGCGCCCCTGCAACACCTGTTGCACCAGCGCCAGCGTTTGCGGCGCGTGGGTAACGTAACCAGTGTCGAGCACTGCCGTTTCGTGCTGGCCGCAAAAAACAATATTATTGGATGATAACCAGCCACGCTCCAACACCTGCATGCTGGCGGGTAGCTGATTCACAGGATTCCGGATGCCAGGGCTCAAGACAAACGCTGCATGAATTCAAGCCGATTGCCAAACGGGTCAAACGCAAAAATCCGTTGATAGCCTTCGATTTGCACATCGTCCAGCACTTCTACCCCCGCCATGCGCAAACGCGCAATTAGCGCATTCACATCGCTGACCAAAATGGCCGGGTGCGCTTTGCGCGCCGGGCGGAAGTCGGGTTCCACGCCCAAATGAATTTGCAACGGGCCACATTGAAACCATGCGCCGCCACGTAGTGCCAGGTCGGCCGGTTTGGAGATTTCCGGCATGCCCAGCACGTTATCATAAAACTGCCGCGCCGCCGCTTCCTGCCCTTGCGGCATGACCAGTTGTACGTGGTCGATTCCTAAAATAATTGTCATACCCTGCCCTTACATGTCACTACAATTTGGGTGCAGCTTTACCATCAGCTGGCGGCGTTGGCTGGCGTGGTGCGGCAGGAACCTGACAATGGTTGCTATACCCCACGCCCTTCAAATAAGCGCGCCGCACCACCCCCGCACCAATGGCCGAGGCGACTTTTTCGAAATAGCGCTCGGCCCCGGTAAGTTTGCGTATCCAACCACGAAACGGCACAATCCCTTCGGTAGTGCTGCGCAAGGCCGAAATACCGACGTTTTCGACCACGGCGGCACCTTTTTCAGACAAACTGTGCTCATGCCCGGGGGGCATCAACATCCGGCCCCAAAGCCGCGTCCAGTGCCAGCACGGCGGCGGCAAATCGGGATCGATTTCATAAGATGTCGGTCGTACCAATGAGTGGGCCAACATGCAGTGTAGTCGATCCGGGCAAGGATTGCAAATGCTGCAAATGCACCAGTGTCAAGCGCGACTTGCATTTTGCGACAGATGAATCACCCAACAAAGCGCCAGGCACGCGGTATTCAAACTCAAAGGGTTAAACGCTTCAATAATCAAGGCTGGGGCCACGATGGCCACATCAATCAACAGCACAATCAACAGCAACGCGGCAAAATGCACGGGCAACAGCGAACGCCGCCAAAACAACAGCGCGAGGGCCAATACAATTTCACCCACAGCGGCCGCCTGCGACATTTGCTGCGCCGAAATAAACGGCAAAGGATGCACTTGCGCCAGCGCCAGTTCGGTGCTGCTGGGCCACAGCAATTTGGGCACGATGCCATGGTACAAAAACACCGCCGCCAAGGTATTGCGGCAGATGGCGTGGATACGCGGCAATGGATTATTCATGATAAAAATCGCTTTTGATGATCCGGCGTGGGCAGCATACATACGGCATACTTGCCAAACAGGCGGTAACGATTTAGAGCGATGCGGTCATACATCCAGTCCCGCACCACCCTAGGGAAAATCCGCCACAGCAAAGCCAGCCGAAACGGCCACGGCAAATGGCGCACCACACGCAAAAAGGCTTCGCTTTTTTCATAGGCTTGATTGCCCTCAACCAATAACATGGTGTCGAAATGATCCAGCGGCATCTTGAAATAGTGCAAAATAGCCTGACCCTCGGGCGATTGTACCGAGGCCAGTTTGAACTGGTGCGCCTGATCAAAATGAATAATGAAGCGGCTCCAGCCATTGCACAGCTTACACACCCCATCAAACAAAATCACTTTATCACCCGCTTGCAGATACGGTGGACAGGGAGTCGAACCCGGCCAGGAATTTACCGATGCTTCAGATAGCTTGGTCATATTTTTACCCGTATATGGTAGGTTAATTCTCTGAAACTCAGTACTCAGTAGCCAATACTTCAGCGCCGTTTGAGCTGGTAGCCATCCCACAGCAAACAGGCCAGCAGCAGGCACAGTCCCGCGCCATTCATACTGCCAACCACCAGTTTAAACAGCACTGGCTCCAGTCGGCCATACATAAAACCCGCTGGCAAGTCCCACCAGGCCCCTATCGCCGCGCCAAGCGCCAAGGCCGCGAGCAAGATGATGCGGCTACGATGACTGATAGACCCCACTTGCTGCACCGCCAAAGGTTTGACATGGCGCATGCCATACCAACCCACCAAGGCCAATATGCTTAAACCGATAACAGTACTGGCGTGCTGCAAAATGGTGAATACACGCACGACCTGCCCCATCGGCAGGCTCACCCACCAACGCAAAAATTCGACATTGCGCACCACAATCGTATTCCAATGAGTGAATGAATCCCAAACGATATGGGTCAGCGCACCCAGTGCCAAAGACAAGCCCAGCACCCCCGCCGATTGCCAGTTCAAACCACGCATGCGCTTATTATTCACTAACAAAGCTGCCAGCCGCGTGCCCATGCCCGGCGGTAAAA
>JBKJLF010000180.1:0-7717 GCA_046597185.1 Burkholderiaceae bacterium | reverse complement strand
AATGTTGCCGGGTGTGGCTACCGCTCAGTTTGGTTTGAAGGCGGCCATGCTGATCATACTGAAAACGCTTGTCTTCAAACACCATGGCGCGGTTGTGCTTGACGTAGCCCACTGCGCCCGCTTGATCGACCAGGTTGGCGGCAGCATCATACTGGAATAGTTCATGCTGGATGACTTGGCCCAGTTTGCCGGTTTGGCTTGCACTGGCGATGCGGCCCAGTGGATCGTAACGGTAATACATCGTGCCATGCATTGAATGGCGCTTTTGCACCATTTTGCCAGAAGGGTCGTAGCGCCATTGTTTTTGTATTGCCGCGCTATGCAGATGGTGCGCTGCATGCTGAGCGCGTTGCACTTGATGCCCGGTTTTTCTGCCTTGCTGGTCATAGCTGAAATGGCTGCTCAATTGGCCTTGGGTGCGCAGCACTTCGCGGTGTAGGGCGGCACGTTCGATGTCGCTGATGGTTTCGCCGTCGATATTGACGTGATGCAAATGGCCAGAACCATAGTGCAGGTAGTTAATAATACGGCCGTCTGGTAAGGTGGTGCTGATGCGGTTGCCCAGTTCATCATGGCTGTGCTGCAACTGGCCTAGGTGACCTGTTTCACTGACTATTTCACCGCGCACGCTGTAGCAAAATTGCAAATCATCGTCGATGATTCTTTGCTCGCCTTGTTGCGTGCAACGCTGGGCTTGCAAAAGTTGTCCGATCTGGTCGTAGCGATAGCTGGTGCTGGTGAGTGTGCCGCTGCCGCTTCCGCCGCCGCTGGTGTGTTTGCGAATTAGCCGACCGAGCAAATCGCGTTGCAAATACTGACTCAAGGCGGCGTCACTGCCAAAGCCATCGGTAACTTGGATGGGCAAGCCACGCGCATCATGCACGATCTGTTTGATGCTGCCATCAAGCCCGATTTCCTGAATCAGGTGGTCGTTTTTATCGTATTCAAACCGATAAATCTCACCATTTTCATTTTGCAGTTGGCTCAGTCGTTGCGCGGCATCATAATGAAAGCGTACCGCATGGCCCAAGGCATTGATGCGCTCGGTGGGTAAGCCACGCCGATTGCGCTGGTAGTGGGTGCGGCGCTGGTTGGCGTCGATGCTGGTAATGATGCGGCCCAAGGCGCCATAGACAAACTGTTGGCGCGACCCGTCGGCTGCCTGTATTTCGGTAACGCGCCCAATCGCGTCGCTTTGATAGTGAGTGGCGTTGCCTAGGGCATCGGTCACGCTGGCTAATACACCACGCGCATCGTAAGTGAAATGCGTTTGCCTGCCGGAGCAATCGGTGTGCTGGGTGAGTTGGGCGGCAGGGTTCCATGCGTAGTGTGAATAGCCGCCGCGTGCGTCCTGCACGGTATGCAGCAAACCTTGTTGAGTGTAATGATGTTCGGTACGGTGGCCGAGCGGATCGGTGCTGCTGGTAAGATTGCCTTGGCGATCGTATTCATAGGCCCAGCGGTTGCCTGCCGCGTCGATTTCGATCAAGGGCAGATCAAAACGATCATGCCAAGTGGTTTTTTCGAATTGATCAAGGGCGTTGATGCGGGTGTTCAATCGCCCCTGTTCATCGTACTCGCAGCGCGTTACTGCTAGCAAGGGGTCGGTTAAACTCAGCAATTGCCGATATTCGTTCCAAGCATATTGCCAGAGATGGCCTTCGGCGTCGGTGTAGCGGGTTGGCTGCGAGTCGGCATTCCATTGCCAATGGCAAACTCGCCCGGATTGATCGACTACGCTGCTGCTTTGTGCGATTAGATCGTAAGCAAACTGGTAGCTTTCACCATCATCAGTCCAGTGGCGGATCACGCTGCCGCGCCCGCACAGGGTGAGCGCCACGCCGATTGCCACCCCGAGAGCAGTAAGCCACCATGGTCGTTCGTCATCAATGTCGCGCACGGTGACGGTGCCGCCACCAATAAATACATATAAAAGATTATTATCTGGCGCGTCTTGGGGCATGCACCTCATTTTTTGCTTGGTTTTAGTGCCTGTTCCAAATCAATACGGTCTTCGTCCCCATCTTCAGTAAGAAGAAAATTTTTACCAGCTAATGCCACATCAAAAAAGCCAAATATTGCTTCGGATTTTGTGGCGACCTGTATAAGACATTTATGCACGTCCAATTCGACAAGCCTGACATCGTAGCTCCACTGGCTATTGGAGTCGGGGGCCCGTAAATCAATATTTTTGCCATTCTTTATAGCCAAAGAACTCGATGAAATATTGGTAATAAAATTACTCAAATCCCCTTCATTTTTAAAAGTCAAAATGTATTCGTAACTCATTAGCTTCCATCTCCATGAGGTCTGCCTCTCACCGTAGGAAGATCCGACGGATTTTTAATACCAATGTGAGTTTCAGCTGCGTTAGTTGATGGGATGCCCATGTCATTCAATTGCTGCCCAGAAGTACTTTGTTTATGAACATGCGCATTATTGCCGGATTTAAATCCAGATGGAGCAGCGTTTCCATGTTGATGCACACGAACCTCAGACCCATCCCCATGACGCCATGTTCTATTTGATTGATTGTTGGGGTTGCTCCGGTTAAATCCTATTCGCTGCAATATCTTCTCGATGTTTGATACTGATTTGCCTCTCAAAGGAGGCAAAGAAGAAAAAGCGCACCACCCCAACGGATCAATCCAGTTTATCGGATTCGGCGCATAGCTATACAGATTGTCCCCACCCATCAACCCAATCGGATCAGGCGTTATAAACCGCCCAATATCCGGATCATAAAACCGAAAGGTATTGTAATGCAAGCCAATTTCCCGATCCAGATATTGCCCCTGAAAACGCAAATTCTGCGGCAGCGGGCGGGTGCCGTGGTTTTCAATTTGCTCTTGCGCGCCAATTGTCCAGCTTTCGCTAACCGTGTTGCCCCACGTGCTGTACTGCGCTTGCCACGCAATTTCACCCTTGCTACCCGTTAATTCTTCCGGCATGCCGGAAACATCGTTGTGGAAATAAAACAACCTGTCCACCGTGATAAGCTTTTTTTCTGCCGATTTGGCCGCGCCATGGCTCGCATCATTGGCAGCAACAACCGTGGTAGCACGATCAAGCCGCGCCAGCGGCACATAGCTGCCCGGTTCATACACATACGTGGTGCCAGCGTTGCCGCGCTGCTCCTGCAGGATTCTCAGCCCGTCCCACAGGAAATGGGTGGTGCCAAAATCATCGGTTTTTTTGATCCGTCGGCCCAGCGCATCATAGGCAAACTTAACGCTTTGCGTGAGGCCACTGGACGTGGTTTGCACCTCGCACAAACGATGCTCATCATCATAGCTAAAATGTTGCCGGGTGTGGCTACCGCTCAGTTTGGTTTGAAGGCGGCCATGCTGATCATACTGAAAACGCTTGTCTTCAAACACCATGACGCGGTTGTGCTTGACGTAGCCCACTGCGCCCGCTTGATCGACCAGGTTGGCGGCGGCATCATACTGGAATAGTTCATGCTGGATGATTTGGCCCAGTTTGCCGGTTTGGCTTGCACTGGCGATGCGGCCCAAGGGGTCGTAACGGCAATCCATGGTGCCATGTTTTGAATTGCGCTTTTGCACCATTTCACCGGCGCGGTCATACAGCCATTGCTTTTGCAATACCGGGTCATGTTGCTGATTGCGCTGGAGTTGATGCGCGGTTTTTCGCCCCAGTTTGTCATAGCCAAAGCGGCTGGTAAGCTTGCCTTGGGTGCGTAGCACTTCGCGATGTAACTCATCGCGTTCGATGTCGCTGATGGTTTCGCCATCGATATTGATTTGATGCAGGTGGCCGGAACCATAATACAGGTGGTTGATGACGCGTCCGTCAGGCAAGGTGGTGCTGATGCGATTGCCCAGCTCATCATATTCATGCTGCAGTTGCCCCAAATGGCCCGCCTCACGCACAATTTCACCGCGTTGGCTGTAGCCAAATTGCAGGTCGTCGTGGATGATTCCAGGCTCGCCTTTTTGGGTGTAGCGCTGCGCTTGCAAAAGTTGCCCGATTTGGTCGTATCGATAGGACGTGGTGATGGGTATGATGGTGCTACGTGCGCTGTCGCTGTGTTTGCGAATCAGGCGACCAAGCGCATCGCGCTGCATGTGATGGGTCAGCGCGGCGTCGCTGCCATACGCATCGGTAACCTGTATTGGCAAGCCGCGCGCATCATGCACGATCTTCTTGATGCTGCCATCCAGACCAATTTCTTGAATCAGGCGGTCGTTTTTGTCGTACTCAAACCGATAGCTTTCACCATTTTCATTTTGCAGTTGGCTTAAACGCTGGGCTGCGTCGTAGCGAAAGCGTACCACATGGCCCATTGCATTGATGCGCTCGATGAGCAAGCCACGTCGATTGCGTTGGTAGTGGGTGCTGCGCTGGTTGGCGTCAATGCTGGTTATCAGGCGTCCCAGCGCGTCATAGGCAAACTGTTGGCGACTACCGTCAGGCGTGATGATTTCGGTAACGCGCCCGAGGGCGTCACTTTGGTAATGGGTGGCGTTGCCTGCCGCATCGGTCACGCTGGCTAATGCCCCGCGCGCATCGTAGCTGAAATGGGTCTGCTGGCCGGAGCAATCGGTGTGACTTGTGATTTGGGCCGCCACGTTCCACGCGTAGTGCGAGTGGCCGCCGCGCGCGTCACGCACGGTATGCAGCAAGCCTTGTTGGTCATAGTGGTGTTCGGTGCGGTGGCCGAGCGGATCGGTGACGCTGGTCAGGTTACCTTGGCGGTCGTATTCATAGGCCCAGCGGTTGCCGGCGGCATCAATTTCGAACAGGGGCAAATCAAAACGATCATGCCAGGCGGTTTTTTCCAATTGTTCCAGCGCGTTGATGGTTGTGCTCAAGCGCCCCTGTTCATCGTACTCGCAACGCGTCACCGCTTGCAGCGGGTCGGTCAGGGTTAGCAGTTGCCGATATTCGTTCCAGGTATATTGCCAAACATGGCCCTCGCCGTCGGTGTAGCTGGTCGGCTGGCAATCGCCATTCCATTGCCAATGCTGGCTGCGCCCGGATTGATCGACCACGGTACTGTTTTGCCGGGTCAGGTCGTATTCAAATTGATAGCTTTCACCGTCATCGGTCCAGTGGCGAATAACGCGTGCGCTGGTGCCTGTGCCTTGCCATTGGTAGTAGCAGTGCAAGCCTTGTGGAGCGCTGTGTTCACTCATCAAACCTTGGCTGCCTTGACTATAGGCAAAGCGCCGGATGGTTTGCCCGGTGCGGTCAACCACTTCGGCCAATTCGCCCAGGGCGCTATAACGATATTGCACCAACACTTCGGCGGGTTCTGCTGCAAAGCCTTTGGCCAGCGTAATGGCTGCCACACGCTTTGGGTGAATCGGGTCGTAAGCCAGCGCCAAACGTCGCCCCACAGCATCGTTGATACGATACAGCCGATTATGGGCATCATAGCGCAAGGCATGCCAGTTGCCGTTGCGCTCTTCCAGCCTTTGCAGCTTGCAAACGCCAACAAAGCCAGCAGCGGGAACGCCGAAATCACGATAAATGCCATCCACGCTTTCCACCAAATATTGCCCGGCTTCGGTGCAAATCAAATAATAACCTTCTGCAATGCTGAAGTGGCTGGTGCCGGGTGCTACTGGCGGAAAGCTGATCAGGCGGCCTTGCTCGTCGGTATAGTGCAGGGCGCAAAGCTGGTTGGCTGGGTCGCGCTCCAGACGCAACTGCACTTCCCAGGCAACGCTCCAACCTGGGCCAAATAAGCCTTCACTTCGGCCGTCGTGGCTGCTGTAAAAGCGCGCCCAATCCAGCGGCAAGGCAGCGGGCAGGCTAAAGTCGGGTTCTTCCTGCAAGACCTTGCCACCGGTGATGACGTTGACCGGGTTGCCGATGGCGGTTTTGATTTGATGACCCACCCAACTGCCTGCCATCGATGCCGCCATATTCATCCCCAGGCAAGGCAGGGCCGATTTTAAGGCTGACCAATTCATTTTGCCGCGCCCACACAGCGTGAGCGCCACGCCTATCCCCACGCCCAAGGCAGTGAGCCACCATGGCCGCTCGTCATCAATGTCGCGCACGGTGAGGGTGCCGCCACCAATAAATACATTGGGCGAGCCGCCTGCGATGGTGCCACCGCAGGTGATTTTGTCATTGACGCGGGCGGCGGGCTGGCTGTTGATAAACACATTGTTTGATCCTTGCGCGATCATGGGCGGTGGCCCAGATGCATGCTTTGCGCACGCGACCACGTCGAGCATGCTGGGTGCGGCGGCACGTGCGGCCTTGAGGCTGTTGATGTTGACATCGGGCGAGCCGCTGACAATTTTCCCTTCAATAACTGGCGGCATGACGCTATCGACCGCATGGTCGATGGTTCGGTCAATGAAGGCATTCAGCCCACTTCCCTCCATTGCCGCACTGACCACAAAACCGATGGCCAGAACTGCCACCAAACCAAGGCCACCCGTCGCCACCGTTGCCACGGCGGCGGCCACAACCAATGCCGTTACGGCGGCACCAATGACCGCGCCAACCACCAGCGAGCCGAGCATCTTTAGCGCACTGGCTGCGGTGGAGGTATGAGAAATTGGATCACTGAATCGTGCAGCGGCTGAACACATGGTAGCGAGTGGTAAGGTGAATTGGTGGATTAATTAAATGCCTGATCATTGAGCGTGAAACTGGCCAACAGTTGCCCGGCATAAGCGTTTTGCTCTTGAGTCAACGGTGCCGCACAGCTCAAGGTCAACACCAGCACGGTATCGGCTGTGGGGTTAAATACCGTTTGCAATTGGTGGATGCGGGCATTGTTTTGCTTGAATGAGGTCGCAATTTGCAAGCCCGGCAACTGTGCCTGCCCCACCACCACTTCACGCCGGGTTTGCTGCTTCAGTTCTTTGACTTGTGTGCCCAGGGTGCGCAGTTGGCGCGTCAAAAAGCTGTCCAAATCTTCATCTTGTTGCGCTTGCTCGCGCGTTACCACCAGGCTCAAGCCACCGGGGCCGTAGTTTAATACCAGCATGTTAACGCTACGGTCTTGCGCCGACTCTGGGAGGATGAAGCAACCTTCGTTGATTTGATATTTCATGGCATGACTTTCATAAATTTACCTGATTACTTGCTGTCGCCAAACTGTGCATTGACATCACTGATAATGCCCCCGCCGCCTTTGGGTGTTGGCGTGGTTGCTGCGCCACCACCTGTCGGGTTGATATCGACTGGTTTGCCATTGATTTGCACTGGCCCGTTCGAGGTGATATTAATATTTTCACCCGTGATGGCGACATTGCCCGATTTGTCCATATAAAACTTGGCCTTGCCACAAGTAATTTCAAAACTGTCGCCCGCTTCGACTTTATAGTTCTTGCCGACCAGGGTGTTTTTAGCACCGCCGACTTGCTGTATCGTATCGGCTTTAATGGTTTCGGATAAATTGGCCTTGATGCGGTTGGTTTCGTCGTTGCCTACAAACTTGGTGCGATCGTGTTGGATGGTGTTGGTTTCATCATGGCCGATGGTTTTGCTGCGGTCATGCCCCACCCAGTGGCTTTCATCGTTTTCCACCACAATGCGTTGGTTTTTTTCGGCGTGCAACCAAATTTCCTCTTCGCCTTTGTAATCTTCAAAGCGGAAGGCATTGGCATTGGCGGGGGTGCCGCCCTTGCTGGAGCGGCTTAATACGCCAGATTGGGTTTTATGATTTGGCAAATCCCACGGTGGCATGTGGGTTTGGTTGTAGAGTTGCCCGATCACCAGCGGC
>JBKJLF010000163.1:0-6842 GCA_046597185.1 Burkholderiaceae bacterium | reverse complement strand
GCCGAATTGGTGGGCATGACGCTGGGTGCAATGTAGACGCCGTTTTGCGAATTGACCGTGCCCACCGTGGCATTGCCACCGCGAATGCCATTGACGGCAAACTCCATACTCTTGCCCACGCCATCGAGCTTGGCCAGTAAATAGACTGGCTTACCCAGTTCAAACGGTGCTCTGCCACCATATTCAATGGTGACGGTTGCCGCATAAGTGGGAACAGCTGCTGTCACCAGACATAAGCCTATCCACATCCACGATCTAAAATTTTTCATGCAAACTCCTGTTGTTTTATTGTTATTACTGTCGTTGTTGGTGCTGATTGCGACGCCGTCGCTTTCAGCCGCAGAATCTTTTAACAGCAATTATTGTGCCCGATGTCTGGGTGGGATTTTGGGGATGGGACTGACAAATTTTGTCTGAACATTGCCAAACTTTGGCGGCGAGTGACAATCTTTGAACTTTGAATTGACGGTTAAACGTCTCGGTGCCTGCGGGCAATTGATTGCAAATTGGCAATAATGCACGTTTAAAACAACATCGTGGTAAAAAGAATCATGCGTTGACTTGCAAACATCATATTTTAGGGTTAATCTGGACTTCCTTTCAAATGGAGACGTAATAAATGAAAACAGTCCTAAATAAAATGACCACAATGATGGTCACCGCAGGTTTGGTGTTGGCTTTGCCGGTTCTGGCGAATAATCAGACAGAACTCAAAGCCCAGGTAGCGCAAGAGAAGCAAAAGCTCAATATCTATCAAGCCAAATTCCCGAATCAGGATTTGGCCTACAAAGCGGCAGTGACTTTTCATGCCAATTTGTTGGAAGCCAATTATGAAACCGGCTATATGATTTTTGAGTTGAATCCCGAAGAAAAAGCCCGGTTGGAAAAATTTGGTTTCAAAATGAAAGTCGCTACCGACTTCATCAACAAGCGTAATGCCATGTTGGATCGTTTGCATGCCGCCGGCCAAACCGCCACCTTGCTGGGTAAGCAAGCCACCACCTTCACCGGCCTGCAAGCCGATGCTATTCCCAGTTACCCTTGCTATGAAACGGTAGAAGAAACCTTTACCGCCGCCCAAGGTTTTGTCAGTACTTACCCTACCTTGGCAACGTGGACGCCAGTGGGCAAATCGTGGCAAAAGGTGAATAATTTGGGCGGCTATGACATCAATGTCTTGAAGTTGACCAATAAAAACATCGCTGGCCCCAAGCCCATTCTGTTCATCCAAAGTGCGATTCATGCGCGTGAATACACCACGGCACCGCTGACCCTCTCGTTTGCACGCGATTTGTTGGCCGGTTACGGCACCAATGCCGATGCAACCTGGATTTTGGATCACCACGAAGTGCATTTCATGCTCATCGTCAACCCGGACGGGCGTAAAAAAGCCGAGAGTGGTTTGTCCTGGCGCAAAAACACCAATCAAAATTATTGCGGAGCCACCAGCAATAGTCGCGGTGCCGATTTGAACCGTAACTTTAGCTATGCCTGGAATTCAACCAACGGTTCCGGCTCCAGCGGCAGCCAATGTAATGACACCTATCGTGGCCCAAGCCGCGCTTCTGAACCTGAAACCCAGGCCATTGAAGCCTATGCCCGTTCGATCTGGCCAGACCGCCGTGGCCCCAGTGCCACTGATCCGGCCCCTTCCGACACCTCCGGCATCCATCTGGATATCCACAGCTATAGCCAATTGGTGCTCTGGCCCTATGGCAATACTTCAACGCCTGCCCCCAATGGCACCGCGCTGCAAACCTTGGGCCGTCGTCTGGCGTATTTCAATGGCTATAAGCCTGAACAATCGATCGGCTTGTATGCAACTGATGGCACTTCGGACAATATCAGCTATGGCGAACTCGGGGTGGCCGCATTCACCATCGAATTGGGTACGTCCTTCTTCGAAAGCTGCACCAGCTATACCAATACCACCAAGCCCAAAAACGTCCCGGCGCTGTGGTACGCCGCAAAAGTGGCGCGCACCCCTTACCTGACGCCAGCCGGGCCGGATGTCACCAAGCCCGTGTTTGTGCCCAATGCTGCCACCACGGCCGTCACGGCCGGCACCAGCCTGGCGCTTAGTTCCAGCGCGACCGATACCCACTTCAATAATAGCAATGGTACTGAAGCCACGCAAGCGATTGCAGCGGCGGAATACTATATTGATGTGCCACCCTGGAAAGTGGGTGCGGTAGCCAATCCTTTGGCCGCCACCGATGGTGCATTCAACAGCAGCACCGAAGCGGTGAAAGCCACGGTCAATACGACGGGCCTCTCCGTTGGCAAGCATATTGTGTTTGTGCGCGCCAAAGATGCCTCTGGCGCATGGGGCCCAATCAGCGCTGAGTTTATTCAAATCAAATAAACCTCTGGGTTGAGCGCAATTTGAGAGCAATTTAAGCGCGTAGCATCCACCCACGTGCCTTTGTGGCGCGTGGGCTGGTCACGCCAATTATCGGAGACAAAAATGAAACTAAAAAAATTGGCCATCCTTTCGGCCGCTGCAGGTCTGGTTCAAATCACCGTACTTTCCACGCAAGCCCAATCGCTGGCTCAGGCCGAACTCAAGGCCGAACTAAAGCAACATGTTGCGCAAGAAAAGCAAAAGCTCAACATCTATCAAGCCCAATTTCCGAATCTGGAATTGGCACGCAAAGCCGCGATCAGCTTCCACGCTAATTTATTGGAAGCCAAGTATGAAACCGGCCATATGATTTTTGAATTAAACGCCGAAGAAAAAGCCGCGTTGGAAAAGTTTGGCTTCAAAATGCGCGTGGCGCATGACTTCATCAACAAGCGCAATGCCATGCTGGATCGTTTGCATGCCCAGGGCCAAACCGCTACCTTGCTGGGCAAAAATGCCACCGTCATCCAGGGCGTGCAACAAGAAGCCATTCCCAGCTACCCCTGTTACGAAACAGTAGAAGAAACCTATGCCGCAGCCCAGGGCTTCACCACAACGTACCCGAATTTGGCGAGCTGGACGGTGGTGGGTAAAACCTGGGAAAAAAGTGCCAATTTGGGCGGTTATGATTTATATGTCCTCAAAATGACGAATAAAAACATTGCCGGCACCAAGCCCAAACTCTTCATCCAAAGCGCCATGCATGCGCGTGAATACACCACCGCGCCCATCACACTGGCCTTTGCGCGCGAGCTGTTGAGCGGGTATGGCACGAATGCGGATGCGACCTGGATTTTGGATCATCATGAAGTCCACATCATGCTGCAAGCCAACCCGGATGGACGCAAAAAGGCTGAGAGCGGTTTGTCCTGGCGTAAAAACACCAATCAAAATTATTGCAGCAGTACCAGCAATAAGCGCGGGGCCGATTTGAACCGCAACTATAGCGCCACCTGGAATATTACCAATGGCACAGGTTCGAGCGGTAGCCAGTGCAACGACACCTATCGCGGCCCGAGCAAGGCATCCGAACCCGAAACCCAGGCAGTAGAAGCCTATGTGCGCTCGCTGTGGGCAGATCGGCGTGGCCCCGGCCAAAACGACCCGGCCCCCGCCGATACCTCAGGCATCCATCTGGATATTCACAGCTATAGCCAATTGGTGCTGTGGCCGTATGGTGCTACCACTGCGTTGGCACCCAATGCCACCGCCTTGCAAACCCTGGGGCGGCGGCTGGCCTGGTTCAATGGCTACACGCCGCAGCAATCGGTGGGTTTATATCCGACCGACGGCACCTCGGATGACGTGAGCTATGTCGAACTGGGCGTGGCCGCTTACACGATTGAACTGGGCACCTCGTTTTTTGAGAGTTGCACCAACTATACCAATACCACCAAGCCCAAGAATATACCAGCCTTGTGGTATGCCGCCAAAGTGGTGCGCACGCCTTACCTCACACCCGCCGGGCCGGATGTGAGCAAACCCGTATTTGTGCCCAATGCGGCCACCACCGCAGTAACGGCGGGCAACAGCCTGGCATTGAGCACGAGCGCGACCGACACCCACTTCAATAACAGTAATGGTACGGAAGCCACCCAGGCCATCAGCGCAGCGGAGTACTATATTGACCTGCCACCCTGGAGTGTGGGTGCCGTGGCCAAACCCTTGGTGGCCAGCGATGGTGCTTTCAATAGCAGTACCGAAGCGGTGAAGGGCACAATCGATACTACGGGTTGGAGTGTGGGCAAGCATATCGTGTTTGTACGGGCCAAAGATGCATCGGGCGCGTGGGGGCCGATCAGTGCTGAGTTTGTTCAAATCAAATAAGCAAATCAAATAAGCACGCTGCCCCAACAGCGTGCTTGTCGATGGGGATGAAATCGGATAGACTGGCGCAGGTTCTGGTTAATATCATGATGGAGTCGGTATGCAAGCGCTATCCCCGGTACAGGTTCGAAAATTTACCACCTTGTTTGAATATTACGACCGCAACCACAATCAATTTTTAAGTCTGAGCGACTTTTTGGGCTTTGCCGATATCGCCAGCGAGGTATTCGGTTGGCGTGAGCAAGACCCTGACGTATTCGAAACCCGCCTCGCGGCCTTGCGCCAGAGTTGCCAGGACATGTTTCTGCGCCTGATTCGCCTGGCTGACACCAACCACGACGGCCAGGTTTCACTGCCCGAATATCTGACTTATTTGCAGCGTCAGGCACTGGAATGCAAAAACATGGGCACTGCTGCGCCCTGGGTGCGTTTGGCCAGCCATCAAATTAAATTATTGCTCGATCACGATGCCAGCGGCACCATCAATCTTAATGAATATCAACAAATGTTGCGGGTGCTGGGTTCCGATGCTGATGCCGCCAGCGCCTTTGCCAAGATGGATAGCGACGGCGATGGCCGCCTGACGATGGCGGATATTGAAAAATTGGCGCTCGAATTCATCACCAGCGATGACCCGGATTCACCCGGCAATCTTTTGTATTGCGGGAAGTTTTGATCATGCTGAAAACACCTGCCGACTTTACCCCGCTCATGGCCCATATTGAGCATGAAAGCCCGCTTACCTTTACCTTTCGCGGTAATGAATTACTGGTGCGCGAGCATGACCTGGCCTTACCCGATGCGCCTGCCTTGTCATTACATGGCGTGCGTGAAGATGCCTTGTATCCCATTGGTTTATGGCAACAGCATTATTGCCGTGCTACCTGGGTGGATGCACAAGCGCCAGCCGCCCAAGGTTGGGTCTTTAAAAACCTGCGTGCCTTGATTGGTGCTGTCGATGATGAATTTTTAAGCATGGCGGGTCGTGCGTACCAAATTGCAGAATGGGCGCGCACCCATCGTTTTTGCGGCGCATGCGCCACCCCCATGCAATTGGCCACAGGCGAGCGCGCCTTCAAATGCCCGGCTTGCCAGATGATTGCCTGGCCGCGCATCTCTCCCGCCATGATGGTCTTGATCAAAAAAGGGGATGAGGTATTATTGGCGCGCCACGTCCATTCACCGACCAAACGATTCACCCCATTGGCCGGTTTTTTGGAAGCGGGCGAATCGATTGAAGAAGCGATACACCGCGAAGTGATGGAAGAAGTCGGTTTGCGGGTGACGAATTTACGCTATTTCGCCAGCCAATCCTGGCCTTTTCCGCACTCATTGATGATTGCCTGGACGGCGGATTATTTGAGTGGCGAGATCAAAGTCGATGCAAGCGAAATCGCCGAAGCGCGCTGGTTTGGGCCGCAAGATGCGTTTGATCAACCCTATTCTGAGGTATCGATTTCCGGTAAATTGGTCAATACCTTTTTTCCGGCCAAATCAGCAAAACTTTGATGGATGCAGGGAGAATTCCATGTTGAATGGTCTAACCCAGGCAAAACCTGGTTGCGTGGTTTGTGGCGCTGCGCTGCCGCACCAGATTGCGCTGGCTTCCAAAACGCCCGATCCCTGGCCCTGTTGTGCTCAGGTTGCCTGCAAAATGGTGCTTGCCAAGCGCCCGATAATGGGTGATGTCTTATTTAAAAATTATCTCGAACGGTATGCCAGACAAGTTCGGGCGCAAGCTGTACATAATGCCTTGATGCAGCAGTATTCATCAGGCAAATCAGAGGAAAATCAACACGCCTGGGGCTTGTTACATGCCAGCCTGGCTCAGGAAACCAACCCAGGTTTGATCAGACAAGTACAATTGCCCTCCGGCCCACGCCAACTGCTGAAGCTATCGCGCTTGCGGCGCAAACGCTATCGAGCCCATTTGCGCAAAAAGATTGCCATGGCGTTTTCTGCCATCGAATCGGCCAGCCAGGCTGTGCCAGCCACTCCCACGGCGGCGTTGGCACCGATTGAATCACGCCTGCCGGGGCATTTGTGTGCTGCCTGTGGCGGTGGATGTTGTACCCTGGGCGGCGACCATGCTTACCTGACGGTGGCGACTCTGCAGCGCTTTATCATACAACACCCGGAAATGCAGCCTGAACAGGTCGTTAATGCCTATACCGCGCGCCTGGCCAAATACACGATGCATGGCTCATGCATCAACCACACTGCAAAAGGGTGTAGCCTGAGCAAAGAAATGCGCTCCGGGATTTGCAATAATTATTGTTGTTCTGAGTTAACCGCGCTCGAAGACAATTTGCGTAGCCCACAGCCAGTTCAAACGATCCTCGTGCTGCGGCGGAAACAGGATAACTGGCGTTGTGCCGACCCTGTTTTGGATAACCCGATTGTGGCCTTGGCGGTGCTCACCGAAATCGGCGTGGACGACAGATCAGAATTGTTGGCTCAGGCGGGCTAACTGAGTACAGCCCGCCAGGACGGCGGGCTTTGGCGGATTTTGGTCGGTGCGCCGGGCTATTGATATTCAATGTGCAGCGTGGCGTTTTTGGTAATGAACAAGTAAATCAGGCTACTGCTTTGATCGGCCGAAAAGCGCAAT
>JBKJLF010000879.1:0-18666 GCA_046597185.1 Burkholderiaceae bacterium | reverse complement strand
ATTAGCCGCCAAAGTTGGCATTAATGCCTGTCAATGCTTAATCAATACCAAGACCCGGTATCAGTCATGGTATTGATTAAGCATTGACAGGCATTAATGCCAACTTTGGCGGCTAATGGGTTATCAACAACGATGCCAATTGATAAATTGCTTATGTATGGATACGGCGCATTAATTGAGATGATGGCTGAAACCCAATCGTCATTGGAAAATTGCCTTAAAAGAAACGAAATAACATGGTTTAATGCAGAGAAAATAGAACTGTTGGCAAGACAATTTCCATGTAGCAAATTATTGCGATCCAAGTTAATTGGGCTTTTAAGTAATTACGACAGTAATTTTGCTGTAGCCGCAGCACGATTATTGGCAAAACATTTTGCAGGTGATGCTCACACTTGGAGTGAGATTGTCGCCGTAATAAAGGCACCCAGTCAATTTCAAATTGAATATGCGGATGGACTTTTGGGATTTTTGGCAATTGGATGGCGAGATGCCCAAGCCCAATCGGATATTGCGCAAATGCTGCAAAAAGATAGTGAATCGTGGGGAATGGTTGACACCCTATTGATGGCTGTTGTGCGTGGAGACGGAAATTTGGCGGAACATGCTGCCAAGCAAATATTGGCTGAACCTTTCGAAGCGTGGTATTTGCCCACTAACACCCATGCGCTGCAAGCATGGGTAGAAGAATTACAACCCAATGATGTGCTGCAAAAGTGGGTGGATTCAAACGATGGCAGCCTGGCGATGACGGCGATTTCACTCTTTGGTAGTGATTCTTTAAAACACTGGCGTGAGCCTGCGTTACGTGAAAAATTCAATCAGGAATTTAACGCAAGCAAGGGCCTAATCGATGGGCTGGATGGTGTATCCAGAAGAACGCATAGCTGGTGCATTCGGGTCTTGCCAACAATTTCACCCATTTTTGATTCATAGAACCAAAGCAAAACTGCCCGAAGGCGGTCTGCCGCCCCAAAAGCATTTAACTAAATTAAACCCCATCCCCCGGCACCCGCACCCAGCCTTCCATCAACACCCGCGCGCTGCGGCTCATAATCGCCTTGGTCACCTTCCACTCCCCATTCTCCAGCGTCGCCTGCGCCCCCACGCGCAAGGTGCCGGACGGGTGCCCGAAGCGCACCGCCTCGCGGGCGCTGCCGCCTGCGGCCAAATTCACCAGCGTACCCGGCACCGCCGCCGCTGTGCCTATCGCCACCGCCGCCGTGCCCATCATGGCATGATGCAACTTACCCATCGACATGGCGCGCACCAGTAAATCGACATCACCCACCGCCACGGTTTTACCGCTGGAGGACACATAGGCTTGCGGCTTGGCCACAAACGCCACCTTGGGCGTGTGCTGGCGCTTGGCGGCTTCATCAATGTGCTTGATCAAACCCATGCGCACGGCCCCATGGGCGCGGATGGTTTCAAATTTCGCCAACGCTTCGGGGTCGCTATTGATGGCGTCCTGCAGTTCGGTGCCAGTGTAGCCTGTCGCCTCGGCATCGACAAAAATGGTCGGGATGCCGGCATTAATCATCGTCGCTTTCAGGGTGCCGATGCCGGGCACTTCCAAATCATCCACCAGATTACCGGTCGGGAACATCGAACCGCCTGCGCCGTCTTCATCCGCTGCCGGGTTCATGAATTCAAGCTGCACTTGGGCAGAAGGGAAGGTCACACCATCGAGTTCAAAATCACCCGTTTCCTGTACTTCGCCATTGGTAATCGGCACATGCGCGATGATGGTTTTGCTGATGTTGGCTTGCCAGATGCGCACCACGGCCATGCCATTTTGCGGGATGCGCCCGGCATCCACCAGTCCACTGGCTACGGCAAACGAACCCACCGCGCTGGAGAGATTGCCGCAGTTGCCGCTCCAATCGACAAAGGCTTTGTCGATGCTGACTTGGCCGAACAGATAATCGACATCATGGTCAAGCCGGCTGCTTTTGGCCAAAATAACCGTTTTGCTGGTGCTAGAGGTAGCACCGCCCATACCGTCGATTTGTTTGCCGTAGGGGTCGGGGCTGCCGATCACGCGTAGCAGCAGCGCATCGCGCACGGGGCCGGGTGTTTGCGCCGCGAGCGGCAGGTCTTGCAGGCGGAAGAAGACGCCTTTGCTGGTGCCGCCACGCATATAGGTGGCGGGGATTTTGATTTGCGGTGGATGGGACATTTCATTTTCCTTGGTTCGGGGCGCGTGGGCACTTTGTGCCCACCCTACGGTTTATCTACAGTTGATCAAGCGGCTTTGTTGGATTCCAAAAAGTCTTGCGCAAAGCGCTGCAATACGCCGCCCGCTTCGTAAATCGAGACTTCTTCGGCCGTATCCAACCGCAACAGCATCGGCACTTCCACCCGCTCGCCATTTTTGCGATTCACCACCAGCGTGAGCGTGGCGCGCGGGGTGCGCTCGCCGATTACGTCATAGGTTTCGCTGCCATCCAGCCCCAGCGTTAAACGGTTGGTGCCGGGCATAAATTCCAGCGGCAACACCCCCATGCCCACCAGATTGGTACGGTGAATCCGTTCAAACCCTTCTGCCGCAATCGCTTCCACCCCCGCCAGCCGCACGCCCTTGGCCGCCCAGTCGCGCGAGGAACCCTGGCCGTAATCGGCCCCGGCCACAATAATCAACGGTTGCTTGCGCTCCATATAGGTTTCAATCGCTTCCCACATGCGCGTAACCTTGCCTTCTGGCTCAAGGCGCGCCAGCGAACCGGCTTTCACCTTGCCATTTTCCAGCACCATTTCATTTTTCAGCGTCGGGTTGGCAAAGGTGGCGCGTTGCGCCGTCAGGTGATCACCCCGGTGGGTGGCGTAGGAATTAAAATCTTCTTCCGGCAAACCCATTTTGGCCAGATATTCCCCCGCTGCGCTATCCAACATAATCGCGTTCGAGGGCGATAAGTGATCGGTGGTGATATTGTCACCCAACAGCGCCAAGGGGCGCATACCCGTCAAGCTGCGCACACCTGCCAATGCGCCTTCCCAATACGGTGGACGGCGGATATAGGTGGTTTGTGGCCGCCAGTCGTACAGCGGGCTAACCTTGATGCCATCATCCACCGCCAAGGTAAACATCGGGTCGTAAATTTTGCGAAATTGCGCCGGCTTCACGCTGGCAGCCACAATGGTGTCAATTTCTTCATCGCTCGGCCAAATATCGGCCAGCCGAATCGGTTTGCCCGCACTATCCAAGCCCAACACATCTTTTTCGATATCAAAGCGGATCGTGCCCGCAATCGCATACGCTACCACCAAGGGCGGGGAAGCCAAAAACGCTTGGCTTGCGTAAGGATGAATCCGCCCGTCAAAATTACGGTTGCCCGACAACACCGCCGTGGCATATAAATCACGCGCTATCACTTCTTGTTGAATCACCGGGTCAAGCGCGCCGGACATGCCGTTGCAGGTGGTGCAGGCAAACGCCACCACACCAAAACCCAGCTTTTCCAGGTCCGTCATCAAACCCGCTTCTTCCAGATACAGCGCCACGGTTTTGGACCCCGGCGCCAGCGAACTTTTTACCCAGGGCTTGCGCGTCAAGCCAAGCCGATTGGCATTGCGCGCAATCAAACCGGCGGCGATCATATTGCGCGGGTTGTTGGTGTTGGTGCAACTGGTAATGGCGGCGATAATCACCGCGCCATCCGGCATTTTGCCCACTTCATTTTCCACCACACCGCTGATGCCGCGCGCCGCCAGTTCAGATACTGGCACCCGCTTGTGCGGGTTGGACGGCCCGGCGATATTGCGCACTACGCTGGATAAATCAAATTTCAATACGCGTTCATATTCGGCGTGCTTCAAACTGTCCGCCCACAGCCCGGTTTGTTTGGCATACAGTTCGACCAATTTGACCAATTCATCATCACGCCCGGTGAGTTTTAAATATTTGATGGTTTGCTCGTCGATATAAAACATGGCGGCGGTGGCACCAAATTCCGGGGCCATGTTGGCAATGGTGGCGCGGTCGCCCAAGGTCAAGTTGGCTGCGCCTGGACCATAAAATTCAAGGTAAGCCGACACCACTTTTTGCGCCCGTAAAAATTCGGTCAGCGCCAACACGGTGTCGGTGGCGGTAATGCCCGCTTGCGGTTTGCCCGTCAGTTCCACGCCGATAATATCCGGCAGCCGCATCCAGGAAGCGCGCCCCAACATCACGCTTTCCGCTTCCAGCCCACCCACGCCAATCGCAATCACCCCCAACGCATCCACCATGGGCGTGTGGCTATCAGTGCCCACCAGCGTATCCGGGTAGGCCACGCCGTCTTGCACCTGAATTACCGGGCTCATGCGCTCCAGATTAATTTGATGCAAAATGCCATTGCCGGGTGGAATCACATCAACATTTTTAAACGCTTTTTTGGTCCAGTCAATAAAATGAAAACGGTCTTCATTGCGGCGGTCTTCAATTGCACGGTTTTTGGCAAAGGCATCCGGATCAAAGCCGCCGCATTCCACCGCCAGCGAATGGTCTACCACCAGTTGCGTTGGTACCACCGGGTTGACCATGGCCGGGTCGCCGCCTTGCAGCGCAATCGCATCGCGCAAACCGGCCAAATCTACCAGCGCGGTTTGGCCTAAAATATCGTGGCATACCACGCGTGCCGGAAACCAGGGGAAATCCAGATCACGGCGACGCTCGATGAATTGTTTCAAGGAATCAGTGAGTGTGGCAGGGTCGCAACGGCGTACCAGGTTTTCCGCCAGCACGCGCGAAGTGTAGGGTAATTTGGCGTAAGCACCGGGTTCAATCGCATCGACCGCAGCACGGGTATCGAAAAAATCCAGCTTGGAGCCGGGCAGGGGTTTGCGGTGTAATGTATTCATATTTGTGTTGGGCAAGAGGTTTGCGGTGAGTTTGTCAATGCGTGGTATCAAAAAATATCATCAATAAGGTTTATCAAAGCATGGTACGGCTTTATCAGTGGTTGGACGCGCAGCAGCAAGCCCTGTGCCAGTTTGCCAGCTCGCTTGTATTATGCTGACAGTTGCGCTGATAATCAAATACTTAGCTTGAAGTGGCGCGCTTTATTTTTATGCACGAAGCGGATTTGTTGCAAATTGGGTGTTTCATGAAACAAAGATTAGCCCCAAACGAAACACGATTGCATCATGGGTGAAACAAAATCCCCCTGTCATTGAAACGCCATTGCCGTGGAAGAAAAGCAGACCATGACAAAATTGGCGAACACGGTTAAACCAAATGGAAAACATGCTAACCTGCCTGTGTGGTGAAGATGCTTGCTAACAGGCAAGCCGTGCGCCAATGCGTTTTTGGTATTAAAGTAAGCTTTCTATTGTCGTCGTCTGTGGATAAAAATGATTGCCGAACCAAATTATGCCGTCATGAATCTGTCTAAGCGTCCATTTTGCGCTGCCATGGCAGGGCTGCTGCACCGATTTGCGCACTGGTGTTGCCTAATCATCGGCATGGTTTGCTTAAGTGGCGCAATTGCCGCCACCGCCATGCCCGCTTCCGCTGTTGCGCCGCAGGAACAGCCGCGCTGGTCGCAACTGAGCGATAGCCTGTTCCAACACTTGACCACGGAACATGGTTTGCCCAGCGCCTTGATTACCACCCTGGCGCAAGACGGCGATGGTTTTTTGTGGGTAGGCACCCAAGGTGGCCTGGTACGCTGGGATGGCTATCGCTTTAAAAATTATAAAAACGACACTAAAGATGCAGGCAGCTTGCCGGGGAGCTATGTTAATACCTTGTATGCCGACCGGGGCGGCCAGCTTTGGGTCGGCACCACCGACGGCGGCTTGGCGCGCTATGATAACCTGCATGATCGCTTTGTGCGCATCCCGGTTGGGAAGGATGGCATCAGCCATGAAATTGCCTGGGCCACGGTCGATGACGACAACGCTGGCCTTTGGGTTGGCACCAACAAGGGCTTGGATTATTTGAGCAATATCGGCTCGGACAAAGGCCTGACCGCAAGCCATTTCGTGCATGATCCCAAAAATCCGGCGAGCTTGCCCGCTGGCCGGGTGCAAACACTGTTACTTGATCGCGATAAACAGCTATGGGTTGGCACCAGCAAGGGCCTGGCGCTACGGTCCGGGCAAAACCGGGATTTTATCCACGTGCCCCTACCCATTGCGGCAGGTGCAACTGCCGCCATTAAAAGCATGGAGCAAAGCACCGATGGCCGAATCTGGGTTGCGGTGAGTGGCCAAGGCGTGTTTGTGCTCGACCCCAAAACGCGGCTGGCGCAAGCCTTCCATGAAACAGCGTATAACCCTGGCGAACGCGCACTTGAAGCCGTGAATTTTATTCGGCAAGTGACGCAGGAGCAGCTTTGGATTGGCACCGATGGCAAGGGTATTTTGGTGGTGGAGACGGCCGCCGTGGCGACGGCCGCCGTGGCGACGGCCACCGTACGAACGCGCTGGATACGCAATCATTTGGCCGCACCAGCCAGCCTTGGCTTCGATTCGGTGGTCGCGCTGGCGCGTGACCGTTCCGGCCTGATCTGGATTGGCAGCCAACATGGGCTTGGTCGCCACGACCCCAACCAGCGCGCTTTCTCCAGTGTGTTTGGCGGTTCTACCAGCGCCGAAGGCATCGCCGACAAGAATATTACGGGCGTAACGCTGATGCCAAATGGTTATATTTGGCTTGGTCTGCGCAACCAGGGGGTGAATATCATTAATCCGCAGGCCAGCAAAATCATCCGGCCGGCTCCAGAAGCCGGATTGGCCATCAATAATGTGCGCAGCCTGACCACGCCCTGGCGCGATAAAATCTATTGGGGCACGGCCAATGGGGTCTTCAGTTCTGATTTGGCGGGACAACAAAAACAGCGCTTGTTCTTCCCCCCGCGTGATCCCGCCTCGTTTTCTGCGGTGATTTTTCGCGAAGATAATCAACTCTTGATGGCTGGTATCGACGGTTTATGGCAGGCCGATTTGGATCAGCCAGCACCAGCCCAGGCCAAACGGGTGCCAGGAACCGAACAACTCAATCATACGCAGATTATTCTTTTGATGCGTGCCCCGGATGGTGCGCTTTGGATTAGCACGGTTGGCTCCGGCTTATATCGGCTTGATCCGGTTTCGCATCAGTTGCGCGCAATTCCGACCGACTCCACTGACCCGGAGGGTTTGTCGCGCAATGCGGTGCGTAGTTTGTTGTTTGACCGCCGTGGCCGTTTATGGATTGCGACTCAGGGCGGTGGTATCAATTTGTTGGCGGACCCGAATGCAAAGGGTAAATTGCGCTTTCAAAAGTTCACCCAGGCCCAAGGCTTACCCAATAATGCCGTGAATAAATTATTGCAAGATGGGCAAGGCCATATATGGGCCAGCACCGATGATGGCTTGGCCCGAATTGATGTCAATACCCTGGCGCTGCAAGCCATGCAACAGGCAGAAGGGGTAGCGACCGGGCCCCATTGGGTCAGTTCCGGTGCCAATACGAATCATGGCGAATTGTTGTTTGGCGGCACCAGGGGCTTGACGGTGGTACGGCCCGACTTGTTTAAAGTTTGGGATTATCATCCTCCGGTGGTGGTCACCCGGATTCAAAGCGGCGGTAAAGAGGTGGCGGCCAACCGCTTCAATCAAGCCTCATCAACCGAAGCAGCCATGCCGGAACCGGTGTTGATTACGCCCGATGCCAATAGCCTGACGGTTGAATTTTCGGCACTGGATTTTTCGGCCCCCGAGCGCAATCGCTACCTGTATTGGCTTGAAGGGTTCGATCCGTATTGGATTGCGACCGATCCGAGCCGCCGCCTGGCTGCCTACACCAACTTGCCAGCGGGCGAGTATCGGCTACGTATGCGCGGCAGTAACCGCAATGGTGTGTTTTCCGAACCGGAACGGGTGGTGCCCATCCATGTATTACCAGCCTGGCACCAAACCTGGTGGTTTACTTTGGCAAAATGGCTGGCCGCTTCAGCGGCTGTGTATGCACTGGTGCAAGGGCGTACCCGCTATTTACAGTACCGGCGCATTGAACTGCAGGAGCAAGTTCGGCAAGGCACAGCCGAATTGCGCGACAAGCAAGCGCAGTTGGTTGAAACCAATCAAGAATTGTATTACGCCTATGTGGCCACCAATGAAGCCAATGATGCCCTTAACAATGCCAACGGCGATTTGCTGCAGTCCTTGGAAATCTTGCGCCAGTTGGGTGATATCGGGCGCGAAATTACCGCCAATCTTGAAACCGAAGCGGTGTTTCAGTCACTGTATCTGTATGTGGCGGGATTGTTGGATGCGCCTGTGATGATGATTTATCGCCTCAATGCCGCCGCCACCGAATTGGAGGCGGTGTTTGGGCGGGATGGTGCGCAAGTATTGAGCGCGCCCACGGTGGCGCTTCTTGCAAGCCATTCCAGTGTGGCGTGGGTGGCGCGTGAGCGCAAAGAGTTATTGCTCGACATTGGCAGCGATAATTGGGTGTCAGCATCACGCCCAATGCAATCGGCCTTGTTGGAGCCGATGATTGTCAACGACCGGGTACTAGGCGTGATGTCGATTCAATCGGAAAAGGCCCATGCCTATGGCGAGCGGGAAGGCTTGATTTTCCGTACCCTGTCCGCCTATGGTGCCATTGCCATGGCCAATGCCAGCGCCATGGCGGCCTTGCATCAGGCCCAGGGGCAATTGGTGCAACAAGAAAAGATGGCTTCGCTGGGTAGCCTGGTGGCAGGTATTGCGCATCAGATCAATACGCCGCTGGGTACGGCATTAGTGGCACTCTCGGGAGCCTCGACGGCGTGGAAGGTGCTGCAAAAGGCTGCCGTTGATGGTCGGGTTGGCAAATCACTCTTGGTCACCAGCACCACCGATGGCATTGCTTACACCAATCTGGCCATTAGCACTACCACACGGGCCGCCGAATTGATCGCGGTTTTTAAAACAATTGCCGTCAGCACCAGCCATGACAGGCTGGTCGAGCTGGATCTGGCGCATTATCTGCCGGAACTGGCCAGCCTGGTGCGCCTGCCACTGGAGGGAAGCGGAAATCTGCTTGAAATTGACGTGGCGCAAGGTTTGACGGTGCAGACCGTGGAAGAAGCGCTCACCGAGACCTTGGCAAGGGTGTTAATGAATGTAATCGACCATGCGTTTGTTGACGCTCGCACTGGCACCCTGCATCTTGGTGCACAGTTTGATGACAGCGGTGATGTGCTCATCAGTGTGAGCGATAACGGCCATGGCATTACAGCGGAAGATTTGCCGCTGGTGTTCGATCCCTTTTTCAGCACCAAAAGCGGCAGCCAAATGCATGTGGGCTTGGGCTTACATGTGGCCTACAATCAGGTGACCCAACGATTGAAAGGTGAGATTGGTATTGTCAGCACCCTCAATGAAGGCACGTGCGTGACGATACGTTTGAAAAAACATCACCCCGGTCAGGGCAAGCCCGATCAAGCCGAATCAAGCTGAACATGGGGATTTTAGGCGCTTGATGCAATCAGGCGCGCCATGTCACCATTTTTCGCTGCCTGCCGCAACACCTGGCTGATTTTATCGATTTCAGCCTGATACACGCCCTTGGCACAGGCAAAATGGACAGTATCAAAAAACAAGGGCCGGGCCGTGACATAAAAACGCTGCTTGCTTAATTCAGGGTCATGGAACGTGGGGATCAGTGTCTGGTGTAAAAACTGTTCTACCTGCTCGCCGCGCTGGAAGGTTGAATTGGGCAACAGCATCAGATCGCACCGTTTGGCCAGCAATTTTTTCAGGCGCACGTCTATGGCGTTGGGGTCTTCATCCACCCGGAACAGGGTATTGCGCAATTGCTCAAATTCCATGCCGTGGCTGACACCGTTGCCGACACTGAGCACTTTTCCTTTCAGTTCGTTGACGGATTGAATCAATGCCAGCGCCGGATCATGGCTGATGCCCCAGACATTGGCGGTCGCGACGGGATCGGAAAAATAATAGTATTTCAAGCGCTCCGGTGTTTTGGAAATGCCAAAAACCAGGCCTTCGCCATCACGACTTTTGGCCAGCGCGCGCTTCCAGGTGACGAATTGTTCTTGCAGGGGCAGGCCCGATTTTTCACGCAGGTAGGCCAGCAAGCGCATGAGCTGCGCACGGGCGGTACGCTTGCTCTCGCTATCGAGCGACTCTTCGCAAAAAACCGGAACAGGACGCGGCGTTTGCGCCAGCGATGACAATGGCAATGGCAACATGCCCAAAGACAGAATAAAGTTGCGGCGCGAGAGCAATAACATGGCAAATAAAATAGTGGTTGGTTGAAATCGTATTATTTCCCGATGACCTCAAACTGCAGGCCGGCAAATTGGGTCAGGCGCTCAATCAATTTTTCCCCAAACAGGGTGGAAGGCGTCCAAAAACCACCCGGCTTATCCTGTTTCGAAACATCCAGTGCCAGACAGGCCGCCGCCTGGCCCAGCATTTTGGCGGTGGAGCCATAACCGGGGTCGCGGTCGCCTTTCACCTTGACGCGCAGCGTTTCGCCATTCTCGGTTTTGCCAAAAAAGCGCAAATCATAAAACCCTTTTTCTTGCGCAGCAGGACTGGGGCCTTCGCCCACTTTGGGTAACACAAAGCGTTGCAAAGCCCAGCGCGAAGGCGGCAGGGCGCTGGCCAGCATAAAACCAGCCATGGCCGCGCCCATAACTTGCGCGCCCAACATGCCCGTGATGCCGCGCCCAACGATAGTGGCTTCGTCATAACGGAAATTGTCGCCGTATGCGCCACCGATCAGGGCATTTGAGCGATGCACCACCCGGGTATTAATCGCCGCCATCACAAAGGGCGCAATCCATGCGCCAAAATCGCCATCATATTGGCCAGCTTGAACATTCGCCTGGCGCGCCCTAAAACCATGGTTGGGTGGGCAAATGGAATACGGATTGGCCAATTCTTTACGCAAGGCCGCATCTTTACTGGCTTCTTTGACCACATTGATCAAACTGGCTGCGGTGCCGCCGGACGGCCCGCCACGGATGGCCTTGACCCGCATCTTCACCACAGTGCAGGGTTGCTGCCAGCGCTGCATGGCTTGCTGTTGCAAGAAAAATACGCCCATATCGGAAGGAATCGAATCAAAGCCACAGCAATGCACAATCCGCGCGCCCGATTGTTGGGCCACGCTTTCATAACGCTCTACCATACGGCGTATCCACTGCACTTCGCCGGTTAAATCGCAATAATCGGTGCCGTTTTCGGCGCACACTTTCACCAAAGGTTCACCATACAATGCATACGGCCCCACGGTGGACACCACCACCCTGGTTTGTTGGCATAAGGCCAGTAAGGCTGCCGGGTCGGCGGCATCAGCCACCAGTAGTGGTAGCTTTTTGGCCTTGGGGCCCAGTGCGGTGCGCACTTCTTCCAGCTTGGCTTGTGAGCGTCCGGCTGCGGCCCACTTCAAATTTTTGTTAAAGCCAAATTGCTCGATCAGGTAGCGGCATAAAATTTGACCAACAAAGCTGGTTGCGCCAAACACAATCACATCATATTGCGCTGCCATAATTGATCCTTGGATGAATTTAATAATAAGTAAATTATAAGCCAATAATAAATTCAATAACCCTGATCCGCCGCTTTCAGGGTTTGGAAATCGATTTGTACCGTGGCATCGCCTGCGGTCAACCAGATTTGGCCGTCCTGTATTGTGCATTGTAATTGCATATTGCGCTGTGCCATTTTTTCCAGTGCGCGGCTGGTTTCCGGGGGAATATTCAAAACTGTCAGATTTTTACTACGTTCGACGCGTGAACCTATCCCATTCCACCAGATCGGGCTATTGCTGGCATAACTGATCACCACCACCTGCGCCGCCCGGCCACAGGCTTTGAGAATGCGTTTTTCATCCGGCTGGCCCACTTCGATCCACAATTGAATTGCACCAGTGAGATCTTTTTGCCACAAATCCGGTTCTTCCACATCCGACAAGCCTTTGGCAAAAACCAGCGCTTCATGCGCATAGCGCGCAAAGGCCACTAGCCGCACCATCATCCGTTCATCGGTTTCGGAAGGGTGGCGCGCCAGCGTGAGGGCGTGTTCCTGATAATAATTGCGATCCATATCTGCAATTTGCAGATCCGCTTTGTAAATAATTGATTTAAGTGCCATCTTGACAGGGAATAAGAAAAAGGGATTTGCTGTGCATTGTACTCTGCACTTATGCTACTTTTCGACATTAACATGGTTCCATACTCAGTGAGTTCGCATACAATTAGAAAAACCGGAGAAATATTATGAGTTTAGAGAGTCGAATTGCCGATGTACATACCCGTATGGATCAGGTTAACATTCGTTTGAGTAATGCATTATGCCGTTTAATGGCGCAAAATTTAACTGAGCATGACCAGGTATTGTTAGAAAACCTGTTGGCGATGATAGAAACCCAGGTGGCGGCATCCGAGTATGGCTGCACTTTAATGGAAAACCGCGCCACCGCTAAAGAATTGGGTGATTAAATCGTGTCTTTCCTGGCTCAATTTATCCGTTGCCTGCTTTTATATGTGTTTTGCCTGGCAGGGTGCGCACAATTACCTGTCGCTGCTGCTGCTACAACTGCAACTGCTGCTGAAGCCAACGGTTTGCCAGAGCGCTGGGCACCGCTGGCCGATACTGTCTTTCGCCACTTGAACCAGGAGCAAGGCTTACCCAATTTAGGGGCGACCGCCTTGGCGCAAGATGCCAGCGGTTTTATCTGGGTTGGTACGCAAGGTGGTCTGGCGCGTTGGGATGGTTATCGGTTTCGTAATTATTTGCCGGATGCCAACGATGTCCACAGCTTGCCCGATACCTATATCTATAGCTTGCACCTGGATTTGCGTGGGCGTTTGTGGGTTGGCACCAATGAAGGCGGCTTGGCGCGCTATGATGCACAAACCGATTCATTTATCCGCGTACCGCTTGATGATCAGGGGATTCGTAAGGTGGCCGTACTGGCCATGTGTGATGATGGTGATGACGGTTTATGGATAGGCACCCATACTGGCCTGGAGCATCTCACCATCTCCAGCGGGAAAGTGCGCCATATTCAAAGTCGTGCCAATGATCCGCGCAGCTTGCCCGATGCCGAGGTACGTTCCATCAAGCGTGATGGCAAAGGGCGGTTATGGGTTGCCACACGTAACGGTTTGGCGCGGCAAAATGGGGCATCAGCCTGGTTGCGCTTCAAACTGCCACATGCATCCACCGAACCTGCCAATATCGGCACAATGGCGCTTGGGAGTGATGGCAGGTTGTGGGTCGGCACGCGTAATCAAGGGTTGTTTGTACTTGATCTCAATACCGATGCCGTCGCACCCGTGCCTTTGTTTGGCAGTAGTAGCTCGCCACTGAGCCACTTTATGTATGAAGTGAAACCGGGCATTATGTGGGTGAGCAGTTTGGGTGATGGCGTGCTCGAAGTCGATATGCAAACCTGGCGCTCACGCCCTATTCGGCATGACCCGGCGCGGCGTAGTAGTCTGGCCGATAATTCGGTATTGAATATGATACGCGACCGCTCCGGCTTGATTTGGTTGGCCACCCCGCTGGGGGTTGATCGCTTTGACCCACAACAAACGGCGCTACTGAATGTGTTTGCCGGTAGCTCCGGCATCAGCAATAATGATGTGTATTCGGTTTCAGCGCGCCCGGATGGTGAAATTTGGCTGGGTTTGGGTAAAGATGGCTTGAACCGGATTGATGCCACCGCGAGCCGGATTTTACCCGAACCGCAGGGCCGGGTGGTCGGCACGGGCATTGTGTATGGCTTTTCCGAGCAATATCGGGGCAAGGTTTATTTTGTTAGCAACCGGGGCTTGTTCAGCATGGAGGTGGCGAGTCAAAAAATTGAAGCCGTGCAGTTTGCACCGATGGCGGCCTCGGCTGAATATGAAACCATTTATCTGGATCGGACGATTTTATGGGTCGGTGGGTCCGATGGTTTATGGCGCATTGACCTGAACCAGATTCAGCCGCATGCTCAGCGGGTGGAATCCGCCCCCGGTTTGGCGAGCAGCGCCATTTCCACCTTTACCCTGGCAGCCGATGGCTGGTTTTGGATTGGCACACAAAATCAGGGCATGTACCGCTACCATCGCGATAGCCATCAACTACAACACATCGTCGCCGATCGCGCCAAGCCGCAAGCCTTGCTGCCGGGTAAGGTGGGCAGTGTATTGATCGACAGTCGCGGCTGGTTATGGGTTGCGACCCAGGGCGGCGGTATTTCGTTGGCGCAGCAAACCCAGGGCGCGCAGCCACCGCAATTCACCCGGATTGGCAAAAGCCAGGGCTTGACCAATAATTTGGTGAATTGTTTGCAGGAAGATGCGCAAGGCAATATTTGGTTGAGTACCGATGATGGTTTGGCCGTGATCAACCCCAAGACCTTGCAGGTGCGCATGTTGCATACGGCGGATGGCTTGGGCATCTTGGGGTTTTGGGTGCATGCCGGTGGCGAAAGTGCCCATAATGAATTATTGTTTGGCGGTTCCGGCGGCATGGTGGTGGTACGCCCCGCCTTGCTCAAGGAATGGACTTACCAGGCACCGGTGGTCGTAACCCAACTGCAAATTGGCGGCAAGTTGGTGTCCGGCAGTGGTCAACTCAATGGTCAACTCAGTGGCCAACTCAGTGGTCAAGCGGATGATCAGGAGGGAAGAAAACTGCGCATTACCCCGGAGGCCAACAGCCTGGCGGTAGAATTTTCTGCGCTTGACTATTCTGCCCCTGAGCGCAATCAATACGCCTATTGGCTGGAAGGCTACGACGTGGCGTGGATTAATACCGATGCCAGCCGCCGTTTGGCTTCTTACACCAATTTGCCGCCGGGCGAATACACGCTGCACCTGCGCGGCAGCAATCGCAATGGTTTGTTAAACGACTACCCCAACAACATTCGGATTGAGGTGCTACCATTTTGGTGGCAAACTTGGTGGTTGCGCGCCTTGCTGGTGTTGGCAGGATTGGGCTTGATGTGGGCGCTGATACAGGTGCGCACCCGCTACCTGCGCCAGCGCCAGCTAGAGTTGGAACAACAGGTACAACAGCGGGTCGGGCAGTTGCAAGAAAAGCAAACTGAATTATTGGCCGCTTACAATGACGTGCAAACGGCCAACGCCACCCTGCTGCAAACCCAGGCGCAAATGCTGCAGCAAGAAAAATTGGCGTCGCTGGGCACACTCACGGCCGGCATCGCGCATGAGATCAATAACCCCTCCAACTTTGCCCATATTGGCGCATACAACCTGAATAATGATTTAACCGAGTTACATGAATTTTTATGGACCCTGGCGGGGGATGATTCCCAGCCCGAAATCATGCTGGCCCTGCAACATCGCTTTGACAAGCTGACTCAGTCGCTGGGCGCGATCCAGGAAGGCACCACCCGGATTCGTGATCTGGTGCGTGATTTGCGCACTTTCTCGCGGCTCGATGAAGCAGACTGGAAGTCGGTAGCGGTAGGTGACAATATTCTGGCCACCGTGCATTTGGTACAAACCCAATACACCAATGAAGTCAAAATCATCTGCGATCTGGCGGCCAACCCCGAATTGAGTTGTTGGCCGGCGCAACTGAATCAAGTATTTATGAATCTGATCGTCAACGCCTGTCAGGCCATTGCCAGCCGCCCGGCCGAGGTGCGCGCCAGCCAGCCGGGGCGTTTGCAAATTCGCAGCCGGATCGACGATCACTTCCTGGTACTGGAATTTGAAGATAATGGCGGCGGTATTGCGCAAGCCAATTTGGATCGGGTGTTTGACCCTTTCTTTACCACCAAAACCGTGGGCGATGGCATGGGCATGGGTTTATCGATTGTGCATGGGATTGTGCGAAAACATGGCGGCACGATCGAGCTGAAATCGGTCTTGCATGTTGGCACCTGTTTCACCTTGCGCTTGCCGCTCAGCGTCGACAGGACACCATGATCCGACATGGCTTTTACAAAATAATAGTTTGTTTGCTGGGCTGGTTCTACTTGAGTATGCCAGCCTGGGCCATGCCGCGTTGGGCGTCATTGGCGAGTACGCCATTTCAACACTGGAGCGTGGAACAAGGCTTGCCGCATCCGAATGTGACGGCTTTACTTGAAGATAAATCCGGGTTTATCTGGATCGGCACCCAGGGTGGTCTGGCGCGCTGGGATGGGTATCGATTCCGCGTGTTTCAATTCCACCCGGATCGGGCCGACAGTTTGCCGGATAGTTTTATTCATAGCCTGCATATGGATAGTCAAGGTGAGCTATGGGTGGGCACGGGCAACGCCGGTTTGGCGCGCTACGACCCGCTGACGGAGAGTTTTGAGCGCTTTGATCAAACTGCCAGTGGGGCGGCTACGACATCTGCTACGACTCCTGCCAAGATGGCCGGGGCAATACCGGGCAGCGTGCTCAGTTTGGCCGACGCGGCGGCTGAATTGGGCCAGGATCACCAGCCCCAGGCCAAATTGGCGGGAGGCTTATGGATTGGTTCACGTGGTGGTTTGACGCATTTGAATCTGGCCACCGGAAAAGCCACGCTGTTTCAGGCTGGCGATCATTTCCCCAGCAATATCGTGCGCACCTTGGCGCGTGACAAACTGGGGCGCTTGTGGTTGGGGACGGACCATGGCTTGTTTTATCGGGATCAGGCATCCGGTGCCTTTACAGCACTGGCCTTGCCCTTGGCCAAACCCGCTTCCTACCGGGTGTTGAGTTTGAGTGTGAGCCGGGACGGTCATCTCTGGGTGGGCACCGATGGGCATGGCACTTACCTGATAGGCCCGGATGCCGGGCCTGATGCCCGCCCCAAGGTACAGGCAAGCATACCGAATATGGACGATGATTTGGTATTTTGCATTCGAGAAATTGATGCCGATCACATCTGGCTCTCTACCTTGGGGCATGGCGTGGTGGTGTTGGATCGTGCCAGCATGCAGACCAAGCGGCTACGCCATGATGCCAGCCTGGCCACCAGTTTGGCCAATGATTCGGTGTGGGCGCTGCTGCGGGATCGATCCGGTTTGATTTGGCTGGGCAGTAACGAGGGCTTGAGCCGCCATGATCCGAATCAAAGCGCCATCTTGACCTTGCTGGGTGCGCCGGGGCGGGCCAATGCGCTGGCGGATATTGATGTGTATAGCGTGCTGCCCATGCCGGATGGCAAAATCTGGCTGGGCTTGGCCAACCATGGCGTGAATATTGTGGATGCCAAGGCCGAGCAATTGCGTTGGCTGGCACCGGACGTGAAGCAGCCTGAACGCGCTTTGCCGCCGCATCCGGTGAATCAAATGCTGGGGCCTGTGGGTGGATGGGTATATCTGGGCACGCAGCGTGGCTTGTATCGGGCCGATAGCCAAGGGCGGCGGGTCGAATTACTCAACCTTGCGCCACGCGTGCGTGATAGCGCAGTGCGGGCGTTGGCTATCGCACCTTCCAGCGCACCTTCAACTGTATCTTCAACCGTATCTTCAACCGTATCAAGCGGCGGCGTGGCGCAAAGCAGCCTGTGGTTGGGTGGTGCGGATGGTTTATGGCAAGTTGATTTGGTAAACGATGGCAGCGTGCATGCGCACCGGGTGGCGATGGCGCAAGGCTTGGATCAGCAATTTATCCTGACGCTGGAAGTGGCACCCGATGGGGTGTTGTGGATAGGCACGCGGGATGCAGGCGTCGCGCGTTTTGACCCGAAAAGCGGCAGTTTGCGCCAGTTTTTACCGCAACCCAATCGGCGCGATGGCATGATTTCCGGGGCCGTCACCAGCCTGTTGTTTGACCAGTCCGGCCATTTGTGGGTTGCCACGCTGGGCGGCGGCATCGTGCGTTTGCGCCAGCCCAACGCCGATACGGATGCTGCGCGCTTTGAGCGCATTGGCATTGCGCAGGGCTTGAATAATCAATTGGTGAATAAATTATTGGAAGACCGACAAGGCCGGATCTGGGCCAGTACCGACGGTGGGCTGGCCATGATAGACCCTGGCAGCTTGAAGGTAAGCGTATTGCAGCGCGCCGATGGTATTTTGTTTCATAATTTTTGGAATGGGGCGGGGGCCAGAACCGAGCAGGGGGAATTATTATTTGGTGGTGCTGGCGGTTTGGTGGTGCTACGGCCGGGCAGTTTGCAGCCATGGCGCTATCAGGCACCGTTGGCGGTGACCCAATTGCAATTGGGTGGGCAAACGCTGGCGGTGGGGCGTTTTAATGAGCCAGCCGGGCCGGGTGTGCTACAGAGGCGGCAAATTACGGTGCAACCGCAAGCCAACAGTCTGGCGCTGGAATTTGCCAGTCTGGATTATTCCGCCCCCGAGCGCAATCGCTACGGTTATTGGTTGGAGGGGTACGATGCCAACTGGATTGAAGGTGACGCCACGCGTCGGCTGGCTGCGTACACCAATTTGCCGGTGGGGGATTATCGTTTGCATTTACGCGTTTCCAACCGCAATGGGCAATGGAATCCGGCGCAGCAAATCATCCCGATTCAGGTGTTGCCAGCCTGGCATCAGACGTGGTGGTTTCGCGCCTTGGTATTGGTTTTTGCTGTGGCTTTGGTGTGGTCGCTGGTACAAATGCGCACCAGGGTGCTGCGCAAACGGCAATATGCGCTGGTTACCCAGATACGCCAGCGCACTAATGAATTGCGGATAAAAAAGCAGGAATTAAGAGCCGCCAACAAAGGGCTGGCGCGCACGGTGGCCAGTTTGCACGAAGCGCAGGCGCAATTGGTGGAACAAGAAAA
>JBKJLF010000567.1:0-2959 GCA_046597185.1 Burkholderiaceae bacterium | reverse complement strand
GATGAAGGTCTACGACCGATTGTAGTCAAGCGCATCAAAAAAGGTGGCGGTGGGCACCACGGTGGTGCTTGGAAAATCGCGTATGCTGATTTTGTGACCGCGATGATGGCGTTTTTTCTATTAATGTGGTTGTTGGGTTCAACCACCAAAGGTGATTTGAATGGTATTTCGGAATATTTCCAAACGCCATTGCGGGTAGGGTTGCTGGGTGGGGACGGTAGCGGTGACAGTTCAAGTGTGGTAAAAGGCGGTGGTAAGGATCTCACCAAGAAATCAGGTCAGGTGAAAAATGGTAGTGATCCACCACGTAAACAACACTATGATTTGAAAAAAGCGCAGGCAGAGCTTGAAAAAGCCGAAGCCAGTCGTCTAAAGGAATTAAAAATCAAATTGGAAGAAGTGATTGATAAGAGTCCTGAGTTACGGCAATTTAAAGAACAGTTATTAATTGATATTACGACTGAAGGCTTACGGATTCAAATTGTTGATGCACTGAACAGGCCGATGTTTGCATTGGCAAAAGCCGAATTGCAGCCGCATATGCAACTTATTTTGGCAGAAATTGGCACGGTTCTTAATGAATTTGATCACAAGATCAGTCTGTCTGGCCACACGGACTCGACGCCCTACGCAAATGGCGATAAAGGGTATAGTAATTGGGAATTATCGGTGGATCGGGCCAATGCGTCACGCCGCCAATTGATGACTCAAGGGCGCATGGATGCCAATAAAGTGCTGCGGGTAGTAGGATTGGCAGACTCGGTGCATTTGGATAAGGCTGATCCATTTAATCCAATCAATCGGCGTATTAGTATTATTGTTATGAATAAGCGTACAGAGCAAGCGATTTCCAGGGATGGTGTGGGTATGGAGATCGAGAATGATGCAGGTGCGAAGAATTAATGGTGAATTTGCCGAAAAGATGCTTGTTTTCAGAAAATTGAGCGTAAATTATGCAGTAGGCGAGTAGACGTGATGTAATCGTTTTGGCGGGGTAGTAGTTTGATCTGTGTGTAAAGCTAAACTAAGGTGAAAGAGGATTTCTTTCTTCTTGGCGCTTGTTTATTTGAGGATGCCACGAATGAGCAGAAAAAAGTTGCTTAGCTCGCATGTTAAACGCTTATTGTCTGGAGTATCCGATCATGGCATGCGGCATTTGACAGAGATTGAGGCTGATTTAGTTCAGGTTTCGCTATTGCTGATTGAGGCGATTGAAAAATTGAGTGGTAATTTCATGGCTGTGCATAATGCAGTTTCTGCGCAACAGGATACGATCAATTTATTGCTTGCCGGCGGTAAGCCTGGCCCTGACGAAATTAATAAGCTCGTTGACATGCCCAATGAAATTGGCGCGTATGTCAATGCTGCCGTCACCAGTATGCAGTTTCAAGACATGACGAGTCAGTTGTTGGATCGAACGCAAAAGCGGGTGGGTGGCTTGCGTGAGTTTTTAGGAACATTAGGTGAGCATGGCGCTGAGATTTTGGCAGAGAGTAGCAATGATGAAATTGTGGCTTTAATTAGTGCGATCAACATGAATCTTGCCATTCAAAGCCTCGAATTGAAAAGTGTATTGCGTAAAGCAGTGAATCAACAGCATTTGGAGAGTGGTGATATTGAGCTTTTCTAGTGTTTGGTGAGTGTAAAAATAGGGGACCGGAGCGTCCTAAATTTAGAAAAGTAGGAGTAAAGATGGCTAAAACGATACTTGCAGTTGATGATTCCAGCTCGTTACGGCAGATGGTGGCGTTCAGTCTAAAGGCCGCAGGTTATTTGGTGGTGGAGGCGGTGGATGGGCAGGATGGTTTGGAGAAAGCAAAAAACCAAACTGTCGATTTGGTGCTAACTGACCAAAATATGCCACGTATGGATGGTTTGGCTTTGATCAAATTGCTACGTGGCATTGCGAGCTATCAAAAGGTGCCAATCTTAATGCTGACTACCGAGTCCAGCGATGAGATGAAGGCCAAAGGGCGGGCGGCTGGCGCAAATGGCTGGTTGGTGAAGCCATTTGATCCACAAAAGTTGATCGAAGTGGTCAAGAAGGTGATTGGCTAAATCACTTGGGGACGCGCGAAAATGGTGCAATGTGAACGAGACGGAGTCTGACAATGACCATCGATATAAGTCAGTTCTTTCAGGTATTTTTCGATGAAGCTGAAGAACTCTTGGCCGAGAAGGAGCGCTTGCTTTTGGCGGTAGATGTATCTGCACCTGATGCAGAACATCTGCATGCGATATTTCGCACAGCCCATTCCATTAAAGGGGGGGCCGCTACATTCGGATTAACTGACATGACGGAAGTGACCCATATTCTGGAGTCATTACTGGACAAGATACGCAAAGGTGAAATGGCTTTAACCGCCGAGCATGTTGATGCTTTTTTGGTGGCCAAAGATATCCTGAAAATGCAATTGGACGGACATCGCCTGGGAACGCCAGTTAACCAAGATGCCGTGGCCGATGCGCGCATGATGTTGCAATCCTTCTTGGTTGAAACAGCGGGTAAAGATTCTCAGGCAAAAATGGTATTGGCACCCAGCATCGTGGAGCCAGTCCGCCCGGTCGCCCTCGATTTAACCGGGGCCAAGCGCTATCGCATCGAATTGCCTGAGCTTTCCCAGCGCGATATCAATGCTTTGGCTGCGGAACTGGGCCTCCTGGGTCGAATCAGTATTGCGCCGATTGACGGCAAGCGTTTTGTCGCGACGTTAACGACCAATGAAAGTATCGACGATATCGTTGCGATTTGCTCATTTATTCTGGATCCAAAAGATTTAAAGATTATGGATGCGCCAGCGCTTACTGCGGAGCAAAATCAAGCTGAGCAGTTAGCCAAAGCCAAGATGGAAGAAGAACAGGGTTATGGCTTTTTTGATCCGATCGAGCCACCGCAAGAAGTTGAGTTAAGCGATGACGAGCGCGGTTATGGATTCTTTCAACCTTTGGATCAAATTCG
>JBKJLF010000836.1:0-16488 GCA_046597185.1 Burkholderiaceae bacterium | reverse complement strand
AGCTTTGGCGGCGGGTTAACAGAGGAATTTAGGGTGATTTCGCTTTCTTGCCCACATTGGCGCAGTACTTCGACTTGCTGCCATTCTTGCTCGGTTTCAAATTGATCTGCATTGTGCATCAACTTCGTACCAACGACCTTATTTCCAATGTTCGGCCCAGATATATGCTTGGCCTTGCTACCCTTGTGTTGCTTCCTTACTGGCAAATGAACCGCAAAAAAACTGTAATCGCTATCGGACTTAAATTGTGGTGCTGGCGAGCCGTTATCACGCATTACCCGTAGAATTTTTGGGATGCCGGTGGAACGGCCTTCGGTGAGCTTTAACTCCTTTAAAAATTCACCAATGCGGCGATTACGATACTGACGCGCCATCGCACGACCAAGCCTCAATTGATCAAGCTGAACCGAACGATCAGGGCCTGGGTAGCTCAATACCACAATCTCTTCCGGATAGATACGAATCTCAATCGGCTCACGCACCTGATAACTACGGTGGTACACAGCATTAACCACTGCCTCCTTAATGGCGTCAAACGGAATACTCTCAGCACGAGTGGCCTCGGCATGGCCTGGTGCCGAAGTGACTACCAACACCACGAAAAAGTACGGTGAAACTGCCTTTTCCCGGGCTATGCAGTGCCTGACTTGGTGCCGGACTTAGTGCCGGACTTAGTGCCGGACTTAGTGCCGAACTTGGGCAAACCAAGCACCAATCTCACTCAAACTGCTTCTTAAAATCCGCAAACTGCTGCTTCAACTGCTCCAACTCATCGCGCAATTGCGCCACTTCCTGTTGCAAATCATTGCGCGAAGCGCCGCCGCTCACCACTACGCTACCGCCCATGGCCACACTGGCCGCGACTTCTTTTTGCAAGGCTTCTTCATCGCCCGAAAGCAAATGCGCATAGCGCGCTTCCTTGGTGCCGGGTGACAAACCCAGACGCGCTACCACGGGAGGATATTTATCGATCAAAAACTGCAAACCACGCTCCACATCCGGCACGCTGGCAAATTCATGCAAGCGCCCGGTGCGGGCGCGGATTTCGCCCGCTGTTTGCCAGCCGCGCAGCATGAGCACGGTGAGAATGGCCAGCTTGTCTTGCTCCAGACTCCATTTGATGCGCAAGCGGTGTTCGTACTTCACCACCCGCGCCCCGGCTTGTTTGACTTCGGCTACATATTTGTTTTGCATTAAACGCTGCAATACTTCCATCACCGTCGCTTCCGACAACGACATCACCGGATTGCGCGACGATACTTGATTGCAGCCATTGGTGAGTGCATTGAGCGACATCGGGTAAATGTCGGGGGTCAGGATTTCTTTTTCAGCCATCACGGCCAAAACCCGAACTTCAAACATATCAAGCATGCCAGCCTCCATCAAAGCAGCGTTTTACATTGAGGTTTCTTTTGCCGCATCTTTCACCATACGCTGGCGGCGCGCTTCGTATAAACACACCCCCGCCGCCACCGACACATTCAAACTCTCGACCGCCCCGCACATCGGCAGCGATACCAGCATATCACAGGTCTCGCGCGTCAAACGGCGCATGCCCTCGCCTTCGGAACCCATCACCAGCGCCACCGGCCCGGAAAAATCGGCCTGATAAATACTTGGCTCGGCATCGTCGGTGGTGCCAATCAAGAAAATGCCGCGATCTTTTAACTCGCGCAACGTGCGCGCCAGATTGGTCACCGTCATGTAGGGCACGGTTTCTGCCGCACCACTGGCCACCTTTGCAGCCGTCGCATTCAAGCCCACGGCGCGGTCTTTCGGGGCAATCACCGCATGCGCGCCAGCGCCATCGGCCACGCGCAAACACGCGCCCAGGTTGTGCGGATCGGTGACGCCATCCAACACCAAAATCAGCGGCGCACCATCCACCGCATCAAGCAATTCATCCAGATTGCGCGCCAGCGACAGCGCTTCGGCCTTGGCTACCACACCTTGATGGCGGCGCGTGCCCACCATATTGTTCAGGCGCTGATCGTCCGCCATAATCACACGCACATTCGAGCTTTTGGCCAGCGTGATCAAGTCTTGCATGCGCCGATCCACCCGGCCCGAATCCACATAAATTTCTTCAACCGATGACGCTTCATGCCGGATTCGGCTGGTGACGGCGTGAAAGCCAAACATCATTTTACTTTTCATTCCATTTCTCACTCTTTTTGCTATATTTTGGCTTCATTTTCTGCCGCATTTTCTGCCACATTTACTGGCTTATTTCCTGCCTCATTTCCGACTCTTGCGACTACCGCCCCGGCTGGCCTTACCGCCACTTTTGCCTCCGCCGCCTTTACCACCATTGCCGCCACCATTACCACCATTGCCATTGGGTTGGCTACGGCTGCCATACGCCGCTTTGGTAGCACCGCGTTCACCACGCTTTTCGCGTGCTTTGGGCAAGGCATACTCGTCAACCACCGCGTCTTTACGCTCAAGGCTCACTTTTCCTGCTTTATCGGCTCCGGCATTACCCGCCTTCGCAGGTGCTGCACGCACGCCACCCTTGCCCACCACCTTACCCGCAAACAGCGCAGGCTGGCCCGGTTGCACCAGACATAAATCAATTTTGCGCGCTTCCAGATCAACCCGGCTCACTTGCACCGTAACGCGATCCGTTAATTGATAGCGTTTGCCAGTACGTTCACCGCGCAATTCATGGCGCGCTTCATCAAATTGAAAATAATCGGCCCCCAAATCGGTGATATGCACCAGGCCTTCAACAAACAAGGCATCCAGTTGCACAAAAATACCGAATGACGTGACGCCGGAAATGGTGCCGGTAAATTCTTCACCCAATTTATCGCGAATGAAATAACACTTGAGCCAGGCTTCCACATCGCGCGAGGCTTCATCCGCACGGCGCTCATTGGCCGAGCAATGCACGCCCAGCGCATCCCAAATCGTTAAATCGGCTTGGGCTTTGTCTTTGCCTGCCGCTTTATCCTTGATTTGTTGTTTGCGCGCCGCATTCGACACTGTGGTATTTAAACCACTGAGCTTGATACCCTTGGGTTCATAACGCTTACCCAGCAATATTGCTTTGATGGCGCGATGGGTGAGTAGATCGGGATAACGCCGAATCGGGCTGGTAAAGTGGCAATACGCTTCATAGGCCAAACCAAAATGGCCGATATTGTCCGGGCTATACACCGCTTGCTGCATCGAGCGCAGCAACATGGTTTGCAACAAGGTGGCGTCGGGGCGCAATTTTACTTGCTGCATCAAGACCGCGTAATCCGAAGCGGCAGGCGTATTGCCGCCGCCCAAACCCAAACCAATTTGCTTTAAAAAGGTACGCAACTGATTCAGTTTTTCCGTGCTCGGGCCAGCATGAATGCGGTAGGCACCGGGGTGTTTGTGGCGGATCAATAAATCCGCCGCACTCACATTGGCGGCCAACATGCACTCTTCGATCAGGCGATGCGCGTCGTTGCGGGTGCGCGGGATGATTTTTTCGATCTTCCCCACCGCATTGCAAACGATATAGGTTTCGGTGGTTTCAAAATCAATCGCACCGCGTACCGCACGCGATTTTTGCAAGGCCAAAAACACTTCGTATAAATGCGATAAATGCGCAATTAATTCAGGCCGCTTGGCCGCTTCCGTGCCCTTGGTATTGCCTAAAATCGCCGCCACTTCGGTATAGGTCAGGCGCGCCGCAGAATGAATCACCGCCGGGTAAAATTGATAGGCTTTGACTTCGCCCTTGGCCGTCACCACCATATCGCACACCAGGGTTAAACGATCCAGCGCCGGGTTCAATGAACACAAGCCGTTGGAGAGTTTTTCCGGCAACATCGGAATCACGCGGCGCGGGAAATACACCGAAGTGCTGCGCTCCAGCGCATCCAAGTCGAGCGCATCACCCGGTTTTACGTAGTGGCTGACATCGGCAATGGCAACAATCAAACGATACCCGGCGGCGCGGCCAATTTTCATCGGCTCGCAATAGACGGCATCGTCAAAGTCGCGCGCATCTTCGCCGTCGATGGTCACCATCGGCACGTCACGCAAGTCTACCCGGTCAGCCAAATCGGCGGGGCGCACCACAGCGGGCAATTTACTGGCTTGCTTGAGGGCGGCATCAGAAAAAATATGCGGCACGCCAAATTTGCGCACCGCAATTTCAATTTCCATGCCGGGGTCGTCCAACTCCCCCAGCACTTCCACGATTTTACCGGCCGGTTGACTAAAGCGCGAAGGTTGTTCGATCACTTCAACGCTGACGATTTGGCCTAACTTGGCCCCTTCGGTGGTGCCGACCACCAAAATATCGCGACCAATGCGCTTGTCTTCCGGGGCCACGATCAAGACGCCGTTTTCTTGCAACAAGCGCCCGATCACATGGGTGTTGGCGCGGCTGATCACTTCAACAATGCTGCCTTCGATGCGCCCGCGTCGGTCGGTGCCTTGCGCTCGCACCAGGACCCGATCACCATGCAAGACTTTTTGCATTTCCTGGTCGGATAAAAAGATATCGCCCGCGCCCTCATCGGGAATTAAAAAGCCATAGCCATCCCGATGGCTACTGACTTTTCCAGCGATAAACTCAGCTTGTTGATTTAAAGTGAAGCGCCCTTGGCGATCCGGTGAAATTTGTCCGTCGCGCTCCATCGCACTCAAACGGCGAGTTAAACCGATCATGGAGGATTCTGGCACGTCAAGCGCCTTGGCGATCACGGCAGCCGTCAAAGCGCCGGGATGGGAACGGAACAGGCCGAGAATATCTTCACGGCTGGGAATGGTATAGGTATGTTGTTTCAAAGAAATAATGAGTTCGTTAGTTATTATTAGATGATAGGCCCAAATGGCCCAATATGCACTTTGTGAAAAAAAATAAAACTATTTTAAAAATTCGACTGTGTCACGCTTGACTCAGCCAAAACTTGCGCTATAATTTCATTTCTTTGCAGCGATGTAAAGCGAAAAATGCCAACAAACGGCATTCTAGCAGAAAACCGAAGCAAATAGCGTTGTTAATTACAATGCCCACGTGGCGGAATTGGTAGACGCGCACGGTTCAGGTCCGTGTGCCGCAAGGTGTGGGGGTTCGAGTCCCTCCGTGGGCACCAGTAATGGTGCAGTAAAATTTGCAGATAGTGATTTAGCTTACCGTGTTGTTGTAAAAAATTAGCCGCATCCGTTCTCGGGCATGCGGCTTTTTTACGTCAAAGCGGAATTTCAAAACGATAGCCCACCCCATACACCGACTGCAAACAATCCATCCCCGGCAAGCGCGCTTCCAATTTCTTGCGCACATTTTTGATATGCGAATCGACAGTGCGATCACTAATATCGCGCTGATCTTCATGTACAAAGTCCAGCAACTGGGCGCGCGAATAGACCCGATCCGGGTGGTTGATTAATTCAGCCAACAAACGAAATTCAACCGGCGTCAGGTTCAGCGCAACGCCATCCAACACCACCCTCATAGACTCACGATCCACCACAAAGCGCGCCCCACCCGCTACCTTGGCGGGCGCAAACGCGGCGCGGCGCAATTGCGCCTTGACCCGTGCCACCACCTCACGCGGGCTAAAGGGCTTGCATACATAATCATCGGCACCCAATTCCAGGCCCAGCAGCTTGTCAACTTCATCTACCCGCGCTGTCAACATGATAATTGGCACTTGGCTAAATTCCCGTACCGCACGGCACACTTGGATGCCATCCATAACGGGCATCATAATATCGAGCAACAGCACATCCACCGGATGGGCGCGCACGAAATCCAGGCCACTTTTACCATCACCAAACACATTCACCTGATATCCCGATGCGCTTAAATAATCGCGCAACAACAGCGCAATTTTAACTTCATCTTCCACTACCACAATTTGTGCCGTCATCTCTACCCCTCTTTACCTTGTACTTTGAGCGGAAAACTGAGTAACATTTTGACGCCCCCCAAACGTGATGGCATCGCCTTGATACTCCCTTCATGTGCTTCGACCATGGCGCGACAAATCGACAAGCCCAAACCGGTGCCACCCTTGGCCCGACTGCGTGCCTGGTCTACCCGATACAGGCGTTCAAACAGCTTTTCATAAGCATCATCGGGCACGCCCGGGGCGCTATCTTCCAAAGCCAGCACCGCATTACCGCCCTGACGGCTGAGCACCAACATCATTTTGCCGCCACTATCGGTATAGCGCAGGCTGTTTTCCAGTAAATTGGTGAACACCTGACTCAAACGATCCGCATCCCCCATCATCATGACAGGCTGTTCGGGCAAATCCGCCGCCATTTTTAAACCTGCCGCGTCAATCTTCGCTTGAAAGCGATTTAACAGGTTTTGCAATAATTCGACCAAATCAACGCTTTGCCAATGGTAATGCAAATCACCGGCATCGGCCATGGTTAATTGGTGGATATCGTTGACCATGGTATTGAGATGCAACACTTCGGCATGCAATGATTCCAGTGCCGCCTTGTCGGTCTTACGAATGCCATCTTGCATGGCTTCAATTTCACCCCGGATCACGGTGAGCGGGGTGCGCAATTCATGGGCAATATCGGCCAGCAGCTTGCGCCGTTTTTGCTCGCTATCGGCCAGGGCTTGCGCCATTTCATTCACGTGTTGCGCCAATTCGGCCAATTCATCCCGGTTGATGATGGGGGCACGCGCATCAAATTGGCCCTGCGCCAAGCGTTGGGTCACGCTGCGCAAGGCTGCCACCGGGCGCAACAGGTGGCGCGCCAGGCCCAGTGCCAGCAAAATCGAAAAAATACACAGTCCTGCGGCCAGCCACAAAATCATATTGATTTGCGCCCGGATAAAGCTGGCACCTTCGACCCCGGTTTTGGGAATCGCAAGAATGGGCATCAGACTGAGCGTGCCAACGGTGCGCCCGCTAACGATCAGAGGCCGTTCAATGCCCTTGGGTAAATCGGGCGGGCCGATCAGGCGGTGGCCAAATTCATCGGTAATGGCAAGCCGCGCGCCAAAACCCATGGGGTCGCTTGGGCGGGGTGGGCCAGCTTCGGCTGGTGGTGGCGCGGCAGCCCTTCTCTCTGGCGGCGGCGCTCTCACATCGGGAGGCGGTGCTCTTCCATCCGGCGATGGTGCTCTTCCATCCGGCGGTGGTGCTCTTCCATCCGGCGGTGACTCTCTTCCATCAGGCGGTGGCCGATTTTCTTCGGGTGGAGGGCGATTTTCTTCGGGTGGAGGGCGGTTTTCTTCGGCTGGCTGCGGCCTGTCCTGGGCTGGCCCCCGTGCCTCAAGCGCATTCAGATTACCACGCTGCCCACGCCGCCGGCTCCCCAGCGAATCTTCCCCCACGATGCTCAAGCTGGGCTTTAACTGCGCCAGAATTTCGCGCAATGCCCTGGGATTGCGGCGCAGCCAGTCAAAATTGCCCTGCGCACGGTAGCGCTGCTCAAGCGCGGTGCCCAGTTGATCGAGGTCTTGCGCCTGCAACTGATTCAAATATTCAATAAAACCACGCTGTAGATTCCGACTACTTACCCAGGCCATCGTCCCCACGCACAGCATGACGATGGCAATAATGGCCAGCGCAATCTTTTTGGCGATGGTCAAACGCAACCAGCCACCCTTAAAAAGAGCAGCCGAGCCAGTCGATGGCGTATCGTTTGCAACAGGAGTTTTCATAAAATGAATATACCCAAAAGGTGGAGCCTAAGTTATTGTACTAGGCAATCTTGGATAAATTATGGAGAAAAGCAGGCAGGGGAGAAAACAGGGCTAAGAAAAAACAATGGCAATACCGAAGTATTGCCACTATCTACAGCAATTTAATTAAGTCAATTAAATTGCGGATACATTCACCGCGCTAGGGCCTTTTTGGCCATCTGCAACGGTAAAGGACACTTTTTGGCCTTCAGCCAACGTCTTAAAACCGGTCGATGTGATTGCCGAGAAATGCACAAACAAATCCTTCGAACCATCTTCAGGGGTAATAAAACCAAAGCCTTTGGATTCATTGAACCATTTCACAATACCATTTGCCATACCAAACTCCGTTATTAAATTAGATAAATCAGTTAAATCAGATGAACGCATCACCTGCTTGCTACAATCAAAAAGGGTCATGCATTATCACACTATTCCTCTTTGCAAGCAGTGGCAACAATGCCGTTTCACAAAATACCGTTGCACTTTCCCCAAATTACAACAAACACAATCCACGCCCACATTCTCGCCCCGGTCATACGCAAGTCATACTTCAGCAATAAGATAGCGCTACTGTAATCTTCGCAAGATCAGAGAGCAGAATGCTGCATGCGAGCGGCACTACCGGGGCTGGCGGTCGGGAAACATACCAGCACCACTTCTTTGGCAAAAAAACCACATTTCCAGACGATCCTCGCCACACTCATTTTGCGGCGCACCATTTTGCAGTATGATGCATACTATGCCACGAATTCTGAAATAACAATCCCTGCGTTTCCACTCTTTTACCCGGGAGAAATCCATGTTCAACACGCCAGAAAAAATTACTGCTGCCAGCAAACATTCATTCCAAGCACAAATGACGCTTTTACACGAAGTGGGTGAAAAAATATTGGAAAGCGGCCATAAGCTGCTCAGCTTACATGTCCAAACCAGTAAAAAATTATTGGAAGACGGCAAAGCATCCGCAAACCAATTGCTGAATTCAAAAAGTCCACTCGAATTTTGGAGCCAGCGCTCCCAGCAATTTCGCCCGGCCATCGATCATATTTTGCAATACGAAACTCAATTTGCAAAAATTCTTACCGAAGCCCAAACCGAATTATTAAGTTGCTCTCTTAAAGAAGCCATTACACTGCAGGATGGCCTGGCCAATCTGAATACGCATGCCAAAGCCGAGCCACACCCTGCAGAACCCAAAGCGGCGGTCAAGGCCGCCAGCCCGGTTAAAACCAGCGAGGTGCAAGCGGCCGCAAAGGTTAGCGAAACCAAACCTGCTGCCAAGGTCAGCACCAAGCCCGCCGCTGCAGCCAAAGTCGAGTCAAAAAATGCAGTCAAAGCCACCGCCAAACCCGCAGTTAAGGCAAAACCCACAGTTAAAGCAAAACCCGCAGTTAAAGCAAAACCTATACTCACGGCCGTACCTACCAGTCCACAGGTAACAGAACCACAGGCAGAACCTCAGGTAGCACACCAAGCAGCGCCGCCCGAAGTTCATGCCACCCCAGCCGTAGAGTCGGCAGTGCCGCACATTGACGAGCAGGCCAAAACCAGCGTCGAACCACCCCAAGCAAATTAATCCCCCGTCCCACCGGGCAGCAAGCCAATTGCTGCCCCACCGCAACAAACTTTTGACGAAAGAGCCCGCCTCCCGTTACAATCCGTCTGCAAGCACGCCCCGCACCATTACCATCTGCCCCCAACAAGGTTTCCTCATGACATTATTCCGGCTCTTGACGGATTTTATTCGCCAACACCGCTTCGCCTATGCCACTTCAGCACTATTGCTCATGACCATTGCTGGCTTGACGGTGTCGATTCCCAAAATCGTCGGTCAACTCACCGATGATTTGGTACAACATCAGCTCACTGGCGCGCTGCTGCTACCCAAACTGGGCTTATTATTGCTATGCGGCGGCTTGATCTATTTATTTCGGGCCACCTGGCGCTTGCTGTTATTTTCGACATCGTATCAACTGGGTATACAATTGCGCACCAAACTGTACGCCCAACTGTGTTTGCAAGGCCCGGATTTCTACCATCAACGCCGCACGGGTGACTTGATGGCGCTGGCCACCAATGATATCGATGCCGTTGAAATGGCGGCGGGCGAAGCGTTTTTGGCCGGGTTTGACGGTAGCCTGACCTTGCTGATGGTCTTGTTGGCCTTGTTTTTTTTCGTCGATAGCCGTCTGGCACTGGTTGCCCTGATCCCCTTCCCCTTCATGGCTTTTGCGTTTTGGCGTATTTCCAACCATATCCACCATGCAGCCGCCCAGGCGCTCGGGTATTTCGGCCAGTTGAATGATCATGTCCAGCAATCGCTGGCGGGCATTCGCACCTTACGTTCGCTCGGGCTGGAACAACGCAGCGCGCAGGAATTTTCCCGCATTGCCGGACAAACGGCGCAGGCCAGTTTTCAAGCGCAGCGCTGGGAAGCCGCCTTCGAACCGGCGGTTGGCTTGACGCTGGCGGTATCGAGCGTACTGACCATGGCGCTGGGCAGTTATCTGGTATGGCAAGCACAATTGAGTATTGGCACCCTCACCAGTTTTGGCATGTATTTGGGGCAATTGATTTGGCCCATGTTTGCGGCAGGTTGGGTGCTATCCCTGATCGAACGCGCCAAAGCCGCCTGGTTGCGCCTGCAACCGGTGCTGGAAGCGGCCGAAACGATACAAAACGACGGTCAACTTGGCACGCTGGAAGCCGGGCCGCTGGACTTACAGGCACTCTCGTTTCGCTATCCGGGTCAAAACCAAAACGCCTTGTCCGATATCAGCTTGCATTTGGCACCAGGGCAAACCCTGGGCATTGTTGGCCCCACCGGTTGCGGCAAATCGACGCTGTTACGCCTGTTATTGCGCCAATACGCCCCCGATACTGGCCAGATGAGTTGGAACCACGCGCCCCTGGCCAACTATCAATTGGCTTGCTTGCGTGCGGCCATTGCTTGGGTGCCGCAAGAATCGTTTTTGTTTTCAGCCTCAATCGCCAAAAACATTGCACTGGCCAAACCCAATGCCAGCCAGGCCGAAATTGAAGAGGTGGCGCGCTTGGCCGCGATTGATGAGGATATTAAGCGCTTCCCCGAAGGCTACGCCACCCTGGTAGGCGAGCGCGGCATCACGCTCTCGGGTGGGCAGCGCCAACGCTTGGCGATTGCGCGCGCCTTGCTGGCCGATAGCCAATTATTATTGCTCGACGATGCGCTGTCCGCCGTTGATACTGGCACTGAAACGGCGATCTTGCAACATCTGTCAGACTTACGCCAAAAACAGCAAACCCGTTCGGTCATCATCGCCAGCCACCGCTTGAGCGCCGTGGCCGAATCCGATCATATTATTGTGTTGCACAACGGTCGCATCAGCGCGCAAGGCAACCATGCGCAATTACTGGCGCAAGCCGGTTGGTATGACAGCCAGTGGCGCTATCAACAATTGGAGGCAAGTCTGAATGCGCTTTAAGCAAGATTGGCAACAATCCCCCCTCTGGCAAGCCCTGTCCTTGCTGATAAGCGCGGCACGGCCTGAGCGCCGCCACTTTATTCTGGGCGTGATTTGGCTCAGTATCGCCGCCTTGTTTGAAATTTCCGCACCCTGGATGGCGGCGCGCATTATCGACCATTATTTGATACCGCACCACGCCGGCACGCAGCAAATCATTTTACTGCTGTGCGCGGCCTTGGCCGCTGGCAGCATCGCTGCTTGGCTGCGCTACCGCCAATTGGTGCGCCTGGCAGGCTTGGCCATGCGTTCGGTACAGCGTTTGCGCGAACAGGTATTTGCCCATGTGCTGGGTTTGCCGATGGCGTTTTTCGATCAGGCCATTACCGGGCAATTGGTCAGCCGGGTCACCAATGATACCGAAGCGGTGAAGGCGCTGTATGTGCAAGTGTTGTTTGTGATACTCGATAGCGGGATTGTGCTGCTTGGCACCCTGGTAGCGATGGCCTGGCTGGATTGGCGTTTGATGTTGATTGTGGTGCTCTTGATTCCTGCGGTTCTTGGCATTGTTTGGCTGTACCAGCGCATGAGCGCGCCTGCGGTGATGCGTGCGCGCCAGTTTCGCAGCGATATCAATGCGCAAATTGCCGAATCGATTGGCGGCATGGCCTTGTTACAGGCGCACAATGCCAGCGAGCGCTATAAACAGCGCTTTGCTGACACCAACCGCGCCCTGTTCAAGGCGCGCATGGGGGAAATTCGCGCCAATGCCTGGCTGTTGCGCCCGGCGCTTGATTTCTTTCATATCGTGCTGCTTGCCTGCGTGATTTTCAGCTTTAGTCTGCGCCCGGTGCAAGGCTTGCAAATCGGCGTGCTGTATGCCTTTATTACCTACATTTCGCGCGTGGTCGAACCTTTGATTCAAATCACAATGCAATTTAGTCAGTTTCAACAATCAGTCATCGCCAGTGCGCGCGTGAATGCGCTGTTACAACAACCGCAAGCCAAGGGCACGGAAAGCAGCGTCAAAAATACATCCAACCAGGGGATTTTGGCCGGGGCAATTCATTTGCAGCAGATTCAATTTGCCTATAAATCGGATCAGCCGATTATTCAAAACCTGAGTCTGGCTATACCCGGCGGCGCGTTTTTTGGCATTGTCGGCCATACTGGCAGCGGCAAATCGACCTTGTTGAACTTGCTGCTGCGCTTTTACACCGCGCAAAGCGGTAGAATTTTGATTGATGAGCAGGATTTGGCCAGCATCGGCAACCTGGACTTTCGCGCGCTGGTGGCGCTGGTGCCGCAAGACCCGTTTATTCTGGCCGACAGCGTGCATGAAAATATCGACATGGGGCGCGGTTTAACTCAGGATGCGATTGAAACGGCGGCGCGCGCTGCGAAAATTCATGATTTTATTTTGACGCTGGAACAGGGCTATCAAACCATTTTGGGTGAAAGTGGCGGTCGCCTTTCGACCGGGCAAAAGCAATTGATTGCGATTGCACGCGCCTTGGCTGGTCAGCCGAAAATCCTGTTTCTGGATGAAGCCACCTCCCATATTGACAGCGAAACCGAGCAAGTGGTGCAACTGGCGCTCAATGAATTGCGCGGTAAAGTCACGGTGGTGGCGATTGCGCACCGTTTATCGACCATCCGCGATGCCGATCAAATTATTGTGCTCAATCACGGCTGCATTGCCGAATCTGGCGGGCATGAGCAATTGATGCAGATTGACAATGGCATTTATCAGCGGCTGTATTTGCTGCAGCAGCTTACTGGCCAAGTCAACCAGATCAGCCAGGCTACCGAGGCTTAAAGCTGACGTTCCAACCACCGCAGCGCGCCACCCAGACTACGAAAATCGGCCAGCGAACGACAAGGCAACTGCGGGTGGCGCGCCTGCATCATGCGCGCCAAGGCAGAACCTGGCCCCAGTTCCAGCACCGCATCCAGATTCGATTGCGCCAGTGCATCCATGCAAGCGGCCCAGCGCACAGGTTGGCTGAGCTGTTGCGCCAGACTGATGCAAGCCTGGTCGGGTTGGCTGATGCGTTGCCCGTCGATACCTGCCAACACCGGGCAGATGGGCGCTTGCCAGTGGGCCGCTTGCAAGCGTTGCAGCCATGGCTGTTGCGCACCCTGCATCAGGGGCGTGTGCGAGGCTACTTGCAGCGCCAGCATTTGCGCCCGTGCGCCCAGGGCGGTGGCGGCGTCGGTCAAGGCCAATAAATCATTACGCCAACCACCCAGTACCACACTGGCGGCACCGTTGTCGATGGCCAGATGCGCGCCATATTGCGCAAGTAAGGTGGGCAAACTGGCTGCCGCCAAACCCGTCAGCGCCAGCATGGCGTGCCCGCCGTTGGTGGCTATGCTAACTGATGTCGCTGAGATACCTGATGTATCTGAGAAACCCGAGGTGGCTGGCCCCGTTTGATTACACTGAGCGTTGCATTGCGCATCCATCCATTGCGCCCTCACCCGCACCATGGCCAATACCTGTTCTGCATCCAGGCTACCCGCCACATGATACGCGGTCAGCTCGCCCACGCTATACCCGGCCACCAGCGTGGGCGCGGGCAAATGCGCTGCCAGCGCCTGCCACAGCGCCACGCCATACGCCACAATCACACTTTGCGCCACGCCATTGTGAAACAGGTTCTCGGGCTGGCGCAACACCTGCGCCCAATCGGCCACCTGTTGCTGCGCCTGCCAACGCGCCCAGTGCTCGCGCGCCGCCAGCGCCAAGGGGTCGGCCTGCCAACTATCGAGCATGCTTAAACTTTGGCCGCCTTGGCCGGAGCAAACAAGTGCGAACCGCTGTGCCATGGATTGTCCTTTTTGGGTATTGATTTGTGGATATTGATTATCAGAGCGCATGATGCCAGCGCAAGCCAAACGGCAAAGTTTTTGGCGCAAACAGAAAATGCAGCACCCGCCGCCGACTTTGCCCGGTGGCTTTGGATGAGGCATGCAACAGTAAGGGGCGCATGATCATGACACCGCCACGCGCTACCGGACAAATCACTTCACCATTGTTGCTACGCAACGACTGCGCCAGCGTTTGGCTGACACGGCCATGCAAATGGGAACCCGGCACCACCTTAAGCGGCCCGTCGCTAACGGCACAGTCATCAATATGCAGGCGCAGCGCGACTAATTGCTGCAGCAATTCAATGGGTGGCTGCACGAAAATTACCCCTTCTTTTTCAGTCCAACCCGATAGCGCCGGATGGTCGATTTTCTCAGCGACAGGGATACTCAAATCCTGATGCAGCGCCACCAACCAATTTCGATCCAGCGACTTTTCAAATAAGGTGCATTGCACCGCCACCAAGGATTGCGGTAAAACCTGTGCCAGCAGCGGATGGTTTTTTAATTCGTGCGCCAGCGTGGCGCACCAATCACTGGCAAGCAGGTTGCGATTCCCCGCCATGGCAATTGGCATGGTGTCGAGATTGGATTGCCATATTTGGCACGCGCTTTCATCGAAAAGCGCTGCCGTAACAAGGTAGCCATGGGTGTCGAAATCGTTTAAAAACATGGAGATTCTACCTGCCATTGGGTGAAACATCGCGCTTTGTAGCCGCGTGGTTGCTTGATATTGATTTGCACCATGGAATTACCTCTTGGCCGAAAGGACACCTCTTCACCTGCTTTCAGTTTTGCAATGTAACGCTGTACCCAGCACATGATCCTCACGGCACTTGGCTATCTGCCTGAACGTAGGAGAAGATGGGCACGCACACACGACACAACCGCTTGCATGAGCCTGGTTAGCATGGCCACATGCCAGACAGGTCCAGTCGTAATTTTCCATAAGTGTTAACTCTCCTGGCGATTGTAATCATCTTCATTGGCCGCAGTGCCGGATTGCACCGCTACTGCGTAGGCAGCCCATGCAACTATAACGCAGCCCCCAAGCAAACCACAGAAAAGATCAGCCAGCGTACCCGCAACCCCGAGGTTCATTTTTGTGCCCAGCGCAGCATCAGCCAGATATTCAAGAAATTCCCATACGATGGCAATGATTGCCGTCAGGCCGAGAGGAAAGGTCAAACGTATGAGTGCGGGGATACGGCCAATCAATGCTTGCAAATGCGTCGTGGCAACCAGGAAGAAAAACGTCATGGCTGCTCCGCCAAAAAAGTGGGTGGGCATGTCCAGCCACGGGTAAAGAATGTAGGCATTGAACCCTTTGGCTGCAATCACATAGAAGACAAAAACCAATAGCGGAGCCCATGCGGCTTGTTGCAGCGTGTTTTTTAGCCAGATTTTCATCTGTGGGCAAACCGATTGGTCCATCTGCGATCTCTCCCGAAACACCCCGCTTGGGGGCAACAACTCTTCAATCGTAACGGCAACAACAGGCGGGCCTTGGCAACCTGACCGCACTCTTTAACCGGATTACTCATTTTTGCAATTCAACCCAAACAGCCTCAATAATTATTACTGATGCATCATCGGGGTGGCAAGGTTTTCCACAAGCCGCCAGCAAAAGTTTTTGATTACCGCGCCAAAGGCCATAGTGGTTGCGAATACCTGTACCCCAACCATGATGGTACTTGATCAAATCTTGCCACTTCGTTCCCTTGATAATCAAACGATTCTTTTCAGGCATATCAGCAATGATCATTTTCGTAACCGCCTCAACTGTCTCAGGCCATTTATCAGGGCCAAGCGCCTCAGGTTCGTCAGCAAACGCAGCGGTCAGAAAACAAAGAAACAGCACGGCCAAAAGCCATTTTATGTGATGGTATGTGAGCATAATTGATGGGCCGGAAAATAGTGTTCATCCCTGCCCCACAATCGCCAGAACGGCCCGCGCAGCATCAGATAAACCGGGTTAAATCAAACCACCGACAAGCGGCAGCAACCATGGGCATAGTATAATAAACAAAGCCGCAAACACAAGAAAATAGCCGTATTTTACGATACAGCAACCACCTCATGGATCCAATGGGCGCATCTACCAATCTCGCCTGGTTCAGACTCTGATTCTTGTCATGCATCTCATCCGGTTGCGATTCTTCAGACATCGCCTGTGACGCGCATCATGCACACAGCGAACACCATCATCCACAACGAAAGAAACAAGGATGCAAGGTGCTCAAACAGGCCGATGGCATGAATCGGATTGCCCGCCCACGTCATGAGCACAAGCAAAATAAACACCAGGATGCCGCTGCCAACCGAGTACCATGCCATGATCGGCTGCCCACCACGCCGAAAAAAGACAATGCCCCACGCGATTGCCGCCAGGATGCCGGAGATAAAGCCTACCGTGGCGAACAGGTGGTGTAGTTCCTGGCCCATTGAGACGCCAACACAGCCGGCATCGCAAGGGAACAGGCCCGCTCCCATCCGTCCCACGCCATCCAGCCCGATCAGCAC
>JBKJLF010000644.1:0-5443 GCA_046597185.1 Burkholderiaceae bacterium | reverse complement strand
GTTAAGAATAATTGCGCCGGGGACCAAATTGCCGATATCGGCCACTGGTGGTTGCTTTTTAACTTTTTTATATACTGTTGGCATAATTCGCGGGATTTTTCCAAAATCTTTTTTGCAACCATTAATTTCAAAAAGATTATTCGCCAGATCCTCTTCGTCCTTAAACGTGAGGCCACCAAAATCATTGCCACCACCACCTATACATTCCCAAAGCTGCACCATACTCACCTCTGTCAAAAAGAAAATGTGCCTGCAATTAATTCACTTTTAATTTCACGGAGTACAAGGCGCGCCTCAGCAACGGATTGCCCCAATACATCACCCAACCGCAATGTCACATTTAAGTAATAATTTACTGTATGAAGCCCTTGGTGATTCGAAGCATATGGCATACTCGCAATGCTTGTTGTTGCATATCGCGGCAAAAACACACCATTATCTGCATCATTGATCCCAATCCCCCAGTTAAACAAATAATTCCGGGCTAACAATGCGTCTGGGTGCAGTCGCCCAACAATATGATGCGCATCCACATAATCCGGTCTTAGATAGCCCCGATTTGCCTTGAGCATATTACTGCCCAGCACACGTGAATGTCTAATATCCCGATCAGCATCTACCCTAAGCACCAACGCCGCCGCAGGCATGGTTTTACCTTCCCTGTCGTAGTACGCCTTAACAACTTTTTTACGTTCTTTTTTAATGTTGTACACATTCACCAATTCATGCGTATTCACACCCGGCGTGTTGCCCACTGCCAACGCCGCAGCGACACGCTGCGATAAAATTTGATTGCCCAGTACACTACCTTCTGTTTCCTTAGCCATACAACTATCCCTTCATTTCCACATTTTTTATAAAAATGCGATTATAGCGTAAGTTTCATCCAAAATGGCAAGGCATCGCATTGCTTATCAAATAAAATAAATGTTTCACTATGGCATATTAGCTCATGCAATCCACACCACGCCACCTGCCCGCCTGCGCACCACATTGCCAAAAAGAAATCGTACAAATGCAACAGCACCACACCAAATTGCACTGTTTTAATTGGTTTGTGCGGTGTTTCAATTTATAATGACCCAGCAGCAAGCCACGCTTAGGCGTGACTGCGGCAGCCTCTGTGCAAAGGGCGTGCAGGTTAAAAAGGCAGTGCGGGTTCAGTTTTTGGTAATGCGTGGAGTGCGGCTTGCTGGCAGCGGTGCCAAGCAGCTATAATTGGCTTCCATTCACCTACAGGAGATTGAAAAATGGACTTCCTTTTTAACTTGCCCGAACCACAGGCCGTATTACCCGTGCAGCAAACTGAAAAGATATACAACTCGGATATCCCACCACCACCACCACCCAAGTAAATAACCGTACCAAGGGTTTGTGGTGTTGCAAACTAAACTAAAGGAATGTTATGACACCCGCAATGACCAACATCGCAAGCCCTAAACCCTTGCAAATAGAAGTCTTTGATCGCGCCAAGATGGCATTGTTTATGGCGCTCAGCAGTGGCGCTGTTTTTTTTGTACTCAAACCTTCGCTGGCCGGACATATTCATTTAATTGCGCTGAGTTTGGCTGAAATATCCGCAATGGTCATTTTTACACTGTGGTTTGGCGGAAAAAATGTAGCCCGTGATATTAATGAGCTGAACTTTTATGCACTGATGGCGCACTTGGTTTACCTGCCAGCCTACTTTAATGGCGTAATTACAATCTATCACAGCACCGCCATCAACATTCTGTTGTGCTTGGCCATAGTGCGCCTACTCTACGTAGGCCCCCGCACCGCTGATGGCAGCGATTTTAAAGGCTTGCCCACGTTTGGCTTGCTTGGCCATGCGCAAGAATGGTTGGCCAACAAAGAACAAACGCGGCCCAATGCCATTGCCAAATTTTTACCGCATTTGCTGTTCTTTGGCAGCGCACTGCCGCTGTGGTTTATTATGATCCGCTCGAATGATTTGGTGGTAACGGGCACAGTCGCCGGGTTGATGTTGTTCATCTACTTAATGGCCTTGCAATTTCAAAACGCAATGGATGCCGCCCACGCGCAAATAGCCGCGCTCAACGCCCAAATCGCCGCTCGCACCCACGCATACACCGCCCCCGTACCTGCTCCCATTACACCCGCTACGCCAAGCACCGAAATTGCCCCCGCCATTACCGCCCAGGTAGCCCACCAGCCGGACATGATGTCGGCACGTGATTTCTCCGCCCTCATCCTGGCAGCCTATGGCAAAACCCACCAGGACCTGCGCCCTATTTTGGCCGCCGTCAACCTGCACTTTGCACACCAGCACCCACAAACCCCGCCAGCCATTGCCGTGCCGCTCAAAGAGCGCCGAATTGAGCTATTGGATAATTTGAGCATTTTGATGACGCTGGCTACCCACCAATCCCGAGCGCATATATCCGATGATGACCTTGCCAACTTGAACGGGACATTCAGCCAGTTATTTGATCACCAACTGATTGACGCAACACTGCGCAAATATATCGATTTTGTCAGCGAAATAAATGTCCGCGACGCCAGCGATACATCGATTTATTTGGCCTGCGATGCGCTCACCCTGGCATGGCTGAAAATTATTTTTGATTATTCAAACGACAATTTCGCAGAACAAGAACAACTCAAACAACTCACCTGCGCTATCATCGAAAAATTTTGGCCCACCGAATATGACCAAGATTAAACCCGCGTAGCAAGCAAGCCGAAAGCCATGCTCACCCTTCGGCTTCATTGCCCCCTAATGAACATACCGCTTATCCGCCTCCAAACTCAATAACCGTGCCCCGGTTTGTTTTTGCAATTTGGCCAACGCCTTTTCCACGACCGCCTGATCTTGCGCCGCAATGCCCAGTTTGTGGATTAATTCGAACTCTTGTGGAAAATCATCCTCACCATGATCGTGCGGTATGCCTTCGCTACAGCGTTTGCAAATCACCCGCACGTTGCTGGTCCAATCTTCAATTTCATGCGGAACCCCGGCCAACAAATTTTCCAGCTTTTCGAGGTCTTGCTCATCACTCAATTCAATGGTGACCACAAAGGTGCGAAAGCTGGAATGGGTGAACAATTCCAGTACATTAAAAACCGGTAGTTGACGCCCATCCACCTCACGATAACCAACCGCCGCACCATCGTGCAACACAATATCACCATAATGGAAGCCGGATTCAGGATAAGGCACGCTGTCGATGCGGGCGCGCACCGGGTCGATCCGGGTGGCCCACACCACTTCGCCGCCGTCATTGGGATTGAGCCGAATCGGCGTGATACCCAAATTCATCTCGATCGGGCCAGTTCCAGCAGGCAAGGGTATGCCGCACTGCTGCCACACCCGACGCGCCAACTTCCATTGGCGCAAGGCGGTGGCGGCAATCGCCAAATTCCACTTGGTGGCGTCATCATCAGGGTCGAGTTGATACGCGCGCAAATTATGCTCCAGCGATTGTTGCCACTGGCCGCGATATTTATAAATCAAGCCCATATTGTAAAGACTCGCCGCTTTGGCCGGATTCTTCGTAATCGCTTCTTGATATTTCAGCAAAGCTTCATCGTCTTGCCCCAGCTCGCTCAAGCGTTGGGCCTCCTTGTGCAACTCATCGGCTTGCTGTTTTGCCCGTTTTAAGATTTTCATGTTCGTCCCACCACCTTGCTTGACTTGTCCACCCGCGATTGTAACATCAGTGCCCGGTGGCAAAATCTGTGTGACGACAGAATGTGACATACAACCAACGTCATTACGCTACAATCTTGAATAAGAAGGAATTTATGTTTCGGAGAATTTTATGTTTCTGAGAATTTAATGCTGCGGAGAATTTAATGTTTCAACTTATGCTGGTGGAAGACGATGCGCGCTTGGCGGCCCTGGTGACCGAATATCTGGAAAACTATGAATTCAAGGTGGATCTGGTCACCAGGGGCGACCTTGCGCTGGCCCGTTTCGAGGCGACCCAGGCCGATCTGGTGGTGCTCGACCTGATGCTGCCAGGCCTCGATGGCATGGTGGTGTGCCGCCAGATTCGCGCCGTGAGCCAGGTGCCGATTTTGATTTTAACCGCACGCGAAGATTCGTATGATGAAGTCTCGGGGCTGGAACAGGGGGCCGATGATTTCGTCATCAAACCGGTACAGCCGCGTATCTTGCTGGCACGCCTGCGCGCGCTGCTGCGCCGCACGCAAGAGCGCGCCGCACCCGTGAGCACACCCGTGAGCGCGCCCGTGGAAGATGCGCAAACGCTGGTGTTTGGCGCACTCAGCATTTCCCGCGACGACCGCCGGGTAGTCTGGCGCGGCCAAACGCTGCTGCTATCGAACAGTGAATACAAGCTGCTGCTGGTACTGGCGGAAAATCCGGGCGTCGTGCTCTCGCGCGATGCGATTTTAAAGAAGTTGCGCGGTATTGAGTTTGATGGCATGGATCGCACCATCGACAACCATATTTCACGCCTGCGCCGCCATTTCGACGATGCGCAAGCGGAAAAAATCAAAACCGTGTGGGGTGAAGGCTATTTGTTTTCGCCGTCGAGTTGGGCATCGGGCTAAGTTTCAAGCTGAGATTCGAGCCGGGGAGGCGGGCCTGCCTGAGCGCGTTATTCAAACCACGCGACAATCACCAGCGGTGCGCTGCGTGTCAACACCTGGCCCTGCTCTGGCAATGCAGCAAACTGGTAGCTCGCGGTCTGAAACACCGCATACGGATAACTGCCATCGGCCTCATGCCCAAAGGGCCAGAACGGCACGCCTTCGCGTAGCGGCAAGGTAGTCAGGCTTTGATCCGGGCGGCGCAGTTGTGGTGCTGCCGACGCCAGCTTTTTGGAAAACACAAAACGCACGCCAACGCATTTTTTGTCGCGCAAAAGGCTGGCATTGCGCCAGTTTTGGTAGTCCAGCACTTGCGCGCAGGCGGCACGTAAATCAGCCAGCTCATAAATGCCATCGGCACGAATCATGATCGATACACTTGAGCGCAAGCTCACCTGATCCAGTTTTTGGCTCAGATGTAATTCAGCATTCTCGTCGAAGGCTTGCTTCAACAAGGGAAACACCGCGCGCCCGGTTTCATCCAGCGGCAATTCCAGCCGCATCGATTTACTCACCAGGCTCAAACGCAAACTGCCTGTGGCCGTCGGGCTTTTTGCCAGCAGCAAGGCGTGTTGTTGCAGCAAATGCTTGGGGCCACCATATTTTTCAAACCACAGCATGGTGCGATAAGTATCGCGGTAACTCAGCCATTCCACTGCATTTTGCGCCATGACGCTGCCCGTGCCAACACCTCGGCACAGCACAACGAACAACACAAAAAAGCGGAATAATCTCATCTTGCCATTTCCTCAAAATCGCGCATTAAAATTAAGCATTAAAGCCGCGCATTAAAACCGCTCATTAAAACCGCGCATTAAAACCGATATGCCACGACACTGTACAGTGCTCTGGCATATCGGTT
>JBKJLF010000465.1:0-7962 GCA_046597185.1 Burkholderiaceae bacterium | reverse complement strand
CGCGCAAAACACGCGCCGCCTGACAAGCAAGCCGCTTAATCCATTCAAAATAGTAGACCGTTTAGTGACCGATTTTAACAATCGGGGGATATGCACGTCTGGCGAATCATATTTTAAGTATTATTAATTTCATTAATGCAACTTATGCGTTTTTTCAGGGTAAACCTCAAAAAAAATGTCACCGTCGTGTCAATTTTTTTGGGAGCATTTTCCGAAAAATGAGGGGTTTTCTGACAGGCACTACCTACGGACAGGAAGGGCGGGCGACGCTCGCGTCCATGGGTAATTTGGCGTTGCTGCTAAAGGCAAAAGGCGATTTGCCCGCAGCACGGCGGCTGGAAGAAACAACCCTAACCATCAGCCGCCGGACGCTGGGCGACGAAGACCCAGATACGCTCAGCGCCATAAACAATTTGGCACAAACATTAACCGAACAAAATGAATGGCCGCAAGCGCAGTTGCTGCTAGAAAAACTCCTACCCATCTGCCGCACCGTACTAGGGGAAAAAAACCCATTCACAATCGTAGTTATTAGCAATTTAGCGACAACATTTTTTAAAGATCGCAATTTGCCAGCCGCGCGCAAGCTGCAAGAAGTAGTGCTGAACACCCGCATCCGCGAATTGGGGGAAAAACACCCAGATACGCTCATAGCAATGAGTAATCTGGCCTCATCACTAATTACATGCGATGCCAAAAGTAGTCTCGCCAACATTTCCAAGCCCAATATGGCATGAAACTTTCAGCTTAGAACTGAAGTGTGGCTGCGTTTGCCCAACTGGTGGGCATCTTGCTGAGCGGCTGCGCGCCTGCGCTATAAGCAATTGCTGGCAAGATGGGGTACCCCGGCCAAGCAAGGCGGCACGGGTGAAACGCGGAAAGCTTTCGGCAGCCATTTACCACAAGACATGTGAGGCAATTAATTAATCGCACAAAAGCATGAGCAGGCTGCTATAATAGCGTTTTGAAAAACGATACTTAGCCATAAGCAACCTTAAGATATTTCTTTTTGGAAATTTATTTCGTATTTGATATTTTAAAGGAATCCTATGCCGGACATCAACAGAGACCTGACGCTTGGTGAAATTGAGATGCTTAAATCCGTGTTCGCATCAACCATCCCTTATTCTGAAGTAAAAGTGCGCAACTTTAAAGCCTATTTTTTCAACCGGATGACACCGCGATGACGCCGGATGGGCGGATCTATTTCCCACCCAAACATTATTTGGACGATTTTTCAACTGCGCCATTGGCAATCAGAGCATGGTTTGTACATGAGGGCGCGCATCTCTATCAGTTCTATTCACTTGGCTGGAATATCAAATTACGTGGTGCTGTAGATCGAAACTATGATTACCTACTTGATCCGCGAAAAAAGTTTCAGCAATATGGTTTGGAGCAACAGGGTTCCATCGCGCAGGATTATTACACCTTGCGCAACGGCGGTACAATTTCAAAACCCTATAATCTGAGCGATTTTGCAACCACACTGCCGTTCGCGCCATAAGCAATCACCCATGAACCAATTTCGCCGTCTATTTCATCTGTATTTAATTGCGAGCCTAACAATAAGCGCTGGCTGTACTGCAATCAGTCTACCACCGCCGCGTAACAACGATCTTGCGCAACAAAACAAGATGATCATTGCGGCATTGCAAGCGCAACATTACGCTGATGCAATCGACGCCGTGCGGCATAGTCAAGCGAGTATTGCCGAAATCGATTTTGCGATAGGTGAAATTATTCTTCAGGGCTGGGCTGATGCCGATCCGGCACAACGTCCACACGAAACACTTGCCAACGGCATCGCCCTACTGGAAAAATCGGCACTGGCTGGACACCTGCAAGCAATTTCAGGACTTGCCGCATTGTTTTTTACCGGGCTAGCGCAGGGCAACAGTGAAAAAATGCTGATTGCCCGTCATCCGCAGCTCCATGCATGCTGGCGCGCGGCCGAGGTGAAGCCCGACCAAGCAGCCAGTTGTGTCGCATTGAGAAATGCAGGCGCTAACTTCCATGCAAAGCAGCGAGTTTTCCAATCTGCTGCCCCCAAAAAAACGGTCGTTTCATAGACGCTGAATAGTCACAACTAATGTATCATGGTAAAACTCAATTTCCCACCTTTCGACGCGGCTTTTGCAAACCATGAAACCATTTCCGCTAGCAATTGCAAGTATTTCTTTTCTGACCTTCGCACAACTCGCTTATGCGCAGGAAACCCCACCGGCTGAAAACAAGGAACAAGCAGCCACCAAAGCAAGCATTGTTTTTACTTCGTGTGCGCCACCATCCTATCCGCAAAATTCGGCGCGAAATAATGAACAGGGAACCGTCGTCATTTCATTGTTGATTTCTGTTGACGGCAAACTCAAAGACGTGAAAATCGACAAATCGAGCAGATTTATCGATTTGGACAAGGCGACTGTAGCAATGTTTTTTTCATGCGGCAAATTTAGACCTGCAACAGAGAACGACAAACCTACGGATTGTGATACGCTTCCCGCCCCAGCATGACGCCATCGACGTGCTGCAAATGCAAGTCAATTTCAGCGAGATGTTTAACGCCGCCGTTGATGATGATTTCCAGTTGCGGAAAATCGCGCTTGAGCTGGTAAGCCATATCGTATTTAAGCGCAGGGATTTCGCGGTTTTGCTTGGGGCTAAGCCCTTTTAAAATGGCATTGCGCGCATGCACGATGAAGGTTTCGCAACCAGCAGTGGCGACAGTGCCGACAAAATCGCGCACAAAGTCATACGATTGATGTTGATCGATGCCGATCCGGTGTTTTACGGTGACATCGATCTGCACCGCATCGCAAACCGCGATACGATAAGAAAAAGCCCTAACCATACGCAGATGGGTTCAGGGGCAAGAACACTCGGATACGCGCGCCCGCCCAACTGCAAATACCAATTTAAAATTCCCTTGCACCCACTGTGCCCCCTCAATGTTCGGCATGTTACAGTTACGAGCGCACGGAACAGTATTAGCCCAATACCGCTTTTCCTGCTTACATATTATTACAACTAATTTCAATACGTATTCATGCATTATTACCATTAAATGCGATAATAAAGACCCATTGTACCCTATAACATTTTATTTTAGGAACTATTTCGATGAGCTTTTCCGACGATGCCTACAAGAAGATGATGGATTTGTTCAATAATCACAGCGATGAATGCGGTAGCCAAGTAGCAAGCAAATACCCAAAATTGAAGCCCACCGATTGCATCACCTATGTAATCAATGTGCTGAGCCACGCATTCGAGAAAAACGGCAATAAGGTGGCAGCCAATAAGGTCAAGAACCTAGGCAAATTAGGGACTGAATTGGCCGCCTACCTTGTAAGCGATCACAAGTGGAAAGCAGTCTACATCAATCCCGATATCAACCATCCCCGTGACAAGAATTTCGAACACGTCATGACGTACAAAAACGTCATAAACAAGATGCCTTACTACAATATTCCTATCGCGCACGTCGTTGTAAATTACACCCCGACGAAAGAAACCGATCCAAACTTTGTAAGTTTCAAGGGCAAAGGCATGGCGGCTGCGGCTACAAAAGAAGACGATGCCCAGATGACGGAATTGAAGAAGATAAAATTTGGCATGGGCGTCTCTCGCGGCGGTAAGCATACGTGGTTATTTTCACTGGGAATGGTCTACGAGGTTCATTGGGATAAGGTCGGTGCCGACCTGTATGGGACTACGGACATTGAGGATTTTGAATGGCTTTCGGGGGCCATTATTATCCCGCCAGATGCCTATGCCGCAGCCAAGTTCGACGTTGTCGCGTTGCATAAGGGGTTCTTTGAATCACTTTTTGACCTATTCAAATGAATCCAATAATCAAACCGTCCTTGCTAAAACCTATTTTGCTTATTACAGCGCTGATACTGGTCGGTATTGCAATGTTGTTCTGGTCTGGCGATCGGTTCTTCAAAAAGCCACCACTGGCGCTTTTCACTTCAAGCAACGATAAATATGGTCTGTCGGTCGAATTTTTTGGGCAATGGGCAGGCCCGGATGGCGACGAAAAAAGCCAATTTGTGGTGGATCGCATCTCACTACGAAAAAAAGATACCTCCGCACAGGTGGACTACGCCCCACTCAACCCTGAAGGGCTGCGCACACCCAACGGCACCTTTCGCGAAGTATGGTCGCCGGATGGCGAGTATCTTGTCCTGCCGCGAGGGCGGCTCGAAGGTTGGGCGATATTTGCATCGGGCAAGGCTTTTCGTTCATTGACGAACACGAAAACACCCGAATGGCTGGCCGTGCGCTATGCTGGAAAGCCGGATTCTGTCTGGCACAACTTCACCGGCTGGACAGGCAACCACGTTTTGGTTTTCGATGCCGAAATCGAGAATTTAAGAATCAAATTCAGCTACGATCTGCGGCAAAAGCAGCTCAGCGCGGCGGTGCCGTCGATAGCGGTTTTGACAGCATGGAATGAGGTGGGGCCAGTGGCAATATCGTGGCAGAAACAGCCGTGATTTTGATCAAATTGGGCGAACCTGCGCAGAATAAACACTGACTGAACCACAAACGGTCAAACTGCGCCTATTACCCTATTGCGATATTGCGACATGTTCCCCGCCCAGTCGCGCATAAACCGCCTATTCCTCCCCGTATCCATCGGAAAAAACGATACCAGCTTTACACCATCCATTTCCACCGGCATGCGGCGGTTTTCTCCCAAGGTTTCAAAATCAAACCCGGCTTCGTTATTGGCTTTCCATGCAATCACAGCATTCCCGTCTTCAATCCCTTCTTCCACCTGTTTCCAGATGTTTTCCCGCATCTTGCGTGAGTAGTTGTCAGCAGCAACCTAAAACTGCCCTAAAACCGCCAATTTGAACGTGTCTTTTCTTGAGCCTTTTTCGTCTTATTGGTTTTTCGATTTTCTTCGATTTTTTCTATCTCATACCTTCTTTTTCTTCATTCCTTCCTTCGTTTTCTTTTATCCAATAGTTTTTATTGAGAACAATCCCTGCCGATGATGCAGTCAGGGAGGGAAGTTCCATGAAACCACGCCAAAGCCATAAATGCCTGCATTGTCAAGAGCTATTCAAACCCGATTCGCGTAACGGGCACCACCAAAAATATTACACCAGCTCCGCCTGTCGCAAAGCATCAAAAAAGGCCAGCAACAACAAATGGCTGGCGAAACCGGAAAACAAAAACTACCACAGTGGCCCGGCAGCCGTTGCTCGGGTGCAGGAATGGCAAAAATTGCAATCACCATGAGCGTTTGGACGTGTATGCCGCCGCGCGGTATTTGTTCTTGGTCACCGTGGCTAATGCCCAGGTTGACTGGGGCGAATACGGCACGATACAGGTTGGCAACACGCGCAGGAGGCTCAGTTTCTTCCTCATGGTGCTGTGTTTCAGCCGCCGCATGTATCTGGAATTTACCGTCATGCAAACCATGGAGCACTTCCTGGCGGCGCACGAAAATGCCTTTCGGGCCTTTGGTGGCGTGCCAGCACGCATCATCATCGCCAACCTGCTGGCCGCCCGTGCCCGCGCCTTACCCAAGGCGTCGCCGCTGCAATTGACGCGCCGCCAGGATTTGCTGGATATCGAACTGGCTCAACCCGATCTTTCACTTTATGAGGTACGCAACCATGAAAACCAAGTCCCCCAAAATTAAACCGGATGGCTCGCCCCAAACACTGCGCCTGCGCGAGCAATTGGCGGCGATGTACCTCACTTATGTGGCGCAGCACTTTGAATCGATGGGGCAAAAAGCCGCGCTGGATCAGTCTGCGCATGTCGATTATCTGGCGCAATTGATTGAGGGCGAATACCAGCGCCGCGCCGACCGCAGCACCGAGCGCCGCGTATTGGCTGCCCGGTTACCAGTCATTAAGACACTGGAGCAATTCAACTGGCGTTGGCCAGGCAATATCAACCAGCCGCAGATTCGCCACTTGTTTCGCCTGGGGTTGATTGAGGAAAAAGGCAATGTGATCTTTATTGGTTCTGTTGGGATTGGCAAGACCCATCTGGCCACGGCGCTGGCGCACAGTGCCTGCCTAAAGGGGCATTCGGTGCCGATTGCTTGTTTCAGATCATCAGCGGGCGCTATGAGTGCAGTTCCACCATCATTACATCCAACCGCGCTTTCAAGAATTGGGCAGAAATCTTCAACAATGACAGCACGCTTACTGCGGCTATTCTGGATCGGTTGTTGCACCATACCGAAACGGTGGTGATTGAGGGGAGCGGTTATCGAATGAAGGATCAGATCGAACATCCCAAAGGGTAATTGCCACTGATTGGCTTGCTTTGCAACTTGCCGACATGCGCCTTTTTGCTGCGCATGTCGGCGCTCGGCTTTATTCTCGTGCGGGCAGGCTTTGTTGGGGCGGGAAACTTATAATGCCTTGATGGGTGCACCGTAAGATTTAAAATTGCAAAACAGACTATGGCACTTTCAAGTTGGCGATTTCATGGCAGAATTAGCTTGCCGCGCACAAAGCTGCTCGCCAAGGGCGAAATCATTGGTCAGGCGATGAAACTGCACTTGGAAATCAACGAGTTTCTGGTTCACGCTGAACGCCAAATTTCGCAAATCAAGCGCCGCGTGATGGATGTTAGCGGCGGTGAAATCATTGCGCATGGCGAAAAAGTATTCTCGCTGTTTGAGCCGCACACCGAATGGGTCAGCAAGGGCAAGGCTGGTGAGCCTGTCGAATTTGGGGTCAAGGTTTGCATTTTAGAAGATCAGCACCGCTTCATTTTGCATCACCATGTGATGGAAAAACAGACCGACGACCAGGTTGCTGTAATGATGGTGACACAAGCAAAACAGCGTTTTCCAAATCTAAATGCAACTAGTTTTGACAAGGGTTTTCATTCGCCAGCCAACCAGACGAAATTGCCAGAGCACTTGGAGCAGGTAACGCTGCCACGCAAGGGCAAGCGCTCGCAACAAGCGCTGGCAGTAGAAACATCGGACGCATTCGTGGCCGCTAGGCGTGCGCATTCTGCGGTGGAGTCTGCGATCAATGCGCTGGGCGTCCATGGTCTTGACATGTGCCCTGATCACGGCATTGCGGGGTTTAAGCGTTATGTTGCGATTGCAATAGTAGCAAAGAACATTCACCGGATTGGTGCCATTTTATGGCAACAGAATCAGCAACAAGCGCTACGAAAATCGAATCGCGCAAAACACGCGCCGCCTGACAAGCAAGCCGCTTAATCCATTCAAAATAGTAGACCGTTTAGTGACCGATTTTAACAATCGGGGGATGTGCACGTCTGGCGAATCATATTTCAAGTATTATTAATTGAATTAATGCAACTTATGCGTTTTTTCAGGGTAATCCACAAAAAAATGTCATCGTAGTGCCAATTTTTTTGGGAGCATTTTCCAAAAAATGAGGGGTTTTCTGACAGGCACTACCTATATTTAAAGGAGTTGTCATGAAAACCGAAATGCTCAATGTATTGGGAATGACTTGCGGCGGATGCGTCAGCAGGGTAACAAAAGCGTTAAAAGCCATCAACGGCGTCGATGAAGTCAATGTAACGCTGGCCGATGGCGCCGCCAAGGTGAACTTCGATGCAAACCTAACCTCACCTGCCCAATTGAAATCTGCCGTGCAGGAGGCTGGCTATAACGTGGATGACACTCGACCCGTGCCGCCTCAAAAAAGTAAGGGCTGCTGCTGCGGGTAGGCCTTGTCCAAAAGCGCAGTGTCACTTCAACGAGCAGACTAATGCAGGCAAAACGACAAATTGCTGTTTTGGTTGCCGTTGGGCCGTTTCTGCGCGCAAAAATCGGTTATTGTTTTGCTTGTTGCTATCTGCAAGCGCCGTAGGCTTAGATTCTTATGACCAATTCATCCGACACCGATTACAAAGCCATTTTCTCGCACCCAGAAATGGTAATTGATATTATCACTGGCTTCGCGCCAGGCCCGTGGCTGGCGGACATTGATTTTG
>JBKJLF010000361.1:0-9156 GCA_046597185.1 Burkholderiaceae bacterium | reverse complement strand
CACCAATACCACGGTAGCCCCACTGTATCTTGGCCCGCTCAAGCAAGCGTTGCTGGCCGATGGGCGCGAAGTACTGGAGATTATTTTGCCTGACGGTGAGGTGTACAAAGACTGGGTGCATCTGATGCGGGTGTTTGATGATTTATTGACCCACCGTTGCGACCGCAAAACCACGCTGGTGGCATTGGGTGGCGGGGTGATTGGCGACCTGACCGGGTTTGCTGCCGCCAGCTATATGCGCGGTATCCCGTTTGTACAAATTCCCACTACCTTGTTATCGCAAGTGGATTCGTCGGTGGGCGGTAAAACCGGTATTAACCATCCGCTCGGAAAAAACATGATCGGCGCTTTTTATCAGCCCCAGGCAGTATTGGCCGATACCAGCAGCCTGAACACTTTATCGACACGTGAGCTCTCGGCTGGTTTGTCCGAGATCATCAAATATGGTGCGATTATCGACCTCAAGTTCTTTGAATGGCTGGAGCAAAATATCGAAAAGCTGCTGGCGCGGGATCAGGAAGCCTTGACGTATGCGATTGCTAAGTCCTGTGAAATCAAGGCCGATATTGTGCGCCAGGATGAACGCGAAGGCGGTTTGCGCGCGATTCTTAATTTCGGCCATACCTTTGGTCATGCGATTGAAGCGGGCATGGGTTATGGTGAATGGCTGCATGGTGAGGCGGTAGGCTGTGGTATGGTGTTGGCGGCTGATCTGTCTTACCGCATGGGCTTTATCGATTATGTGAGTAAAACCAGGGTCAAGGCCTTGGTTGAAGCGGCAGGTTTGCCCACCCGTGCGCCCAATTTGGGGGCGGGGCGCTGGTTGGAATTGATGGAAGTGGATAAAAAGAATGAAGGCGGAGCGATTAAGTTTATTTTGCTCAAACCGCTCGGTGCCTGTTGTGTCATGAGTGCACCGCATCAGGATTTGCTCGATACCTTGGCCGCGGGTGTGGAGTAGAGCATGACAGGCGCGAATACGATACTGGAACCCCAATTGGCACCGTATGCCGCGCACGCTGATCAGTCACGTGGGCGGCGGCGCTTTGAAGAACCGTCCTCCACGCGCACTGAATTTCAACGTGACCGTGATCGCATCGTTCATTCCACCGCGTTTCGTCGGCTTGAATACAAAACCCAGGTTTTCGTCAATCATGAGGGCGATTTATTTCGCACCCGTCTCACCCACAGCCTGGAAGTGGCGCAAATTGCGCGTTCAATCGGGCGTAATCTGCGCTTGAATGAGGATTTGATTGAAGCCATTTCGCTGGCGCACGATTTAGGTCATACGCCTTTTGGCCATGCCGGGCAAGATGCTTTGCACGCCTGTATGCGCGACTACGGCGGCTTTGAACACAATTTGCAAAGCCTGCGTGTGGTGGACGAGTTGGAGCAGCACTATGCCGGGTTTGATGGTTTAAACCTGATGTTTGAAACCCGGGAGGGCATACTCAAACACTGCTCACTGAATAACGCGCAGCATTTGGGTGAAATCGGGCAGCGCTTTATCGATAAAACCCGGCCCGGCCTGGAAGCACAACTGGCCAATTTGGCCGATGAAATTGCCTACAATAATCATGATATAGACGACGGTTTGCGCTCCGGTTTAATCACCACCACGCAACTGGATGAGCTCGATTTTTATGCGCGCCATCGCCAGGAGGTGGAGCGGGTGCATCCGGGCTTAACCGGGCGGCGCGCGATTCATGAAACGCTGCGCCGCATGATTAATGCCTTGATTGTGGATGTGATTGAGGCATCGCAAGCCTGCCTTTTGCAGCACGCACCGCCAGATATTGCGGCGGTGCGTCAGGGGCCGACCATGATCTGTTTTTCCGAGCCCATGCGTCATGAAGCGGCCCAGCTCAAGCGCTTTTTGCATGACAATTTATATCGTCATTATTTGGTCAACCGTATGACCAGTAAGGCTCGCCGCATTGTTACCGAGTTATTTAACGCGTTTATGGTGGAGCCGGTTTTATTGCCGCCTAATTTTCAATTGTCGCCAGGCAGTGGCTTGGCCCAGGCGCGCAAGGTGGCCGACTATATTGCCGGCATGACAGACCGTTATGCCATGCGTGAGCATCGCCGTTTGTTTGCGGTCGATGAAATATAAAATGAAATATAAAAATGAGCCACTATGGCGTTTAAGTAGATGATTTTCAAGGGTTTTGCGACAAAAATATAGTTCTTCAAATTCTTTCATTTTGCGCTTGAAAAGCCCTTTTTCTCTCCTATATAGGCTGTGTAGTCAACACCTAACCTTATCAACGTTGGAGAATTAACATGGCAACTGCAACCCACTATGACGCTTTCGATTTGTTGGAACATATGTTTAATCGCGCCCAACACCAACCTCAAGCGCAACGCTGCGCTCCTGTGCGCAAAGAAACGCCCGCCAGTGTGGAAACCCGTTTGATCCGCATGGATGTGACCGAAAGCGAGCAAGCTTATACCGTGCTGGCCGAATTGCCTGGCGTGAAGAAGGAGCAACTTGAAGTGCGTATCGAAGGCAAGCACGTTTATATTCAAGGCCAGGTGGTGCCAGCGGCACAAGCAGCCAATGCGCCTGATGTAAGCAACGCAGGCAACGCAAGCCCCGTCAACGCAAGCGCACCCGAACGCCAACTCTTAAATGAGCGCTTTTATGGTAAATTAGAACGCCGTATCCAGTTGCCACTTGAAATTGATGAAGCGCAGGCGCAAGCGAAGTTTGCTGATGGTATTTTGCAATTGCAATTGCCCAAAAAACGCCTCGCAGGTGCGCATAAGCTGGAGATTTTATAACCCTTCTTTTGATGTTTGGCCATGAAAAAATCTGCACCACAGTGGTTTTCGTATCCTTGGCGTGAGGCTGGCAGGTTGCTGGCCTTGGCTGGGGCCGTGAGTTTGGCGCTGGATCTGGCGTATTTGGGCTCGGCCCACGCCAGCCCCAACCCCGCAGCCAGTAGCGGCAGTGGCAGCAGTGGCGCACCGATTGTTGCCGTGCCGACCGATTTTTCCGGCATTGTCGAGCGCTACGGCGCGGCGGTGGTCAATATTACCGTGTTGGGCAGTTCGCAGCGCGGTTTGAGTAATGACCCGTTTTATGAATTTTTCCGTCGCTTCGGCGCGATCCCGCCGCAGCATAACCAACAGGGCCAGCAAGTGGTGCAAAGCCTGGGGTCGGGCTTTTTGATCAGTAACGATGGCTTGGTATTGACCAATGCCCATGTGATCGATCAAGGCCAGGAGGTGGTGGTTAAGCTGACCGACCGGCGAGAATTCAAGGCCAAAGTGTTGGGTGCGGATCGCTTGACCGATGTTGCGGTACTCAAAATTGACGGTAAGGATTTGCCCAGCGTCAAATTGGGCAACCCTGCCACCACGCGCGTGGGCGAACCAGTGTTGGCCATCGGTTCGCCCTTTGGCTTTGAAAACAGCGTGAGCGCGGGCATTGTGAGTGCGAAATCGCGTTCTTTGCAAAACGATAGCGTGGTGCCTTTCATTCAAACCGATGTGCCCGTCAACCCCGGTAATTCGGGCGGGCCACTGTTTAATTTACGTGGCGAAGTGATCGGGATTAACTCGCAAATTTATAGCAAAACGGGGGGCTTTCAAGGCATTTCTTTTGCCATTCCGATTGATATGGCGATGAAAATCCAGGATCAAATCACCCGCATCGGCAAGGTCACGCGCGGGCGTTTGGGCGTGAGCACGCAAGACGTAACGCAAGCCCTGGCCGATTCGCTGGGTTTGAAAAAACCACATGGCGGTTTGGTGAATTGGATTGATCGAGGTGGCCCGGCTGAGCGCGCAGGTTTGCGCGCAGGGGACGTGATTGTGCGCCTGGGCGAGACCGAAATTCGCCAATCGGCGGACTTACCGGGTTTGATTTCAACCCTGAAACCGGGTAGCCAGGTGACGCTGGAAGTTATCCGCAGCGGTAGCAGCAAACAATTGACGGCCACCGTGGGTAAAATTGAAGACCGCACCGTGGCACCCATGGCCGACAGCGCGCCCGGCGTCGGGCGTTTTGCGGTTGTGGTGCGTGCTTTATCACGCAATGAATTGCGCCAACTGGGGGTGAATGGCGCTTTGTTGGTGGAAGAGGTGGGCGGCACCGCTGCGCAAGCGGGCATCAGCGATGGCGATATCATTCTCGCCGTCAATGGCACGCCCGTGGCCACGCCGGAACAAATGCAACGCATTGTCCAGCGCGCCACCAAGAGCGTTACCGTGTTGGTGCAGCGCGATAATAGCCGAATCTATATTCCGGTGAATTTGAATTAAAGCGGCCTTTGGTCTGGCAGCGCAAATCCGGCGTTTTCATTGTCACAAAAAAATGGCGAGTACCGCAGTACCCGCCATGCTTGCTTCAGACTGATGTTGGCCGATTAGAAAAACTTGTATTCAGCCGTCAAACGCAGTGAGCGGCCCAGCACATCTTCCGAATCTTGTGGAATAACGCCGCCGCCGTTGCGATCCAGGTTACGCAGGTCAATTGCAGGCCGACGGTTGGTCACATTGCGCACAAACGCACTGATGGTGGTATTTTTGAAGCCAGTATAACTAAAGTTGTAGTCAAGCCGGAAATAATGGCCAACACCGCATTCTTCATTGGTCCAACGCTTGGTGGCGCAACCTGCATTGGTGTAAATGGTATCAAAAAAGTCGGAATTCAGACTGGTAGCACTTTGGTATACCCAGCGGACGCCATTGGTGAATTTGCCTTTTTGCAAACTTGCCGAAAGATTGGCCACCACCTTGGGTGCGCCATAGCGCCCCGCCAAATTGTCGCCAAACGTGCCCAGGGTTTCACTGAAAGAGCGTAATTCAATTAAATACGTGGCCGATAAACCCAGATCGAGCTTACCGTAGGCGGTTTTGAGGCGCACTGCACTGCCGACATCAATGCCACTGGTCTTGGTTTGTGAAATGTTCTCAAATTGCCCATTGATTGAAGCCAGTTTGCCCGCAGTCACGCCGTACTGTGCCAGTTCTGCCGGAGTGAAAGTGCCGTCATTGGTGAGTGGCGCGCGCAGAATGATGCCCGGCTTTTGTGAGCTCTCTGCGGCTAACAAATCATCGGTGCTCTTAATATTAATTTCATCTTTGCGTTTGATATTCCAGTAGTCGAACGACAGATTAAAGTCTTTAACTGGCTCAAACACCGCCCCGAGGGTAAAACTGGTCGTGGTTTCCGGTTTCAGGCTCGGATTATTGTGCGCGATATTGGCAATGCCTGCAGAGCATTCATTTTGTTCAACGATATCGGCCCGCGCCGAGAGCAAGGCTTTGTTGGGGTCACTGGCAGGCAAGGCATCGGAGCGAGCGCGCAAATCCGTCGCCAAAGTCTGTGCCTGGGTGCAGCGACGTGGGTCGGTGGCAGTAACGAAGGCAAATTTGGTCGATTGTGCGCTTTCAGTTAAATTCGGTGCCCGAAAGCCGCCTTCAACCGTGCCACGGAACAACACCATCGGCGATGCTTCCAGCCGGAACGCGAGTTTGGGGGTGATATGGGTGTTGAACCCCGGGAATTTATCGGCGCGCACGGCTGCTTCCACTTCCAATGCCTTGGTGACAGGGAGTTTGACTTCAGAATAAATCGAGCCAAAGCTGCGGCCTGCGTTGGCGCTGGCTGCGCCGTTGCCAACAATATCGCCTAATGCCAGATTGGCTGTGGGCCTGATTTCGAAATGTTCATGCCGCAAGTCGCCACCAAACGCCACGCCAATTGGGCGGCCATCAATTTGACCAATGTCGCCAGTTAGTTTGCCGTCTATAAATGTTTGGTTGTATTTTCCGTCATAGCCGTATTCTGGGAACAATCGGTTGAGTGTCGCCGCTGAATTGGGTTGACCGATTTTATAGTCATGATTAAAGAAGTTGGGGTCAAGAACCCGGCCATTGGCGTCGATTTGAGTGTAGTCGCCAATCACCGCCTTGAAGCCGCTATCACTAATGCCACCACGGCTGCGGTCTGTCGAGCTTGCGCCCATGATGCCCACTGCCGCTTCCCATTCGTACTTGCCCAGGTTGCCTTTCAAGCCTGCCAATGCACGGTATTGTGACGCTTCGGCTTTATGGATTTCGCCCGAATCGGCAAAACGATAACGTAGTTCGATGTCGTCACCGCTTTGATTGAGCGGGTGAGTCGGCGGTAAGTAGCGGGAGCTGAAGGCGCGGCCCAAGCCTGTGCTGGGATCACCCCAGATCACATCGGAACTGGTCGAGCCATAGGTTTGGAAGGCGCTGATATATTCGGTTTTGGTATGTGAATACAATATTTCGGAAAAGCCTTGCAGGTTTTCTCCCAGGTTGAAGTGGCCAGATACCAATAAATTGGCCCGGTCAGCCGAAGGTTGGGCTTGAAAGCGGCTATAGCGGTCAAACACGCACAGGCCAGCAGTATTGGTGACGGCGCAACCGGCAATCGGGCCTTGGCCGATCAGGTTCCCAGGGTAGCTGAAGGTGGAGGGTGCGCCACGACGACCAAATGACAAACCGCTACCGGGCTTTAACGTGGCGAATTTATCGCCATAAGCTGAATTGACATCATCCACCACTTGCCGCCAAATAACGCTGCTGCGGTGGTAGAGTTCGAGGTTGGCCAGAATATTGTATTTGTCAACTGCCAAATCACCAAAGCCGCCGGTGATACTGGCTTTTTGGGAGTTGAATAAGCTATTTTTGAGTGAGCGTTCATCGTCCACCTTGGCCGATAAACCGCGATAATTGGTGCGCGTGATGATATTAATCACGCCCGCAACCGCATCCGAACCGTACACGGCCGAACCGCCGTTGCGCAGCACTTCAATCCGATCCACTGCGTCCAGCGGCAAGGAATCCAGATTGGTGAACACTTCGTTGTAATCAGCCAGCCCAAACGGCGCAACCCGGCGTGAATTGAGTAAAATCAGTGTCGATTGCTTGCCCAAATTGCGTAGCGAGGCAGATGAGGCACCCGGTGCAAAGGAATTGCTACCGGCCAAGTCGGATAAACTGCCTGTTGATGCGGTGAGTGTGTCAAGCAATTCTTTGACGGAGCTAACCCCGAGCCGCTGAATTTCTTCGCGCCGCACGATTTGCACCGGCGTTGCGGTTTCAGTGTCAAGCCGTTTAATGTTGGAGCCAGTAACCGTCACTTTTTGAACGGGGGCGTCGCTTTGGGCGAGTGCGAATTGGGTTGATACCAAGGTTAGCGCAACAGCGCTAACACTTTTTCGTAGTAAGATGATTTTAGCCAAAATATTCTCCCGGTAGGTGGATGCGCATAACGATTTTTGTAGTGATTGCCTATCGTTTTTCGGCGCTGCAAAGTCCAGTATGTCATAGAGTGGCTTTGCTTGAGTGCTGGAAGCGTGACAAATGATGAGAAAATATCAATTCTGTTGGGAAAATGCGTCTATCCACCTCATAATTCCCTATTTTTAAATAAATCATTGCAATTTGACAGTGCAAACAATGCGTGCGCCCAATGGGTGCTGGCCTGCAAGTGAGGTTGCTATTGCCGCTGGCAGGCAGCTAGCTCAACCCAACCCCGCTTTCAGGATCACGCCCAGCACGGCGCTACCCGCAATCACCTGCATCACATTGCGTTTAAAGCGAAACAATGCCACTGCCGCAGCCAATGCCATCAGCAGCGCCACGCCATCCATACCCGTCAACAGGCCGTTCATTGAGTAAGGTGCGGCCAAGCCTTTGGGCCAAATCACATGCCAGGCAAAAAACAGGGCCAAATTGGCGATCACGCCCACCACGGCTGCCGTAATCGCCGCCAAGGGGGCGGTAAAGCGCAAATCGTCGTGGGTTGATTCAACTAGCGGTGCACCAGCAAAAATGAATAAAAACGACGGTAAAAAAGTGAACCATGTGACCAAAGTTGCGGCCAGTGCGCCCGCCAAAAACAGATGCTCCGGCCCCAGCACCGCCTTGACATAGCCACCCACAAACGCCACAAAGGCCACCACCATAATCAACGGCCCCGGTGTGGTTTCGCCCAGCGCCAAACCATCAATCATTTGGGTCGGCGTGACCCAGCCATATTGCAATACCGCGCCCTGGTACACATAGGGCAGCACCGCATACGCGCCACCAAAAGTGAGCAATGCAGCGCTGGTAAAAAACCAGCCCATTTGGGTAAAAGTGTGCTGCCAACCCAAATACAGGGTGAGTGCCGCCAAGGGCAACAGGCCCAGCAGCAGGCCCGCCAGAATTACGCGCCCCAAGCCCCACCAGGTAAAACGCGCATGGGCGGGGCTAGGGGTATGGTCATCGATCAAGGCCGGGCCATAATGTTTATTGGCTTGGCCGTGGCCTGCGCCGCCTTGAAAATACTTTGGTGCCAGTTTGCCGCCCAGATAACCGCTCAAACCAGCGATGGCAACAATTAAGGGGAAGGGTAGTTGCAGCACAAACAGCGCAAAAAACGAGCAGGCGGCAATGGCCCACAGCACGCGGTTTTTCAGGGCGCGGCTACCGATGCGGTGGCAAGCTTGCAGCACAATGGCAATAATGGCCGGTTTAATGCCGTAAAACAGCGCGGCCACCAGCACATGCTGGCCCAGGGCAATATACAGCCACGATAGCGCAATCAAAATAAACAGCGAGGGCAAGACAAACAAGCCACCCGCAATGATGCCGCCGGCAGTGCGATGCATCAACCAGCCGATATAGGTGGCTAATTGCTGCGCCTCCGGGCCGGGGAGCACCATGCAATAGTTGAGTGCGTGCAAGAAGCGTTTTTCGGAGATCCAGCGGCGTTTTTCGACCAATTCCTGATGCATGATGGCGATTTGGCCCGCCGGGCCGCCAAAGCTGATGAAACCCAGTTTTAACCAAAATAACAGGGCTTGCCAAAAGCTAACCGGGGCGGGTGTTTCAAGTGGAGAGTCAAGGTGTGTTGTCATGTTGAATAAAGGGTGGGTGTGGCTATGGGGGGCTATATGCGACCACCATTTTAGTGCATAAGCGCGTCGTGATGGGGTTAGCGCTGGTCTTTTGACGTTATAATGCTGCGATTGTCGGGCAACTTACTTTTGGGCAATGGCCTGATTCTTGCCCAACGCTTTTCGTAAACCCACTTTGGAAAATCATCATGAAAACACCTGCCCTGATTTTATCGTCGATTGTAGGCGCGCTGTTGCTCGCCGCCAGCGCGCAAGCCAATGCACA
>JBKJLF010000232.1:0-25470 GCA_046597185.1 Burkholderiaceae bacterium | reverse complement strand
CCGAAGCGGTGGTGGCGATGGAATTCAAGGCGTCCAGTGAAGACATTGCACGCATTTGCCATGCTCATCCATCCCTGTCGGAAGCGACCAAGGAAGCCGCCTTGGCGGTGGATAAACGAACCATTAATTTCTAATGACCACGCACACTGATCATACTGACCATACTGACCAGACTCACCACACTAAGCTCGCCAAGCCCACTGAGCACGCTGCTTATGCCAAGGTGGCGCGGCGGTTCAGCTTGGCGCTGGCTGCAAGTGTCGGCGCAGGCGTCGCCATTAGCCTGGGTGGCTGTGCCAGTTTGCCGCCCGCGCAGGTGAGTGTGTCATTTGAAACCGTGTATCAGGGCGCTGAAGTCAGTGGTGCGCAATGTGTGGTGAGTAATGATGTGATGCAACAGGAATTCACCAGCCCGGCCACCCTGGTGTTGCCGGTACGCGGACAATTGCGCATCGTCTGTGATAAGCCCGGTTACCAGCATAGCGAATGGTTGCAACCTGCTTCTTTCCCCAATAGCAGCACCAGTAATGGCACCGTCAGTATTGGCCTGGGTGGTGGTAGCGGCCATGTTGGCCTGGGGCTGGGCTTGCTATTGCCTTTGGGCGGCAATGCTGGCGGCAGTTCTGGTATCACCTACCCGGCGCGGGTGGTGGTAGAAATGCGGCTGCAACAAAACGATCCCAAACCCAATCAATAAAGGCGCGGCTTGCCAGTCAAGCTGCGGTGAAGTACGCATGAATGTCGAACAATTCTATCAACAAGCTCTGGAAAAGCGCGGTTATTCGGCGGACGCGGCGCAATTGGCGGCCATTGCCCGCCTGCAGCGCGCTTACGATGAATGGGCCGATTATAAACATTCCCGTTCCAGCCGCATCAAGCGTTTTATTAACCGACCCGCCGTACCGCGTGGCGTGTATATGTGGGGGGGAGTAGGGCGCGGTAAATCGTTTTTAATGGATAGCTTTTACTCGGTAGTGCCCTTGATCCGCAAAACCCGTATCCATTTTCATGAATTCATGCGCGATGTGCATCGCCAGTTGGACGAATTAAAGCATATCGCCGACCCGCTGGATGAAGTGGCGCGGCGTGTGGCCAAAAAATATCGTCTGATTTGCTTTGACGAATTTCATGTCTCCGACATTGCCGATGCGATGATCCTCTACAACTTGCTCAAACCCTTGTTTGATCACGGGGTCTCCTTCATCATGACTTCCAACTACGCGCCCGATACGCTCTACCCGGATGGCTTGCATCGCGATCGCATGTTGCGCACCATCGAATTACTCAAGGAGCGCATGGATGTGATCAATGTCGATGCCGGTTATGATTATCGGCAGCGGGCGTTGGAACAAGTGGAATCGTATTTAACGCCCTTGAATGGCGACACCGATCAAGCCTTGCGCGATGCTTTTGCGCGCGTGGCGGAAACCGAAGATGAAGATACCCGCATCGATATCGAAGGGCGCGAAATTCGCGCTTTGCGGCACGCTGGCGGCATTGTCTGGTTTGATTTTGTCACCCTGTGTGGTGGCCCGCGCTCGCAAAACGATTTTCTGGAAATCGCCAGCCGTTTCCACACGGTGATTTTATCGAGTATTCCTGCCATGTCGGCAGCAATGTCCTCTGAAGCGCGCCGTTTTACTTGGTTAATTGATGTATTCTACGACCAACGCGTCAAATTGCTGATGTCGGCGGCGGTTGTGCCGGAGCAATTGTATACGGCGGGCAGTTTATCGAATGAATTTCATCGTACCGTGTCACGTATTGTTGAAATGCAATCGCGCGAATATATGGACAGTAGCCGCCGCGAAAGCGTTGCGCGGATTGCAGACTAGCGGCAGATTAAAGCACAGGATTGAACCATGAAGAGAATGATCACAAGAGGGGGCATTTGCCTGTTGGCTGCAGCCTTGGCTTTGGGGGGGGCATTGGTTGCGGCACAGAGCGTGGACGAGTTGGATCGGTTCGCGCTACGTTATCCGGCTGGCTCGATTAAATCGGTGGAACAGGCCGATCAGGCTTTGGCCGAAGCAGAAAAAACGCGTGCCGCGATCCAGACCCGTTATGCGCAGCAAGAAAGCGCTTGTTTGCCTAAATTTTTGGTGTCGCCCTGCGTTGAAAAGGCCAAGGAAGTACAGCGTATGGCCTTGGCCGCGCTGCGTCCGGTGGAAGTGGAGGCCGCGCGGTTTAAACGGCAAGCGAAAGCCGGGGAGCGCGACAAAAGTTTGCTCGAACGTGCCCAGCAAGAGAAACTGAGTATGCCGCATCATCAGCAACAGCAAGAAGAGTTTGAAAAAAATCAGGCCAAAAAAGAAGCGGACAGGCTGAAAGTCGAACAAACGGCGCTTGCCTCGGCGGCGGAAAATGACGCCAAAATTGCCGCCAAAATTGCGGCTAATGCCGAGCGTCAGGCCGCACGTGAAGCCAAACTAAAGCGCGTGCGCGCCAAGCAAGCGGCAGAAGCACCAGCACGTGCCGCCAAAGTGGAAGCTTATCAGCAGAAACAGGAAGCGGCCAAGATAAGGCAAGCCAAACGCGAGGCGGAATCCGACGCATCAAGCCATGCCAGCGGTGTCAGTAGTGCCAGCAGCGCCGCCAGTAAATGACGCAGGAATTTGATTGATGCCAAGTTTGATTTGGCTGCGTGCGTGTTTTATTCACCAACCCAGCGGAAAACGAGTTCGGTTCCGCCATCGGCTTTGATATGGACAGGTCGTGACTGGGTTTTTCCGCGCAAGTCGGCTTCAATCTTATATTGTCCTGGCGGCAATTTCAGGTTGACTAATGGCCCCAGGGCCGGGACTTCAAACAGGGTGTTGGCTCGCTGGTCTGTGATGGTGAGTTTGACATCGGCCTGATATTCCCCGGTCTTTTTGGAGGCGAAGGTCAGCCAGAGGTTGTAATTTTTGCGCCTTGCATCCATCGCCGCCTTTTCCTCGTCACCGACGCCACCCGACACATAGGCAATGGTGCGCTCGGTACGTTCAAGCAGTTCGGTGGCGTTCGCATTTTTTCCGGCAATACCGATCACAGACATCAGTAAGCTCGCACCCAATAGCAGTTGGATTCCGACTTTGACAGGGTTCATGTTGGTATTCTCCAGTAGTAAAATGAAATTCAAATCAAGATAAGGAAGAATAATAGTAGCATAGTCCACGGTTTAAAGTGAAAAATATATAAATTAAATCATAAAATAATATATTTTTATTCTATCGAGTTTGAGAAGTTGTTTTGCGATGGCTTTCTTCGCGGAGCTGGCGCAAGCCTTGGGCCAGCGCCAAGGTGCCAGGTTTATTCAACCCGGGGTTTGCTTGTTTGGCTGGCTGTTGGGGGGGCAGTTTGGCAGATCTGGTTCAGTTAAGCACTTCCTGCAAACTTGGTTGGTTTAAAATACGCAAACACCAGTGTTCAACTTCTGCGTTGCTGCTTTCTTTCAGACGGGCCAAAGCCCAATCGGGCAGCGGGCCAAAGCGGGCTTCCAGCATGGTCTGTAAAAGCTGTGTCTGAGCCTCCTGCCTGGTCTGTAAAAGCTGTGCCTGAGCCTCCTGCCTGGCCTCCTGCCTGCCCTGCTGGATTCCCTCTTCCTTCCAGTTCCGGGTCCATTCAATCACACGTTCAGCCAACATGGTTTTTGCCTCCAAAATAGTGCCAAACTCTGGCAATGTTACGCCCGGCAAGCGGCCGGGCAACAATACACGTCTGATCCACACCGTGAAATCGCGCTGCAAACGCGTTTGTTGCGGTGCTTTGAGCCAATCGACCAAGGCCGACATGGCCGCAATCATCGCTTGTGGGTCAGGACTTTTTTCCAGCCGCATCAAGGCTGCCGCAAAATTCTTGATGGCAAACTGGGCGCTTTCATCGATTGTGTTGATTTCTAACAAGAAATAGCGCAATTGCGGTGCCCAAGGCCGTAATGCGCCGGGTATATCGGCAATCAAATCAATTATAGACCTTTTGGCGCGCCATTTTGCTTGGCCATTATATAATACGATAGGAAATACCGGGGGTAGTTGGCCGCTGGCGGTTAAATTGCCCCGGTGGATCAAGTCCTGATACAGCAGGGCCAGATAGCCCATCATCCGTACCGCCATGAATTTATCCACACCGGACTGAAATTCCAGCAAAATATAAACGTACACGCTTTGCCCTTTGACGTTGACGCGCCAGATGATGTCGTTTTCGCGGACGCGCAAATCGTCGGTGACGTAGTGGCCTTGCATATGTTCCAGCGTGTCAAAGTTGATGTCGGCGACCCAGGGTTCATCGACGAAACCGATGAACAGGTCGCGTACCATTTCGGGGTTGCTGAACAGCCGTTTGTAACTGTTGTCACGTTCCATGGTGGAAATTGTGCCGGGTTGATCGACGGGCGATGGGGCTTGCCCGATACCGACAGCTATTTTAGCGTAATTTGTAAGGGGAGCGAAACGGGTTGTGCGCCATTTACTCCAGCCGCAACACCTTCAAACCCGAAATATTGGCATTATTGACCTGCCCACCCGCACCGCCCGCGCCGCTGTATTTGGCATTGCTGGTCAGATACGACATATTATAAAAATCCTTGATCTGAACAAACCTGCGACCGTGCTAAAACGGGTGATGCTGCCCGCCACCCAATAACAGACCGGCTCAGAATGATGCGACAGGTTTTCTACCGGAAAACTACCGGTGTATTTTTGTTCCACGCTATAGCACAGGGTTTTGCTGGCGTAATTGGCGGCGTTGAGGTCGTTCCAACTGGTGCTGCTCAGGTTTTGTGCCACCAGCGTGCCATTGCGGTAGATATTAAATACCGTGCCGGTTTCGCCATTGCTGTTAAAACTCACGTTCAACACACCTGCCGCGACGCTCACCTGTACTCCCGTTGGTTCTTTGGGTGCAAAAAAGCGTTTGTAGTCGCCAGTATCGGGCACCACCAACATGGTATTGGCCAGCGCATTGGCATCCACCAATTGCAAGCGCAGCGTGTTGCTGGCGGCCAAATTGGCGCTGCTGAAATAACTGTCGATGACCACATTCACGCCATTTAAGCTGACGCTGCCTTGCGGGTTGTTGGGGGGCGCTGGCTCTGGCGGACAGGGTTTGGAAATCGACATTTTCCATTTGCGACAAATTGAGCGCGCTAATGCGCATCAGCGACTTCAAATTGTGGTTCACCACTTGCTCGTTTTTGGTCGCCGCCGCCGCGCGCATCCAGTAAGACTTGGCGAATGGCCAGATCGATTGGTTATGGTAGATTTTGGTATCGCGAATTTGCGGCCAAACCACCGGTGCGCTGCCACATTGAGTATCATCCAGTGATTGGCATTGGTCGATAAGGTTTTCGACATGCCGATGTGAATCATTTGCGTCGCGGTCCAGGCCGGGTAGGTTTGTTCGCGCTAGTCGAGGAAGGATTGCTCGCCCGCATACAAGCCATCGCGCGCATCGTACAGGGCGAGGCGTTCGTTTTCGATGGTATTCACGATGGCGTTATAGGCGCTGTCGTGGAAGTTGGTGCGGGTGGTGCCATCAAGATACTTAAGCAATTCCCATGCGCCGCGCGCCCATACCACGCGGTCAAACCATTATCGATGCTATACACCACGCGGCTGCTAATCGCGCTGCCAATTGGCCACGTTTCGGTATAGATTGAAACGGGGGTGGCAACGCTAATGCTGCCATTGGCAGGCGTGATGCCCGTGTTGCCAACCCACTGCACATTGGCCGCTTGAAGTAGTGCGCTGATGCTGACAAGGGTGATACCGACGAGTACATTGAGCCCGATCTGGCGAGAACGAATGGTGTTCATGAATCTCCTTTAAAATGATTAATATGAATATTCGCGGTATTGTAGAGTAGTTATCATCTATTGGCAATAGGCGCAATGGATTTTTTAAAGCGCTTTGGATGATGGCCCGTCAGGTTTTTATAATGGCAAATAACACATAAATAGAAATTAATTTAAGAATTAATTGACAATTATAATAAGGATAAGTATAGTGCTTTAGATAGTTCATATCGGGCAATTGCATCTTCATGGCAGCGTATTGCCGTTTGGATTGAATTTGTCAAAGAATAATCTACCGGAGGTGCCGAATGACTGATGTAGCTGTGATTTTATTGCCTGGCATTTTGGGCAGCCCCCTGGTGAACAAGTTTGATGACGGCACTCATATCTGGCCTGTTCACAAACCAATACGCCTGCTCAGCGTCTTGCCCGCCGACCCATTGCAAAAAGCCAGTTGGTTCGTCAACAATATGCGTACCATGACCAGTCTGACCAAAGCGCTGCGGCCTGGTGAATGGAAGCCGGGCGATATGGATTTCGTTAGCCGTATTTATAGCAATTTTGTGCTGCAAAACCCCAGGAAGCGAACCTGCAGTAATGGCAAAAACATCACCTTCAAGCCGCATATCTATGTGCTTAACTATGACTGGAGTGCGTCCACCTTGGATAATTTGGCCGATATCGCTGCCGCCACCGAGCAAATCCGCGCCGATGCCTGGGCCAGAAATAAAACAAAGCAATTCATGTACGTGACGCACAGTATGGGCGTGTTGCCCGCCCTGGCCAATGCGCGGGCGCTGGCAAATGACGCCGATTTTCTGGGAATCGTTGCCGTGGCCGGGCCAATCTGTGGCACACCGGAATCATTGATGCGAATGTTAAGAGGCGTGGCCAATGATTGGGGCGATAAAACAGTGGCAAAACTGCTGGCCGATTGCGGCTGGCAGTTTGCCATGCTTGCCCCCGTGTTGCCCGGCTTCGCCGATTTGTTGCCGTTCGACTCGCCACGTCGCCTTGAGGATGAGATTAAAATCATCATAGAATATCATTTTAATATGGCCCGGGCGGTAAAGAATTGGTACGGCGTCAGTTATTCATGGAAGCTGGGGTATGAACGACAAACCGAACTGATCGCCCACATGCAGAAAAGTATCCGGGCTGCGGGCTGCCTGCACCGGGAACTGCGTAAGACTCAAACCAAACTGAATAAAAATCATAAGCTCTTTGCGGTGGGCTTGACGGGCTTGGATACGGTACAAAGCATGGCACCAGTGGACCTCAGCCATGTCCCGACCCTGCGCTCAAGCAAACAAGGCGCGCTCAGCATACCGACGGCACTGCCAGCCAATGCCTATACGTTCAATAAACAAGGCGACGGGGCCGTTCCGCTTGCCAGTCAGATTTGGGGGTGTCCGCATCATGCTGTCGTTGATCACGGCATCGAGCATGGTAAGGCCTTCGATGACTCACGTACCTGGCCTGCTATTCATGATGGCATGGAATGGATCTTCAATCACCGTCAACCAGCAAGCGCTTGACTACGGCTGGCGGCAAACCATTTCAGCATGCACTTGCCTTATTTTTACACCGCCCGCTTGAGTTTTTCAACCGTATAGCCTTTATCTTCCTTCGGCGGTTTGCTTAACTTGACAATGGCCAGCGTACAGTTATCGCCCTTGCCCTGGGCCCGCTCCTGTGATTTTTCAATCAATAGCTCGGAGGCCTGACGCGGCGCTTTCACGGCCACCGCGCGCGCCAATTCGGTATCTTTGAAGTAATGCCACAAACCATCGGAACAGAGTAAAAACGCATCGCCGACTTTTAAATGATTTTCTCTGCCGATAGTGACAAACGGTTCGTTGATGCTATGCCCCAGCGCATTCATCAATAAATGGGAATGACGATGGTTTTTGGCGGCCTCCAGCGGTAACTTGCCGCCAGCGGTCAGTTTTTCGATATAGGCCTGATCATTGGTGCGGTCGATACATTGGTCAGCATGAAAGCGATACAAACGTGAATCACCCACATGCGCCCAAATGGCTTCACCGTGTGGCGACAGGATCAGCGCCACCACCGTGCTGTGTGCTTCGGCCTTGGCCGTAAAACCATTCATTTTGATGACCAGGTGTGCATCATGAATTAGGGTGCGCAATAATTTCTCGGAGTCATGCCGCACCGCTTCAAAATTATCAAACAATTGTTTGGCAGTGTAAATGACTTGTTCTGCAGCAATGGTGCCGCTCGCTTTGCCAGCCATCCCGTCAGCCAATATCGCCATCATATAGCCCGGTGATTTGGGCGCAGTGAGTAGCGCGACACGGTCTTGTTGCTCGTCCCGGCTGCCCAGATGTTGGCCAGTTCCTGCTTCGATCTTAAATAAGCTCATGATTATAGGTAAATTAAACGACACATTTGCAGATATTTAGCTGCAGGCTATTGACCGCCTGCATTGACGACCCCTCAACGCTGTAACATTATTGTCAAAACGGCGCAATTGCAAGTGATAATTGTATACTATACAGCGTACCCGACGAACGGCAGCTAAAATGTTGTAAGATGACCGTCCAAACCCTTGGACTTGATCCGATGTGGATTGATGTGAACTGATGTGAACTGATGTGAACCGATGTAATAGCGATTGATAGCGATATGGCAGATATTCAAGAAATACAAAACAGAATCATAGAGTTGGAAGTAGAACACCGTGATTTGGACGCAGTGATTAATGCATTGACGCTTGACGCCAGTCAGGACGCTTTACAATTGCGGCGCTTAAAGAAGCGCAAGTTGCAGTTGAAAGATTACATCACATTGCTCAAAATGCAATTGGTTCCTGATGTGCCAGCGTGAATCGGGTAGCTTATTTTGACTTCTGACACTTCGGCTAATCCAGCCAATCCGGCCAATCCGGCTCCCGGTGAGTTTGCCCCCGATATTGCCGCCACCGCTGCTGCCACCGTCGCGGGGCAGTACGATGGCGAGATCGAACAATTATTTTCTGAAACCGGCCCGCTGGCTGAAGCGGTGCAAGGTTTTCGCGCGCGCCAGTCGCAAATTGATATGGCCAAGGCCATCGGCCATGCGATTGCCACGCAAACCACGCTGGTGGCGGAAGCGGGCACGGGCACTGGTAAAACTTTTGCCTATCTGGTGCCGGCTCTCACCTGGGGCGGCAAGGTGATTGTGTCGACCGGCACCAAAAACTTGCAGGATCAATTGTTTTTGCGCGATATTCCCACCGTGCGCAAAGCCCTGAAAGTGCCAGTTTCGGTAGCGTTATTGAAAGGCCGTGCCAATTACGCCTGTCATTTTCATCTGGAGCGGATGTCGCAAAACGGGCGCTTGAGTTCGCGCGAAGATGTCAGTTATCTGCGTGAAATCAAACGCTTTATGCTCACCACCAAAAGTGGTGACAAGGCCGAACTGGCCAAAGTGCCGGAAAACGCGCTGATCTGGAATAGCGTGACCTCGACCCGTGATAATTGCCTGGGCGCAGAATGCCAATATTATCAGGATTGCTTTGTCATGAAGGCGCGCAAAGAAGCCCAGCAAGCCGATGTGGTGGTGGTCAACCATCATTTGTTTTTTGCCGATGTGGCACTCAAAGATACCGGTGTGGCGGAATTGCTACCCAGTGCCAATACCATTATTTTTGATGAAGCCCACCAGTTGCACGATACCGCCAGCCTGTTTTTTGGTGTAACGGTATCGACCGCCCAAATGCTGGAATTATGTCGTGATGTGCTGGCCGAAGGCTTGACCCATGCGCGTGACGGTGCCGATTGGCCGCAAGCGGTGGCCCCGGTTGAGTTGGCGGCGCGCCAGTTACGCCTGTGTCTGCCGCAAGAAGGCGCAAAACTGGCGGCGCATCAAATCATGCCCTCCAGTGATTTTTACCCGGTGCTGGAAAACTTGCGCCAGGCGCTGGATGAGATGACAGAAACCTTGAAACAACAAGCCGAACGCGCCGAAACCATCGACCAATGCCGCATCCGCGCGCTGGAGTTGCTGCAGCAATTGGGGCAATGGCAAAGTGCCTCAAAGCACGCACAGGCGCAAGCCCAATCTCAAGCGCAATCTCAAGCGCAATCCAATGCCAATGCCGCGCCTGACCAGACAGATGGTGAAAGCGTGGTCTGGGTTGAAGCCTATGCCTCATCGCTGCATCTACACCGCACCCCCTTGTCGATTGCGCCGATTTTTAACAAGCAGCGCGAAGGCTCGCCCCGCGCCTGGATTTTTACCTCGGCCACGCTGGCGGTGAAACGGGATTTCCGCCACTTTGCCCAGCGCATGGGTTTGGAGAATGAAACCGCACTTTCCTGGCCCAGCCCCTTCAATTATCTTGAACAAGGCATTTTATATGTGCCCACGGGTTTGCCGCAACCAAGTGAAAGCGGCTATATCGACGCCGTGGTCGATGCTGCCATTCCCGTCATCGAAGCAGCGGGTGGGCGCGCTTTTCTTCTGTGTACCACCTTGCGTGCGGTGGCGCGCTCGGCCGAGCGCCTGCGCGCGGAAGCGGCGCAACGGGCCTGGCCTTACCCTTTATTTGTGCAGGGCGAAGCCGGGCGTACCGAATTGCTGGACCGCTTTCGCGCGGCGGGCAATGGCGTATTGGTGGGTAGCCAAAGTTTTTGGGAAGGGATAGACGTGCGTGGCGAAGCGCTGGCCCTGGTGATTATCGACAAACTGCCTTTTGCCCCACCGGACGACCCGGTCTTGGCAGCACGGGTCGCGCAAATGGAAAGAATGGGTCTTAACGGTTTTATGGATCATCAATTGCCCGAAGCGATTATCAACTTAAAACAAGGGGCAGGGCGTTTGATTCGCGATGAAACCGATCGCGGCGTCTTGATGATTTGTGATCCGCGCATCATTTCAAAATCCTACGGCAAACGCATTTGGCAAAGCTTGCCGCCTTTTAAGCGCAGTCGTGAGTTGAGCGAGATTCAAGCGTTCTTTAGTGCATAATCCGGGGTTATGCACATTTTATTGCACGTCAATTTTGCTTGGGTGCGCCTTGCTGCGGATTTCGTGAACTGTTTTTTTAAACAGTATCATTTTAGCGACACCCAAAGTGGAGAATGTCGCGTAAAATGCTTGTTCGCCTCCCGTAATCTGCATTCACTATGTCAAATCTACCTGATTCTCCTGCCTTGCCGCCTGCACCTTCGCATCATATCGATAGCAGCGTGTTGCGCCTTTCCGTTTTACATACCTTGTGCGCGCTGGGTTGGCAATACCTGTCGCCTGTGGCTTGTCTGGAAAGACGCGCCGATCTGACATCACCCTGGTTGCCGTCTTCCTTATTGCAATTCTTGCAGCGGCAGCGTGTCAGCTATCTGGGCCAACCTCATACACTCACCCCCGCCTTATTTGAGCAAGTGATGCGCGAGCTCAAGTCGGATGTCAAGGCGGGGAATTGGCTGCAATCTGGCCAGGCATGGCTGGAAAAACTGCAGAGCGGGATCGGTACGCATGATTTAACGCCGACCGGGCAAAAAGTGCCGTTAACCGTGCCGCTGATCGATTGGGCGAATTTTAAAAATAACCAATTTGAAGTGAGCGAGTGTTTTCTCATGCATGACCAGCATGGCTCGCTCAAGTCTGAAATCGATCTGGTCTGTTTTGTCAACGGCCTTCCTCTGTGTTTGATTGCACTGCGCGAGAGCGTGGAAGCGGGCATCGCCAGCCATTTGGATCAGCAACAAAGCATCCCGAATCTGTATGCCTGTGCCCCATTGTATGTGGCGCTCGATCAAAGCAGCGGCGCATATGGCACCTGGCAAACTGCCCCTAAATTTTGGACCCGTTGGCGCGAAGAAGGTTGGACCAGTCAAAATTTGCAGCAATACAAACAGGCCGAATTACCCGCCTCGGTGGCCAAAACCATGTTTGCTGCACAAAAGCCTGCGCTCAGGCAGGCCTTGCAAGCATATTGTGATAGTGCCGTAAGCGCAGCCGACCAACTTGTGATTGGCATGTTGCATCCGCAACGCTTGCTCGACATCGTTCAATCCTCGGTTTTATTTGACGCGCGACATGGCAGGCTGGTGGCACGCAGCCATCAATATTTTGCCGTCAAGCGCCTGATGGCACGGCTGGACACCGTAGAAACTGACGGGCGGCGCAATGGTGGCGTGGTCTGGCATACCACCGGTTCGGGTAAATCATTAACCATGGTCTTACTCATCAATGCCTTGCGGCGGCATCCGGTTTTGCAGGATTGTAGCATCGTTGTGGTGACCGATCGTATCGATTTGCAAGATCAACTGACCAAAAAATTCATGCAAAGCGGCAGTTTTGGCGAAGCATGGCTGCGTCGTGTGGGCGTGAAAGTGCCGGTGCGTACCTCCCACGAATTGGCGCGCCGAATCAGTGACGGCAACGAGAAAATCATCTTCACCCTGGTACACAAATTTAACGATGCGCTGTTGCTGGAAGAGTGTAATAACCCGACCGACAAAGTGATTGTTTTGGTCGATGAAGCGCACCGCAGTCATGGCGGGCAATTGCATCAGCGCATGCGGCGCGTACTCAAGCGCGCCGCTCTGGTGGCGTTTACCGGCACGCCTTTGCTGAAAGAAGAAAAAACCGTGCGTTTGTTTGGCCCCATTTTGCACAGCTATACCATGCAACGGGCATTGCAAGACCAAATGGTCACACCCTTAATCTATGAAGAACGGGTGCCAGAGCTGGAAATTGATAGCGCTGCCCTGGCGCAATGGCAGCAACATTATTTGCAAAGCCTCACTGCGGCGCAATATCAGGTGTGGCAACGCAGTTTGAGTCAAAAACGCCCCTTGTACCAGTCCGATGCCCGGCTCGAACTGATTGCACGGGATATCGCCTTGCATTTTCACGCCAATTTCAAACAAAACAATCTCGGCTTGAAAGGCATGTTGGCGGCCAATAGCAAACTCGAAGCGATTCGCTATCAGCAATTCCTCGATCAAACCGGCTTGATCTCCAGCGCCATCATCATGTCGCCGCCCGATGCGCCCGACGATACATCCGACCCGATTGCCAATTGGTGGCGCGAGCATGTCGGTAAGCGTCAGCCATGGTATGAGAACAATGCCTTGAATCAATTTGCCAGCGAAGGCGAATTGGATATCTTGATTGTGGTGGATCGCTTGTTGACCGGCTTTGATCAGGCGCGGGTGGCGGTGTTGTATATCGATAAGTTAATGCAAGGCCATAGTTTGATGCAGGCCATTGCCAGGGTCAATCGTTTGCACGCACAAAAAACACATGGCATGCTGGTCGATTATCGCGGCATTTTAAAGCCGCTCGACATCGCGCTACGTTCTTACAGCGAGTTGGAAGCGGCAAAAATCTATGATCAAGAAGATCTTCAGGATTTATATGCCTCGCTTGGCAGTCATTGCCAGCGTTTGCCGCGATTGCTGGAACAACTCGATCAATATGGCGACGATCTGGCCGCAGCGCGCATCAGCTTGCAGGCGCAGGCCGAACCGCAGAAGCAATTTTTGCAGCTTTGGCGTGAATTCGACCAATGCTTGCGTTTGGCTTTATCCTCGCGCTGGTTTTATGATGATCCCGAATTTTCCGGGGTACGCTTACAGCACTATCAGCAGCGGCAACAGTTTTTCTCCGAATTGGCGCAGGGCGTGCGGCGCGATATCGAAATGGCCACCGATTTGCAGCCCGGCTTGCAATTATATTCGGTGGCACCGCTGATCAAAGCGGTGCAAGTGCGGCAAGAACGGGCCAGCTATGTGGTCGATTATATCCGGGATAAATCTACCGAGCCAGAAATGGCTGGCTGGAGTGAAGATAAAATTCGCCATGCGGCCGAAACCATCGGCATCGGTTTGAAAAATTCAATTAGCCTGGAAATGAATGATGACCCGTATGCGCAACAAGTGTTAGGTGATATGGTGCAGCGTCGTTTGACCGAACTGCATACCAAAGCGGATGCGCCTTTGCAGCAATACCATGCACTATGCCAATTGCAACAACAAGTGAGCCAGCGGGTGGTGCATGGGTTTCCGCTTGTTTTGCAAGGGCAGCGTCATGCCAGTGCTTATTACGGCTTGTTTTTGCTGGCCCTGGGTGAGGCAGCGGTTCAGGCGGATGAGGTAGAGCGCGAAGCCTGGGCTGCGCAGGCATTGCATATGGCAAACTGGATACGCGATGCGGTAATGGAAAATTCGCTCAATCAAGCCGGGCTGGAAGAAATGCTGCGCGGTCGTTTTTTGCGCGAATTCTATGCTCTGTTTGGGGTAAAGAAGCTATTATCTGTTGCACAATTGCGCGAACTGCTCGACCGCTTGGTAAAATTGGTGAAACTGCAAGCGTGGAATCAAAGTTTTTAAAGGGGGAAATATGCTTGGTCGGTTTTGTGCGCTGGCGCTAACGGGCATGGTTTGCGCGCAGCTGGTGTTTGCCGCTGAGCCTGCCGTGCCACCATCAGCGCCAGCATCAGCATCAGCGCCACCATCAGCGCTATCGCCGCCACCGCCACAAGTCATGGGTTGGGTGCCGCCCTATGCGCTGGAAGCGGCGGCATTCGGAATTCATGCCAATTCAAAAATCGGCCAAACCTTGACACGCATCGGTTTGCAATTTTGGAACCCCTCATCCGATGGCACGGGTTTGGTATTGGCACCGACCGATAAAAATGGCCCTCTGGTCAGTGAAGCGTCGGTCATGCGTTTTCGCGACTGGGCGCGTGCGCGCAATATCAAAGTATTATTGACGGTTTATAATAATTCACAAAACAGTGAAAAATGGGATTGGGATTTGGCCAAGCGTGCTTTTGCCACCAATCGCGCACTGTTTACTCAGGCTTTGATTGCCGAAATGGATAAATACCAGTTGGATGGTATCGATCTGGATCTGGAAGGTGAGGGCGATTTTGAAGCCGACCGTGCGCCCTATGCCGTGTTTGTCAAAGAATTATCGGCGCTGCTCAAAGCCCGGGGCAAGTTACTCACCATCGATACCTATCATAGCCCGTGCCACAATGCGCCGAATATGAGTTGGTGGCAAGATTGGGCAGGTCAAGTCGATGAATTGCATAGTATGGGTTATCAGGATCTCTATGAATCCAGCGAAGAAACCTTTACCCCGCCCAATAAACCCGTGTGTGAAGGGGGCGTGAGTCTATTTAAATACAGTTGGCAACTGCAATATGGTTTGCGTGCAGGTTATCGCGCCGATCAAATTTTGTTTGGGCAACCGACATGGATCGACAAATGGGGTAAAACCGGGCGTGAGACCGACCCGGTTTCGCATATTCGCGAAGTGCAAGCTTTGGGCGCGGGGATTGGTTTATGGGATTTGCAAATCCCCACGCCTGGCTGGCGTACCGATGCCACCTGGGACGCGGCGCGGGATTTGCGGCTGCGACCGGGCAGCGGGTGGAAGCGATATAAATAGAATGGCTTTTTTTAGCTGGTGCGCATGATGCTGTTCGGGCTGGAGGATTTTTTTTGTCGTGGTGCCGGACAAGCGGGCAGGTTGATCAGGATGACCAAACCTTGTCGATTGCTTAAATGCAATTCTCCACCATGGCGCGCGACGATGCGGTCTACAATCGCCAGCCCCAAACCCGCGCCATTGGCTTGCCCACGCGCACTATCGAGTCGGGTAAACGGTTTGAGCATTTGCGTCATGGCATGCTCGGGTACGCCGCTGCCGTGGTCAGCAATTTCCAACATGGCGCGCGGCAGGGCGGCTTTGCGGTCTACCCACAAGCGGATATCCAGCTCGGTGGTTTGGGTGCCGACACTTTTGCCATAGCGCCTGGCGTTTTCAACAATATTATTGAATACGCGCATCAAATCGGTTTCGTTGCCAATAATTTCAACTTGTTGCTGCAGTTGGCATAGCGCCACTTTCACATCCGCGATGCGCGCCACTTCATGCACTCCCGCTTCAATCATCGCACTCAAATCCATGCGCCGCGACTGGGTGGTTTCGCTGGGTTTGGCATAATCCAAAAACTGCCGGATAATGGCGGTCATTTGCGCAATATCGGATTGAATCCCTTCGCGCGCCGCATCCGACAAATTGGCCATTTCCACTTCCAATTGCATACGGGTGAGCGGGGTACGTAAATCGTGGGAAATCCCCGCCAAAATCACTGCCCTGTCTACTTCCATCTGTTTTAAATCACTCACCATTTGATTGAAGCTGCGATTGGTTTCAATGATTTCAGCCGGGCCACTTTCGGGCAGCGGCACCGGCACCCCGCCTTTGGCCATGGCGCGCGCGGCGGCATTGATGCGCGAGAGCGGCAAGTTGATCAGGCGGCTGATTAATGCCGCACCGATCAGCGATAAGGCCAACACCATGCTGGCCCAGCTGACCCATTGCCAGCGGGTGGCCCGTTCCAGCCGGTTGCGCTCAAGCATCAGCCAATATTCATCGTCATCATCAATTTTAAAACTCACCCAAAACCCGGCAACCCCATTCACATTGCTGGAAAAACGGGTATCTTTGCCCAGACTGCCACGCACGATATCTTGCAATTGCTCCATCAGGGCAATGTCGGGCAGGGGGCCGATGCGGTCGGTTTTTTCCAGCGGATAAATGCGGATGCCTTCATTGCTCGATAATTCGAACAATAATTCGGTGCGCATCGTGGGGTTGGAGTGGGTCAGGGCGGCGCGCGTGATGGTGACCACCGAAATCACTTGCGCCGCCAATTGCTGGGCCTGGGGGGTGCGTTGCACCATCCGATAGCTGGTAAGCCAAATCCCAAGGCTTATGGTAATTAAAAAGCTGAGCAGAAAGAAAGTGCGCAAAAACAAGCCACTTTTCAGCCATGCCAATTTGTTTAAAGACTTGAGCACAGGGATAATTCAAGCGCTAACGCGGTTGGCCTTCAGGAATAAACACATAACCCAGGCCCCAGACGGTTTGAATGTAGAGCGGATTAGATGAATCGGGTTCAATTAATTTGCGCAGGCGCGAAATTTGCACGTCCAGACTGCGATCAAACACTTCATATTCACGGCCACGCGCCAATTCCATTAACTTTTCGCGTGACAGGGGTTGCCTTGCGTGGCGCGCAAACACCTTCAGCACCGAAAATTCGCCCGTGGTCAGCGGCACGGTTTCACCGTTTTTCTTGAGCGTGCGGGTCGAGAGGTCGAGCACAAACTGGCCAAATTCAAACATTTGTGGTGTTTCAGAGGGCGCGCCTGGCAGTTCATCGGGCGTTTTGCGGCGTAAAACAGCGCTGATCCTGGCCACCAATTCACGCGGATTAAACGGCTTGGGCATATAGTCATCGGCACCCATTTCAAGGCCCACGATGCGATCCACATCTTCGCCTTTGGCTGTGAGCATAATAATGGGGGTATTGTCACCCGCACCGCGCAAACGGCGACAAATCGATAAGCCATCTTCACCTGGCAGCATGAGATCGAGCACCAACAAATCATAACGCTCGCGCATCCAGAGTTTATTCATGGCAACAGCATTTTCAGCAGTGACCACATTGTAACCCTGCTCGCTTAAATAGCGGCGCAACAGGTCGCGCAAACGAACGTCGTCATCGACGACCATGATTTTGGCTTGGTGAGCGGCCATATGAGTAGTAGGAGTATTCACGGATGGTTTGAGTAAGTGGTTGTGATTGTGATATGGTAGCGCTTTTAGGCCGTATAGAGAATATGTAATGAGCATAATCAACATAAAAAGGCCGGACATTACATTATGTTACAAACTTTACCCGCATGGTCTTCCCTGATCGGATAAAGCATCATACACTCCAATTGAACAAAACTCGAATTGAATCTGGTGTATCTTGTTATGATTTGGCAAATTCGGATCGGTAGGTTGGGGGGAAGCTTGTGCACTGCGAGAGAAAGTAATCATGAATAGCAAGTGGTCTGTTAATAAATTGGGGATGTTGGCGTTGGCGCTGTCCGCATGGCTGTGCTTGCCGGGTGCGGCTTGGGCGGGGCCGGGTTCTGGCCCTCATGAACATAACCCCGAACTTCGGGCTGCGCGCCAAGCGGCAAAACAAGCCGAGCGCGAAGAAAAGCGGGAAGCGCGTCAGGCTGTGCGTGAAGCGCAGGTTGACGGTCGCCGCCCCAACCGTTTGACACCGGAAGAACGCCGTGATTTGCGACGGCAAATTAATCAGGCCGGGCAAGATTTGTATCGTGACGAGCCTAAAAAATAGTGGGTTTATGGTTTTTTTGCGAATCGCGTGTGTTTTTGTTGTATTGATCTTGCTTTTGATGTATTTAGTTTCCTGACTCTTGCCGTTTTTCGTTTATGATTAGCTAAAATCGCTGGCGACAGATGTTTAATCCGAATGTCTGGTTTGGCCGGATGCAGATAAAAACGACAAGAGTTGAGGTTGGTATGGAGGAAAATAAGCCGTCGCTATGGTTTGTCATGAATGACGAAACTGGCGATTTACACGTTAATTTTGACCCTGATGGTCATGCGCCACCCAATCACGTCATCTTCAAGCAGGTGCTGGAAGATTCCGGTTACGGGCATTTGCAAATCCTTGACGGCCAAATGAATGCCTTTTTGGCCGCCACCCGCAGCACCAAAGAAGTCCTTACCTGGCTCATCGGCAAGCGCCGCGATGCCGAAATCGAATTGACGATTGATGACGATTGGATGGCTGCCCACCTCACCATTGTCCCGGCCCAGGGTGGTAAGCCTGCAACACGGGTCAGTATCAATGATTTATTAATTCAGTTTAAAATCAGTCATGGCATCTTGCATGGCGAGATCGATTCCGCCCTTGCCGCCGGCCGTTGCGAACATCGCTTGATTGCGCGTGGTGATGAGGTCAAAGAAGGGGTGGAAACCCGTTTTGAAAGCCTGTTGGAAGAAAAACAACACGAATTATCCCATATCGATGAAACAGCGGTGGTCAAGTTTCGCGACTTAAGCCATTTGCTGATCGTGGGGCCGGGCGACCGTTTGATGCGGCGTTTTCCCGCCATCCAGGGGAGCAATGGGATTAATATCAAAGGTGATGTGGCATTTGCCCCAACCTTGCCAGAACTAGCCTTTGCCACCGAATACCCCGGTGCCGCACCCCACCCCAATGATGCGAATTTATTGGTTGCCACCATTGCCGGGCAACCGACCCGGATTGGTCACGGGGTAAAAGTGAACCCGGTCATTGATGTGGAAAAAGTTGATTTGAGCGTTGGCAATATTGAATTTGACGGCACCGTGCATGTGAATGGCGATGTGATTGCGGGTATGCGCATCAAAGTCAGTGGTGATGTGATCATTCGCGGTACGCTGGAAGCAGCTGAAATTATTTCTGGCGGTAATGTGTCAGTGGATGGGGGTATCGTGGGACATGGTGACGCCCGCCCCGGTGCGCATGGCTTGCCAAAGGATACCGCACGGGTCAAATGCAATGGTTCATGTCAGGCCATGTTTATTGAAAATGCCCATATCGAAGCGGGCGATTCGATTTTTGTTGAGCGCAGTGTGCGGCAATGTGAGTTGACGGCCTTAAATGACATCGTGGTTGGTAAAGAGGGTAATAAGGTCAGCTCGATTGTCGGTGGCGTCAGCCACGCCAAGCATTTGATTAAGGTTTTGACCCTGGGCTCGTCGGCGGGGATTAAAACCCTGATTCAATTAGGGCACGACCCGTATGCCGATGATGATATCGCGGCCAAAGAAAATGTTTTAAAAAGCAAGCACCAGGAATTGGATCAGGTGCAAAAATTATTGGCCTTTTTCAAGGTCAACCCGAAAAAAGGTGAAGGTGGTTTGGCGCAAAAAGTGGATGTAACGCGGGCGCAATTGGTTTCTGATATCGGACGCGGCATGATCGAGTTAGAGGAAATCAAAGCCAAACTGGCGCTGGATGAAGATGCGCGGGTGGAAGTGGGCAAGATGGTGTACTACGGCACCGAAGTGCGCATGGGTAACCATGTTTTGCAAATCAAAGATGATATGTCCGCCACCATTATTGGTTGGAAAGACGGGAATGTGGTGACCGGGCTTGATCCCATTTCTTCCGACAAGAAAAAAGATGAACCGGAAACGCCGACTTCTCCTGGTCTTTCAACCCTGAGTCGATTTGGTTAATGCTCAAACGTATCGAATTTATCGCTCAAACCCAGATTGAATTAGCTGCTTTGGTTCATGCGCTGCAGCATGCGGGTTTGCGCGTGGTGGCGATTCGGAAACAGGGCGGGGCATTATTGTTTCAGCTTGAAACCGCTGATGCCCGGCGCTTGCAGGCGCAGTTGCGTAGCGCGCGCAGCGGGCCACCTGGCGGTGATCATCAATATTTGAACGCTTGGCTAGCCCAGGCTCAACACACCCAGGCCCAAGCTAGCCAGGGTCAACCAAGCCAAGCCCCGGTTGATAATACAACCGTGCCAGCCACCACAGCCACGCCTGAATCTCCCGGCACGCAGCTTACGCGCTCGTTTCGCGGCCAGGATTTGCGCGGTCAACACTTTACCGAACAAGATTTACTGGGCGCTGATTTTAGCGATACCGATTTACGCGGCGTTGATTTTTCAGGGGCCAATTTGCAAGGCGCATTGTTTCACCGTGCCCAACTTGGCCTGGCCCCAAGCTGGTGGGCGGATTGGGTGGCGGCGAGTTGTGAGCGCGCGGCGCATTGGGGTTGGCATTATATTGAGCGCAATTTATGTAATTTGGGCACGCGCTTTCGGGGCTGCAATTTGCGCGGGGCTGATTTTTCCGGTGCCCGGATCGGCATGGTGAATTTTCATGCAGCCGATTTGGCACTGTGTGGCTGGCGCGGGGCCAATTGGCACGGCCCGGTATGGGTTAGTGATAGCCGCTTGCGCAATCCGCAATTAATGGCTTTGCTGTGTCAGGGCAGTCGTCGTGATCCGAATTTTGCCGGGCAAGATTTATCGGAACTGGATTTATCCTGGCTGGATTTATCCGGCTTTGATTTGCGTGGCGCGCGCCTGAATGGGACGAATTTAAGCCATGCGCGCTTGAGTGCTGCTGATTTGTCGGACGCCAGTTTGAGTGCGGCCACTTGTCTGACTGAAGTCGATTGTGACTATATTATTTGGCCAGATGTACCCGGTGGGCGTTGGCCATCGGCACCCGAGGTATTGCGCCAAGGGGATTTTGCACGCTGGTTTCAAGTTTTGCCGGGCGGGATTGTGTTTATTGCGCGTGGCATGCAGCAATTGCAAGCCGGATTGACTGTTTTGCACGACATGCAGCTTGTGTTGCAGCAAATCAGTGTGGCGCAAGTGCAATCCAAAGCCGAACCCCAAGCCGAATCTGCAAGTGATTCTGCCGCTATTCCAGAAGCCGTGTTTCACTTACAGATTGCGCTGCCGCCGCCAGAACAATGGCCCGCTGCAAGCTGGGCCAAGCTGTGTTGGCAAGTGTGGACGCGCATGCAAGCTCAGCCGCAGCAAGTGCAGCAGCAGCAGCCTCAAGCATGGCTTGCCCTGTTTGCGCGGCAATAAAGCCACTAAGCTATACCGATGAGCTATACCGCGTGAAATTGTAGCGCGGCCAGTTTGGCATACACGCCACCCAACGCCACCAATTGCGCGTGGTTACCAACTTCCACAATTTGCCCGTGTTCCAGTACGATAATGCGATCCGCCCTTTTGACGGTAGCCAGACGGTGGGCAATGATCAGGGTGGTACGCCCCACCATGGCCGCTTCCAGTGCGCCTTGCACCAGGCGTTCTGATTCGGCATCAAGTGCACTGGTGGCTTCATCGAGCAATAATAATGGCGGGTTTTTCAGCAGTGCGCGCGCAATGGCGATGCGTTGACGCTGTCCGCCCGAGAGGCGCACCCCGCGTTCTCCCAGAAAAGATTGGTAACCCTCGGGCAGGCGTTCAATAAATTCGTGCGCAGCGGCCAATTTGGCGGCGGCCATCACTTCGGCATCGCTGGCATCGCTTTTGCCATAGCGAATATTTTCCAGCGCGTTGGCGGAAAAAATCACGGTGTCTTGCGGCACAATCCCAATCGCGCCGCGCAAGTCATGCAAGCTGAGTTGTTTGATATCGACGCCATCCAACAAAATGGTCCCTGCTTGGGGGTCATAAAAGCGCAAAATCATTTGGAACAAGGTGGTTTTGCCGGCACCGGACGAACCCACCAGCGCCACCGTTTCGCCAGCCTTGATGTCGAGGGTGATATTGTCTAAGGCTGCCTGATTCGGGCGCGACGGGTAATGAAATTGAATATCTTGCAAATGGAGTTGCGCCCCATTGGCGGCGCGCTTTGGCAAGGGCAGCGGATTGGCGGGTGCCTGAATCTTTGATTTGACGTGGAGTAATTCCAGCAAACGCTCGGCGGCACCCGCAGCGCGTTGCACATCGCCTGCCACTTCCGAGAGTGCGCCCAGGGAGCCAGCCACAATCGATGCATATAAAATAAATTGACCCAGTTGGCCACCACTGATTTTGCCTTGCAACACTTCATGTGCGCCCAGCCAGAGCACGAACACAATCGCACCAAATACCAGCAAAATGGCAAACATGGTCAATAAAGAGCGCGAACGGATGCGCCGCATGGCGGTGCGAAAGGCTTCTTGCACCGACAGATTAAAACGCCCGGCTTCCTGGTGTTCATGGGTAAACGCTTGCACGGTGGGCATGGCGTTTAAAATTTCACCTGCCAGGGCCGAAGAATCGGCGATGCGGTCTTGCGATTCACGTGAAAGCTTGCGCACGCGGCGGCCAAAAAACACAATCGGCAAGACCCCTGCGCAGAGCAAGACAATGATGGTGGCCGATAATTTGGCGTCGGTAAAAAACAACATCACCAAGCTACCGAGAAATAATAGCATATTGCGCAACATCATCGAAACACTGGTGCCAACCACGGTTTGAATCAGCGTGGTATCGGTGGTTAAGCGGGACAGCACTTCACCGCTTTGGGTGGTTTCAAAAAATTCCGGGCTTTGTAAAACCACATGGCCATAGACTGCACTGCGAATATCTGACGTAATGCGTTCGCCTAGCCACGACACCATGTAAAAGCGGGCTGCGGTGGCAAAGGCCAACACGGTAGCGACCCCAAACAGCGCCAAAAAAGCCGCATCGACATGTTCAATCCCGTTGGAGCTAGCATTGCCAAAGCCAAGGTCGATCATTTGCTTGAACGCGTAGGGCACGGTCAGGGTGGCGCAAGCGGCGATCACCAGGGCGATGCTGGCGAAAAAGAATTGGCGGCGGTAAGGGCGCAAAAACGGTGCCAGACCCAGCAAAGTTTTTAAACTGCTTTTGGGTGCGGCTGCAGGTGCGGCCGCAGGTGCAGACGGGGTTGCCGAGGTGGTGGTGCTTACAGGTGCAGAATCGGTGCTCATGGTTTCAATCAGTTAATGGTGCGGCAGTGCAATGTAAATAACCGGGCTAAGCGCGACATTGTAAACCCAAGTACGATTTGGTGCAGTGAAATTCTGAATTTGGCTTGCTAGCGTATCCCCGCCTTTCGTTGCTGGCGCAGGGTTTGTGCCGCATTTTTGCGAACCTGATTGATTTTGGCCGCGCTTTCCGGATTGTCAATTATCACCACATCAACCACGGGTTGAAATTAATGACGACCACTGCCGTTTCACCATCGACAGGTTCGGACAAGAGGCGCTTGACCCGCTCAATCACCCACGATTTGCCGCTACCCCATTCGCCTTCCAGCCCCAGTACCATACTTTCCTGGCCGGTTTGCAAGACCAGATAATCGGCCAATTGGCGCGCAAACGGCAAGCGGCCGAATGAGTCGTCGTCATTGTTTTAGGGGCAATCCGGGTCGATTGTGTTTTGCGTCATCATGGTTTACCTGTTATTCACCTGTTATTCACCTGTTTTTTTACGGATTTTTTTCGATGTTTTTTTCGCCGCTTTTTTCACCAGTTTGCAAGCGCCATAACGCAGCATACACGCCATTGGCCGCCAATAATTGTTCATGCGTGCCGTTCTCTTTGATTTCGCCTTGCTCAATCACGTAAATGGCATCGGCATTGCGCACCGTTGACAGCCGATGTGCCACCATAATCGTGGTGCGGCCTTGGGCTATTTTTTCCAACGAGCGTTGGATTGCCGCTTCGGTTTCATTATCGACCGCGCTGGTGGCTTCGTCGAGTAATAAAATCGCCGGATCTTTTAAAATTGCCCTTGCCAGTGCCAGCCGCTGCCTCTGCCCACCCGAGAGCTTTTGCCCACGTTCACCAATTTGGGTATGGTAGGCTTGCGGCAATTGCATGATGAAGTCGTGCGCTTCGGCGGCGCGGGCTGCGGCTTCCACTTCGGCCACGCTGGTTTGCGGTAAAGCATAGGCGATATTTTCAAACACGCTGCCATCGGTTAAAAACACATCCTGGCTAACGTAACCAATTTGGCGGCGCAAGTCGGACAGGTTCAAACCCTGAATATCGCGCCCGTCCAGCAAAATGCTGCCGCTGTTGGGTGTGTAAAAGCGCAGCAACAGTTTGATCAGCGTGCTCTTGCCCGAACCGGTGCTACCCACCAGCGCAATGCTATGGCCAGCTTCTACGCTAAAACTGATATTGCGCACAATGCTCAATGCGCCACCGCCACCGCCGCCAGCCGTGCCTTTGCCCGCCGCCGGGTCAGTCTCGCCGTAGGCAAATTCAATGCCCTGAAATTCCAGTGCGCCGCGCGCTTTGGCGATAGGTTCACCTTCGTAAGCAATCGTAATCGGGCTGTTCAAGAGCGCCAGCACCCGTTCAATCGAGGCCATCGAGCGTTGATACAAATCAGCGATATCCGCCAGCCCGGTAAATGGCCACAGCAGGCGCTGGGTCAGGTACACCAGCACCGAATAACTGCCAATCCCGATTTCGCCCGACAAAGCCATTTTGCCGCCATACACCAGCGTGGCCACAAACCCGGCCAAAATCGCCATGCGGATCACGGGCGTAATCGCTGCCGAGAGCCTGATGGCGCGCGCATTGCTTTGGCGGTAGTCATTGCTGGCGCGCTCAATGCGTTCCGCTTCAAACGCTTCAGCCGTAAACGCCTTAATGGTGGCAATACCCAGCAAATGATTATTCAGGCGGCCGTTGATAATGCCCGCCGCTTCGCGTACTTCGGCATAACGTGGGGCCAGTTGGCGCTGAAACCAGAAGGTGCCGTACAAAATAATCGGCACCGGCAACAAAGAAATAATCGCCAGTTTCGGGGCCAGCATAAAAAACACCGCGCCGATGATGATGGACGACGACAGCACCTGCAAAATGCTATTGATGCCACCATTCAAAAAACGCTCCATCTGGTTGATGTCATCATTTAAAATCGACATCAGCTTGCCCGTGCTCTTGTTTTCGAAATAGGCCAGCGGCAGTTTTTGAATATGGCGGTAGGCATCCAGGCGCAAATCGTGTTGTAGCGACTGCGCCAGATTGCGCCACTTGGTTTGGTATAAAAACTCAAACAGCGATTCACCCAGCCAGATCAAGACCGTTAAAATGCCCAGTAGCGTCAGTTGTTGCATGGTATCAGTGACGCCAAATTTGGCCAGGAAAGAATCCTTTTTATTGGCAACCACATCGACCGCCATGCCGATTAACACCTCGGGCAAGACATCGAAGAATTTATTTAAAATCGAATACAGGCTGGCGATGATGGCGGTGCTGCGGTATTGCTGGGCGTAAGTAAATAGGCGTTGTAGTGTGCTCATTGGGTGCAAAAAAGGTTGATAAAAGGTTGAAAAAGGTCGGCAAAAAGGGGCAGGGGGAC
>JBKJLF010000145.1:0-2746 GCA_046597185.1 Burkholderiaceae bacterium | reverse complement strand
CAAGCCCCAGCCATGTGATTCTACCCGATGAGAATCAGCGGCGGTCTTCGGCTGCCCATCGCTTCCCCGTCAGTTGCGTATCGCTGACGGTACGACCACATCACAGTACCAATCCGCGTGTCGCCACGGACACAAAAACAACCCATGCTCGCTGATTTTATCGGCGGCATCATAAAAAGTCACATCGTCCGGCTAGGTTCACCGAATATTTACTCGAAAAGTGATGTTTTTTGATGTATGAGGCGGGAGACATGTTAAACATGGGTTAGTCATTGAATGAGCGTCAAGCAGGGTGGTAAAGGCATCGGTGTCGATTGTTAGCCGAGCGTAACCGGGGTTATGGGCAAGAAAATCGGCAGCCCATTGGTTGTGAACCCCGGCACAGGCGTGGGCCAGGCGGGTTTGCTGGGGTTGGCGGCAGTGTCTGCGTTGGTGCGTTGCAGCCGCACTTGGTGCCGCTGCCGCTGCCACCGCCGTCTACGCCTATCCAAAATTCGATCATGGTTTATTTGTAGGGTTGGCTAGTGTGGGCACTATAAGAAGACCTGATCTGCTTGTCAACAGGAGTTTAAACGGTATTGAAGAATGTTGAAGTGCTTCTCTGGTCAACGCTGTCAACTGGCGGTTGGGTAAATTAGTGCTTAAATGATAATAAAAATAGTTTCTCTCGATTTCTACCATAACAAAGATCAAAAATCCAAACTTTTATGATAAAACTTTTTTCGAACTAAGCTTTTCTTTTTAATTTTTTTAACTTATAATGGCGTCGCATTGTGAGCGTGGCATAGCATTGGTTTCTATTGATGTTTAAATTATTGCTTTTTCATGTAAATTTGCTAATTTCAATGTGATTAAAGCAACGGCGCATGGGTATATTCACGCGCAATTGGCAATAATGTGCGCATCAATTTGTTAGAAAACAGTCAGACTGATCATGAATGTATCGTGTAATCGCATCGTAGAAATAGGCACCAATTGGGCATCGCTGTTTTGGGCTGTGCTATTGCCGTTGCCGTTGCTATTGCTATTGCTATTGCTATTGGCACTGATGCAGGTTCCGGCTGCGCATGCGCAAACCTTGGTGTCGGGTGCGATTGGCAGCAATGCAACGTGGGCCGCTGCCAACGGCCCGTATGTGGTGACGGGCAATATCACGGTTCAAAATGGTGCAGTCTTGACGATTCAGGCTGGCACGCAAATTTATATGGGGGCCAATACCGACATCACCGTCAATGGTGGTGCGATTGCTGCCCTCGGCACCCAAAGTGCGCCTATCAAAGTACAGTCTGATCAATTGCGGCTTAGCCAAACGGCAGCGGCGGGTGATTGGGGGCATTGGCGCTTCAACGCTAGCGGCATTGCGTCCAGCTTGGCTTATGTGTTAATTGAGCACGGTCAGGGCGTGTTGGTGAATGATGTTGCACTCACGCTCAACAACACGCAGATCCGCAATCACCTTGGCGCGGCACTGGCACAGAATCTGGCGGCCAGTTTACGCGGGGGCGGCAATAGTGCTACCGATAATGGCATCAACGCCGTGCTGCTGCCAGCGGGTGACATTCATGCCAGCGTGCGCTGGGAATTACAGGGCATTCCCTATTTAATTGGTAGTGGTGTGGTATCGGTCGGGGCGTCGCCAGTGGTGAGTTCGGCGACCCCTGCCAGCGTGCAGCAGGGCAGTAGCAGCACGGTGACGCTGAATGGGACGCGGTTGGATGGGTTAAGCAGTGCCATTTTCGATAAAGCGGGGGTGCAGGCACAGATTTTACCGGGCGGCAGCGACACCCGTGTCAGTTTGACCGTCAGTGTGGATGCCGCCGCCGCTTTCGGCACGGCCAAAATGCGTGGCTTGGTGGATGCGGGTGAAATCAGTTCGGCCTTACTGGTGACGCGGGCGCAACCGGCGCTAAGCGCGATTAATCCAACGGTGGTCAGCATTAATACGCCCGTTACTATTACCTTGAGCGGCAGCCATTTTCTGGCAAATTCCGTCGTCTATTTTGGTGCTACGTCACTGCCCACTACCTTTGTTTCCGATACCAGCCTGACAGTAAGCACCAGCTTTACAGGCGCGGCGGTAACGCCACTGACGGTACGCACGCCTGACCCGGAGAATGCGGGTAATGTGTTTGTTAGTGATGGGATTGCGTTGACTACCAGGGCGCCGACTACGAAGCCGGATTTGACGGTGAGCAATGTGGTGGTGGGGACGATTTCGGCCAATGCGGATGGTTCGTATCGAATACAGGTGAGTTATCGGATTACGAATATTGGGGATTTGGCGGCTACGGGTGGTTGGTATGCCGGGGCATATCTGGCAAATGACGGTGTGCTCAGCAACAACGATGTTGATCTGTATGGTGTTTATGATCGGGCTGGTGCCGTGCTGGCGGCTGGGGCGAGCGTGGACATCAATACGGTATTCGTGACGCGACGGGCGACGGGCAGTGGCAATTACACCCTGTTCATCAAGGCCGATGCGCAAGGCTTGACTGGTTATTATGCTGAAGGTGCCTATTGTAGCAATGGCGCATGTCTGCTGTCGTCTGTCACGGGAGGAAATGGCGCGCCGACCTCTGCCGGGCGGTTGGCGGAAGAAAATGAAACCAATAATGCGACTGGAATCCCCTTTACGCTGCCGACCAAGCCGGACTTGCGGGTGACAAACATCGTTGTTGGTGCAATGTCAGTGAATCCAGACGGCTCGTATCGGATACCGGTGAGTTACCGCATCAGTAATGTCGGG
>JBKJLF010000085.1:0-13685 GCA_046597185.1 Burkholderiaceae bacterium | reverse complement strand
GTGTTTTCCCCTGGCCCCCAGGCGGCCATAAAGCCTCCCTCGTAGCAAGGCAAGGCTTGGGGTAAGCTTCCCACCATATATGCCACCACGGCTTTCAAACCCAAAAAAGCCATGATAGCGGTGCCAAGTTCCGCACCCAGCGTGCCGCCTGCAATGGCACCGGGCACTGCGCCCACGCCGCCCGCCATAAAACCCAGTATGCCGCCTGTCACGCCGCCCATTAAAATCGAGCCGCCCATGTATAAACCAATGTCATGGCAAATGCTCGTAAGCAACGGCATGATCATATCCAGGTTCAGGTTGCCAAGCATGGACAGCAATTGCTGTGCGGCTAAGGATTTTGAGCGCGCCAGTGCCTCGCGCACGCGGGCGATGCGGTTGAAGATTTGCGCCTCGTATGATGAATGGGTTAATCAGCAAAGCTGAGCATAGTATCATTTAATCCTGTTATTTACACATTGAAATTGACGCAAATTTTCATTGAGGTGAAAGATGGTTGACAGGGTCTGTTACCGCGATACTGGCTGCTTGGCTAAACCAGTTTGCTTGGCGTGGGGTGTTCGAACCGAAGATTTGTAGCCGAGGATGTGGCTGGGGGCCGACACCATTTGGTGCATCAGGCGCGCTACCCGTCAGCCCGCACGCATGTGGGCTGACGAGCGTACAACTTAAGCTTTACGCCGCCGCGCCAGCGCAGCAAGAACGCCCAAACCTGCCAACATCATCGCATAGGTTTCTGGTTCTGGTACGGGGCTGGCCTGGAACTGCACTTCATCAATAAAAATCCAGGGGCCGTTGGCCCGCGCGGTGACGCGTACCTGATTGCTGTGGATATTTAAGTTCGATAAGGTGTAAAACGGATGTTGTGCAGCGCTATAGGGGTCGTTGTCGTTGGCGCTACTGGCCGGGTTGTTCAGGCTGCCTTTGAGTAGCGACTGGTTGCCTTCAAACGACCAAACGTCAAACGAAGGCAAGGCAACATCGTTTAAACTGTCCTGGGTCGAGCCAATCGAAACCGAAGTAATATTGCGCGCAGTGGCGAAATTGAAATTGACATTGATCGAGGCCTGATATACCCAACCCGCCCATTCTTGCCCCTGATTGTGAGCCCAGCCCGCATTGCCGACGATGCCATCGGTTAATTTGGTCAAGGAAGGGTCATGGTAACACCAGCTGCCACAGGCGGTGCCCGTGTCGAAACTGTAATTGACCGGGATAACCTGATCAGCCATGGCTTGGCTGGAAAGGAGTAAGCCCAATGCGGCGGCAGATAAAATTCGTTTCATTTGAAGTCTCTTTCGAAGTGTGGTTGTCTGCCCGGGTATATAAACCGGGCAAGTTATTGCCCTTTGTTGATTGAAGCTCGCCAAATCATTTCAACCGCCCAAGAATAGGCGAGAAGGTGGTTAATTGTCAATGGCTTGTTGTGTTATTAACTCGTCGCCACCATAAGATACTGTGTACTGCGCACGCCATTTCGCCGCTCACGCTATAATCGTGAGCTTTGTACCTTTGTTATGTAATCATCATGCCAAACGAATTGCCTTTCCCCGTGCCTGAAAAAATCCTGACGCCTTTGCATTTGGTATAAATGTCCAAAGCACTATAGGTTTATATGATTTCATTTTGGGCTGTAAATGTGGTGTTGTTTTACCAGATAAGCGATTGTTGTGTTTTTACGCGCTTAATTACGTGCTTGCACCTCGTTAATTCCTGTAAAATGAATGAATAGCTTAATCTCCCCCGGAGCTGAGAATGATTGATGGAACAATACTTTGTGTGGATGATGATCCTACAGTTCGTAGTGCACTACGAACTGTGATGAGTAATCTCGGCACGGGTTATGTGGTGGAAATTGCTGAGAACGCTGAAGAGGCCTTGGAAATCGAAGCGGAACTGCGCGAAAATGGCCAATCCTTAATGGTGGTTATTTCAGATTTCATTATGCCCGGCATGCACGGTGACGCGCTGCTGGCCCGGCTACATCAACTTAGCCCGGAAACCATCAAAATCATGTTAACCGGGCAAAGCGCATTTGAAGGGGTGAAACGCGCCATTAACGAAGCAAACTTGTATCGTTTTCTCGAAAAACCTTTTGATAATGATGATTTTTTGCTGACGATAAAATCGGCCTGCCTGGCTTTTCAGCAGCAGCGTGCTTTGACGCAAAAAAATCTGACCTTGACCCGGCTCAATGATGAGCTGGAAAAAATGCTCGAAACCTTGCGCAATCAACGCCAGGAACTCACGCGTAGCGAAGCCAAGGCGACCATCAGCACCCTGGTGGCGAGTGTGTCGCATGAATTGAGTACCCCGCTGGGGAACAGTTTAATGACGGCTGAAATGATACTTGAACTGGCGCATGGCTTTCAAAAAACGGTCGAGTTAGGCTTGCTCAAGCGCAGTAATCTGGATGAATTCTTAAAGTCGATTCAAGATGGCGGCAATATGCTGCAAAAGAATTTGCAACGCGCCAATAGTTTATTGCAAAATTTCAAGCAAGTGGCCGCCGATCAGGCCAGCGAACAACGACGTATTTTTGATTTGGCGCACGTGGTGCATGAAATATTGGCGACCATGGCCCCCAGTTTGCGGCATGAACCCCACAAAGTGGTGATTGAGATCGCACCGGGTGTGATACTCGACAGTATGCCCGGTGCCTTGGGTCAGGTGGTAATCAATCTGGTCAATAATGCCTATTTGCACGCTTTTGAAGGACGTACCGATGGTGTCCTGACCATTTGCGCCAGCGTGCAAGGCGACATGATACATATGACTTTTACTGATAACGGTATCGGTATTTCGGAAGCCAATCTGGCACGTTTATGCGAGCCGTTTTTTAGCACCAAAATTGGCAAGGGCGGCACGGGTTTGGGTATGTCGATTGTCGAAAATCTGGTGCGCAAATCGCTTGGCGGCCAATTATACCTGGCCTCCACGGTGGGTGCGGGAACGGTGTTTACGATTGATTTCCCGGTGCAGGCACCGCCCGCCACATTTTAGTTGTGCTGCTTAGTTGCCCTGTTGCTGTGTCGATGCGGGTTTTTGCGGCGCACCACTTTCCAAATGACCAAGCAAGCTGTCAATTTCAGCTTGTAAGTCGATTTGATCCAGTTTGCCATCAAACCGGGCAAAATTCTTGAGCGACTTGATAATTGTGTTGACCCGTTCAGTTGCCAAATTAATGCGCTTGGTACTCACGCCTATCGTGCGGGCATAGGCTAACATCGGTAAGATTGCGTCAGCATGCTCAGCCAGCATGGCGGGGAAGCCGGGTTCCTTTTGTTGTGTTAGCTCTAGAACTTTTAATTGTTGTTCCGGGTTTAAGCTTTGCAATACGCCGGGCAAATCTTGCAGCGCCGAGTGCAAGGCTTGAGATAAATCTTTGCCCTCTTTTTTAATGGTGCTAATGGGGCCATCAATTTCTTGCGCCACCCGGTAAATTAATTGTCCGAGGGCGGCCATTTTTTCTGCTTGAATCAATTGTTCCTGGGCGTGATGCAAATCTCGGCTGACCTGGTCGGTATGCTGGCGCGCCTGTTCTGCGGCCTGACGTAGCGTTTCTGAATTGGTATAGGCGCTATTGAGTTCCTCATTGGCTTGCGCCAGCGATTGGTTGCTCTCGGCCAAGGCCAGACTACGCTGGGCCACCCGTTGTTCCAGCAAGGCTTCGGCCGAACGTAAATTGTCGAGCACGCTTTGTTGCGCGCTCAGCGCTTCAATTTGCGCATCTTCCTTTTCTTTCAGAATCAGGTTTAAGCGGTCGGCCAAGGCAAAGGCCAGTAATAACATCTCCAGCGCCGAACCCAATTGCAGGGCATGGGCCGTAAAATCGTTGGAAGGTATCAAGTCCAGAACGCGCAAGCTGACCAGTATGCCGCCCAACAGGAGGGCAGAAAATGCCGCCAGAAAATAATGGGCCGAGCGTATCCGATGGCGGGCGCAAGTGATGCTGATGGCAAATATCGTTAGTATGACGGCAAGGTGAATGTGGGTGTTAATGTGTATTGCCACATCAAAAATAAAGAAAAAGCTGATGCCCAGGCTCGCTTCCATCACAATCATGGCCAAACACAGGCGATCCAGGCACGGAAAAAGCGTCGCCATATTCAGCATGCTGCGCATAAATTGCAATAATGCACACATGGACAGCGAGATGCTGGGGCTTAACATGGGGGTGATCCATGATGCCATCAGAGCGGGGAGAAATTCGATTGCCAAGCCATTGCGCAGTGACATGCTCACTGCAAAAGTCATGGTAAAGACGACATAGGATAAGTAGATGCTATCACCCAAAGCAAGAAACAGTAATAGATTGAATAAGACCATGGCGCACACCATGCCAAAATAGCCGGCCTGCAGCGAATATTCAATCCGCTCCGCATGATGAAAAGTCTCGGGTCGCCAGAGTGTTGCGCTGATCAACAAAGCATGCTGTGATTGTATGCGCAAATAATGTTCTTGCTCGCTATGCGGTGGCAGGCTCAGCGGGAAGACGAATTGGCGATTCGGGTAGACCCGGCTGGAAAAGGGTTGCGAACTGCCGGTGTTGGTGACGGCAAAGCTGCCATCTGGCATGGCCTGGTAAAATTGCACACTGCCCAGCGCGGCTTCACCGATTTCCATTACCCGTTCCACGGTTTGTCCACTATCATTGCGCAGCTTGATGCGTAACCACCAGGCCGAGCGGTTGTAGCCAAAATTGAGGCCATTGTCGTTCATCGAAGCTGGCCGAAAATGCCGGGCCAGAGCGGGGGTGCGCAAATCGGCCAGACTCCAATTGGCTTGGGTATCTTCCACTACCTCAAAGTAGCGGTTGAGAGTTTGCGCCCGGTCATTGCGTAAATCGACGCTGGCAACTGGTGCTTGCGCCAGGCAAAGGCCAGCGCTTAGCATGGCTGGCAGCCAAAGCAGCAGCTTGAGCAGGAATTGGGTGAGGGGCTTCATGCGGCTTTCCCATCGGCAGGCAAGCTTGGCTGGTAAGGTAAATAGACGGTGAAGCGGCTTCCCTGTCCGGGCTCGGAATGCACTTCGATACGGCCATGGTGTTGCTCGATAATTTTCTTGACGATGTCAAGGCCAAGCCCCGTCCCCTCGCCTGCGGGCTTGGTGGTAAAAAAAGCGTCGAAAATTTTAGCGCGCAGCGCCGCTGGGATGCCCACACCGGTATCGCTGACGCTGATGCTGGCAAAATCGCCTTGTGTGTCAGTGTGTTTGGCAATGCGGATGGTAATCGTACCCTGATAATTCATCGCATGCAGAGCATTTTGGATCAGATTGGTCCAAACCTGGTTGAGTTGGTCGGCAAAGCATGGTAGCGGTGGAATATCTTCATAGTCGCGTACCAAATGGACACCTTGACCAAATTGGCTTTGATAGATGCGCAATACCGTTTCGATGCCATCGTGTAAATGCGTGCTTTCCATGACACTTGCCGGGTCGAATTGGGAGAACGATTTCAAGGCAAAGATAATTTTGGCGACCCGGCTCACCGCCAAATTGATATTGTGGGCGCTGCCGATAATATTGCTCATTTGATAGGCGCAATCCAAAATGTGGCGGCCCTGGTGATTTAACAGGAAAGGTAAAAATTCCTGGTAATGGGTGTGGACATGCAATTGCACCAACATGCTCGCCTGTTGGCGCGCGGCGGGTGCGCCTAATGCTTCGAGCAGTGGCGTGGTTTGTTGTACCAGCGTGCGTTCTTCGCGCGTGCTGCGCGCGGGGGCGGGGGCGTTGGCATAGGCGAGTAATTGCAAAAACAAGGGTAATTGTTGTGCGTCGATGGATTGGTGCAAATTGGCGATCTTGTGCAAGGCTTGAATCATATTGTCGGCAATATTGCGCCCACTTGACTTGATGGCACCCAGTGGCGTGTTAATTTCGTGGGCCACGCCCGCGATTAAATGTCCCAGTGCGGCCATTTTTTCTGATTGCACCAATTGCGCCTGGGCCTGGCGTAATTCGGATAAGGAAAGCGCAGCCTGTTGCTCGGCCTGTTCGGCTTGTTGGCGTGAGGTCTGGGCCGCCTGGTAGATGGTTTGTAATTCGTGATGGGTATGGCGCAGGGCGGTATTGTTTTCCGATAATTCGGCCGTCCTTTGTGCAACCCGTTGTTCCAGTTCATCCCCGGATGATCTGAGATGTTCAACCAGGCGCTGTTGCGCCTGCCAGGTGGCCGCCTGGGCTTGTGCCTTGTCGCGCCGCATAATGTAATATTGATCCAATAGCGCCCAGGCCAAAATCAGCATTTGAATCGCCGCACCCAGTTGCATCCCATCCCGGCTGAAAGCGCCGCCGGGTATCAAATTAAAGGCATGCAGAACGAAGGGCAGCATGGTCGCGACAATCAAGACAAACGAAGCGACAAAAAACCAGGCATCGCGCTGGTGCAGGCGGGCGCAGGCGATGCTGGTGATGAGGATCAGTAACACCGTAGCCGCATCCAATATCATGGCAAAGATCACGCTGTGAAAAAAAGAAATCGTCAGTAGCACGGGAACAATCAGGTGAATGCCCAGTATAACCTTGAGCCATCGATCCAGCCGGGGCACGTGTTTTTTGGTGTCCAGCATGCGGCGCATAAACAGTATCAAGCCCACCGCCGTGAGCGACAGCCCAGCCTGGGTGGAGAGCGTGGTCCAGCGTCCGCCGTTAGCTTGCAGTAATTCGTTAGCCAAGCCAGTATGGCAAGCCAGAGTCAGCGCGGCGCAACTGCTATAGATGACGTACCACAGATAACTTCTGCGCCGCAGGGTAATATATAAGAGCAAATTAAAAATAATCAGCGCCAGGGCCAGCCCAAAAAAGCCCGCTTGCACCATGTAGTCAGACAATTCGTGGGCATGAAATTGGCTGCGCGTCCACAGCGTGGCGGGTATTTCCATGCGATCTGCGCTTTGAACCCGCAGATAAATGATTTTTTCGCCACTGGCCGGCATGTCTACCGGGAAAACCGGGTAGCGGTTGGGGTAGGGCCATTCTACAAACGGTACAGCATTGCCAGCGCGTTGCAATTGATAGATTTGATTTTCATCGGGTTGATAAAAGTGAATCTGTTCCAGGTGCGCCCAGGCGATTTCAAGCAAATAGCTTTGCGCTTGTTCGGTGGTATTTTTTAAATGTAAGCGCAGCCACCAGGCCGAGCGGGTGAAGCCGAAATTCAAATCCTGGCCATTCTTGGCGGCCGCGCTGGTTTGAAAGCGGCTGGCGAGGGCGGGGCTTTGCACATCGCGCAAGGTGAGTTGTTGGCCGGGGTCTTCCAGCATGCTGATATAAGGGGCCAGAGTGAATTCGTGGCCAATATTTGACCCCACTTCCAGCGGATTGGCGCAAGCGAACTGGCCAAGGCAGAGCAGTAGCAAACCAGCCCACGCACGCAACATGACGTAAGAACCAAGCTCAAATGTCTTTACCCCATGATTTTTCATAAGCCCGACCTCGCTCTCAATGCGTGCCTTCATCATAGCGTATAAGTGAGGGTTTTGAGTGATTTATGGCGAACCCCCGGTAGCATTTTCTGCGTACTTTGGCGCGCAAAAATCAGCTAAATCTGCGCTTGCTATTTTTTACTTAGCCCAATGAAGCAAGATCATGGCATACTATTACATTCCATGACAGCATACTGAGCAGGACTCCTATGGCGCTCGACGTTTCACTATATAAAAAGAGGGTGTTGCTTTTGGCGCAAACCTTCTTTATCAAAGATCAGCGCGCTGAATTGTTGCAATGCGCGCATCGCTACGACTTTGATATTCAATTTTTTGATCAAATGCGGGGCTTTGTGGCTGCAGCCAAAGAAGCGGACTCGTCCTGTCTGTTTGTAATCGATCTGGATGTGTTGGCTAATATTCAAGAAGAGTTGCAACATCAGCGTAAAAAAACCTTGATGTTGAATGATTTATTACAAGCCCTGCCGCAGCAGCATCATTATGTGTATTTGCAAACCGAGCGCCAAGGCGTGCGTTTTTTGCTGCAGCAAATGCTGGTGGATAATAATTGTTTGGCATATGCGCAAAAGCCGATCGCCAATGATGTCTTGATTGATAAACTGTTTAATTTGTTTGCGCGGCAAAAGCGCAGTGAAGTGAGCCGCGTGGCTTATTTGGGTGTGGGCGAGCATTTTGATATTGAAATGTTGCGTGACAACCGGGTTGAATTCGTGCGCCATACCGACGCCACCACCTTGCACCGCTTGGTGAAAAAAATTCAGCCTGATATTGTTGTTATCGAGCAAGCTGAATACATTGGCACCGAAGCCATCGCGCGGGTGATTAGCAAAAACATTGAAGCCGACCCGAGCCGAGAGATTATTTTATTGCTAAGGCAGCATGATGCCGATCTGGAGCGGCGCGCTTTTGGCAGTGGCTTTGATGATGTGTTGCAAGTGAATGACAGTGGCGTCTTGACGCGCCATTTACTGAACCGGATTGGCAAAATCCGGGTCAGTAAAAATCTGATCAGTCGGGATCGGGCCACCGGTTTGCTCAATAAAATCGGCTTACAGCATCATGCACAAGAATTGATTCGGGTAGCCTCCTCGGAGGCATCGGTACGGCCTTTGGCTTTTGGCGTGATCGATATCGATAAATTTAAAACCATTAACGATACCTGGGGCCATTATTTTGGCGATATCGTCATCAAGCGCTTGTCGATGGTGCTCTCCAGTTATGTGGGCGAGCAGGATTTGCTCAGTCGCTTTGGCGGGGAAGAATTCGTTTGCCTGTTTTGGGATTGCACCTTGGAGCAAGGCAAACAAAAGCTCGATGAAATGCGGCTGGCGTTTGGTGAGATTGAGTTTGAAGTGGCACCGGGTGAAATCAAACATTTTAGCTTTAGCGGCGGCGTGGCGGCTTACCCTGAGTGCAAGAGTGAAAATGAACTGTTTTTACGCGCCGATGCCAAGTTGTATGAAGCCAAGCAGGGTGGGCGCAATCAAATTTGTTTGTAGTGGGTGACATTTCTTAATAGGGGGCGTCATAAATGGCAAAGATGTGTGCAAGGTTGTGGGAAGAGATTTTATATACCATTAGCTTGCAGCGTAAGGGGGGCAGCCATGCGGAGGCGGAGGCTTACAACAAGCGTAAGTATGAGTTGGATAGTCAATTTTTTAGGGCGGGTTGTTAGGGGAAAAACTGTAAAATCGCGACCAGCCCAAGCTCCCGATTGCCGAACACTTGAACTATCCGGAATTTCCGGATAGTTGCTTCATGGTGGGATAACTCCCGGCCAGCGCAATACAAAACACGCACCTGCCATACTGCCATGTTCCAGCGTGACCGTACCGCCATGTAAAACCAGCGCCTGCCGCGCAATCGCCAGGCCCAAACCAAAGCCGCCGGTATTGCGGTCGCGGCTGCGGTCAAGCCGGTAAAACGGTTCAAACACGCGCTCCCATTCCGCTTGCGGTATGCCGGGGCCGTCATCTTCAATTTTGATCTCGATATATCCGTTGGCATCTTGCTGCGCACTCAGGTGGATTTGCGTGGCCGCATATTTGCGCGCATTGCCCAGCACATTGCTCAGCGCGCGCGCCAGCAGGCGCTCATCGCCCATGGCGTACTGGCAAGCGCATGCCACGCTGATGGGCGTAGCATCCATCTGATGCGCCAGCGCGTCGCAACAGCCTTGCAGTATCGCGCCCAAATCAAAGGCTTGCATGGCCAATTTCCCCTGGTTGTCCAGTTTGGCCATGCGTAATAATTCATTCACCAAACTATTGAGTTCGGCCAAATCGGCTTGCATGGCATCAATGCGCTGTTCCAGTTTTGGGTTGGCGGCAGCGTCGCGCAACAATTCCATGCCAAATTCCAGCCGCGCAATCGGGGTGCGTAATTCGTGCGATACCGCATGCAGCAAGCTTTTTTGCGCCCCCAGCAGGCTGGCAATGCGCCCCGCCATCTGGTTGATATGCTGCGCCAGCGGGTAAATGCTGGCGCGCGGGCCAATCTGGGCGCGTGCAGCCAGATTGCCTTGGCCCACCGCATCGGCCACGCTCGACAAAGTTTGCAAGCCGCGCCAGTGCGCGCGTGACCATAGTGCAATCGGAATCAATAAAGCCAGCGCCACAATCACAAAGCGTAAGGCTTCGGTTTTCAGCGCCAGCGCGTCATCAATCGGCAAACCGTGGGCATATACCACATCCTCTTCGCTGCCCACATAATGGCGGCCCTGCAAATCCACGCGCCGGAAAAACGCCTTGCGTGCGCTGTCCAGCACCACCGCGCCCTGTTGCAGGCGCGCTTGCTGGCGCGTGCCGAGCATGGCGCGTGCCTGCGCCAGCGGTAGCAGTTCGAGTTGGATCGGCGACACCTCGCGCACCTTGTTCAGGCGCGCCAACCATTCGTCCTTGGGGGCACGGTCGATATATTGTTCCAGCAAAAAAATGTGCGGGGCGGCCTGGCGCGCGGCGTTTTGTTCCAGCGGATCACCAAACAACCAACTGATGGCGGCGTAGACAATGAAGGTGGCCAGCGTAATCGATAGCATCACCAACAAAAAAAAGCGAAAAAAAAGACGATTCATGGGAAACGGGTTCTCCTTGAGCCGCATTTTATAAGAAGTTGTGCTGAAAAAACCGAAACCCGATCAATCCGGCGCGCAATGGCACAATTGTCGGACGCCCCGCCCCGGATCGCTCATCAAGCGCGGCAGCAGTCCGCGCCTTGTCGATCAGCCTGGCAGGCTATTTTTTGTATTCGCCATAAGTTCTGCCGCCATAGCTGGCCAGCATCTCTGCTTCGGATTTCGCGAAGGCCGCCCAATTCCCTATATAGGCCCATTGCGCCTGTGAATTGGGTTTTTCCTTGGACGGATTCGTTCTGGCAATAAGGTCAATCATTTGCTTGTCTTCTTTACTCCCGGTACTGCTAAAAAATTCCCTATACTCGTTTACGATGACGTACATTTCGTCGCCCCATTTCAAAAGCTTTGCTCTTTGCTCGCGTGTGGGATTTAATATATTGATTGATTTTGATATAGCTGTCGTTATCCATACGGTATCACATGGCGGTTGTTTGAAAATTACAGCATATTCCGGCTTGGCGCAAACCATCTTATACCTTTCATTAATCCGCTTAATTTTCCGCAGGTTTTCATCCAGGATTTTGCCATTGGCAGATGTTTCCTCATCCGGTGAAGGAAATTTTGCCCCCCAGTAGAAATCAGCACACCCCCCATTACTTTGCGTAGTTACAAAGTTTGTAATAATCCCACTGGCGTTGGCGGTGATTGATAGCCTGCATGCGGCGGTGGCAAGTCGCCGCTCATAAAAATTTGTTGTGACATCATTACGGGTATCGGACCCTACGTATGCAGTGTAAGCGTAGTCCTTGTCAAATGCCCATTCATAAAGGGTCGCTCCATCTCCGGCAGGTGCGATTCTTAAATTGGGCCTCCCCCATTTTACTAAAGCTTCCCTGACAGGGTGGCCTTCCCAGCGACTTTTGGCTATGGTTTCAGGTATGCTCGCGCAGCCAGATAAAAACCAACAAAAACACACTATTGAAGCAAGTTTTGCGCTATTTAATATATTTTTATAGTCCATAAAATAAAATTTCATCCGGGGATTGTTGGGAAAATTCAAGCCACTTAAGCGCCGTATTCTACCTCAACCACGTGATCATAAGTGCAATTTTAAAAACGATTTAATAAATAAAAAAACGATTCCAGGAAAACGGGTTTTCCTTGAGCCGCATTTTATAAGAAGTCGTGCTGAAAAAACCGAAACCCGGCCAATCCGGCGCGCAATTGTACAATTTCATGACAATTTCGCGAAACTTCACGGCAGACTGCGCCGCATCAACTGTTTATCATGGCTCCATACTTTGATGCAGAACAGCTTCCACTCACTGGCAAACTTCTGCAAGCATTTGCAAGCAGCATCATTCACCGTTTAATTTTAAGGATTATCATGAAGATTTATCAAAAGGCCTCTCGTTTGCTGGCATTGGCATCCACAGGTGCAATTATGGCCTGTGGTGGTGGTAGCGGTATCAGTGGTAGCGCCAGTAATGGCGCGCCACCTAGCCGCGCACCTGCCAATGCCAGTACTTTTTTCGAGTTTGCCAAAAATCAGACTTGCGCCGATCAGCAAAATCGTTTTTATATGATCGATAATCAATATGTGTTTCAGGATACGGCGGGCAGTTGTGCCGACGCCTCCTATGCCAGAGTGTTGTATGGCGCAACGCCCAATGAAATCCTGTGCTCGGAAGCCGATAGCATCGCCGGTCCACGTTCCAATTGCGATGAGCAATTCCGCAGCCTGTTTGCCACCATCACCGCCAATCGCAATAGCGCAACCCTTGGTTTGGGCGCATCCCACAGCGTGACAGCGCTGCAAACCGGAACCAGTTTAAGCTACCGGGTGCTGGATGCAGCCAATTATTCGGGGGTACAATTGGCGCAAAATCTGGTGATTAAAGATAGCAATGCCTGGGCCAGTTTGTGGGCGCAACATACCGGCAAGCAATCCCTGCCCCCGGTGTTGCCGAGCGTAGACTTTTCCCGCAAGATGGTGGTGGCGGTGTTTTCCGGGAATAAACCGAACGGATGTTTTGGTATCGCCGCGCCACAAGTGGAGCGGGTGAATGCGGTGAATCCGGTGATGAAGGTGATCAGAGTGAGCCATGTCGATATCCTGCCTGAACCTGGCAATGTGTGTACCCAGAGTATTACCAGCCCGGCACTGTTGCTGGAAATTGAGCGCAGTAACGATGCCGTCGAATTTGCCAATGACAAGTTTAGCATCGCACCTGCGGTAAAATAGTCGGCATTACGCCACTCTTTTCTGGGAAAAATGCATATCCTCTCTCATTGCTACTCTGGCACCAAGCCGCTACGGATGCTGCTTGGCTGCCTGCTATTTGACTGCTTGCTGCCTGGCAGCAGTGCCTGGGCGCAAACGCCTGCACGTAATTTGATGCCCGACGGCAGCCGTGATATGTATCTGGGCCTGGGGCTGATTTCGCAAGCCGCGTATGAAGGGGCCGGGCATACGCGGCGGCATGCGTTGGGCGTGCTGCAAGTGCAAACGTCCAATGGTTTTTTTGTCTCGGGCAATCAATTGGGTTGGCATCTGTCGGAACAGGCTACGCAAGAATATGGCCCCTTGCTGGTATTGCAGGAAGGGCGTAGCGTAAATGGCAGCCGTACCAGTGTGGTGGGGCCGGGCGACGGTAGTAATATTGCGGTTCCCAATGCCAACGATGGCAACCGTTTGGCTGACCTGGAAACGATACCCGGCCGCTTGTTGCTTGGCGGCTTTTATCACCATGCCTTAGCGTCCAATGTGCGCTGGAAAAACAGTTTGCTGTATGGCGCGGGAAAGCAGCGCACAGGCTTACAGTTTGCGCCGGAGTTGCAATATACCTTTACTCTGCCGCATGCCAGCATTGCTTTGGCGGTGGGCCTGGTGTGGGGCAATCAGGCGTATAACCAGGCGTATAACCAGGCGTATTTTGGCGTCCCCGCAGGATTGGCGCTCAAAGCGTATCAAGCCGATGCCGGCGTGAAGGATATTCATCTCGGCGTGAACTGGAATGTGGCCTTGAACTCATCCTGGCTGCTGACTTCTTCGCTCAAGCTGACCCGCTTGCAGGGCAGTGCCGCCAACAGCCCCTTGGTGCAGCGGCGCAATGCCACGACACTGTACAGTGCTCTGGCATATCGGTTTTAATGCGCGG
>JBKJLF010000030.1:0-21706 GCA_046597185.1 Burkholderiaceae bacterium | reverse complement strand
CATAACGGCAATCCCAGACAATCACTTCGTTTTTGTTGCGCGGGTGCTGCGCCAGCGGCCACACCAGCGCCAGGCAACCGTGTTGGGTCGGGAACATGCCCGATACATGCAGCACCGGTTTGCGTTCGGCCATGGTCAAATGCAGCCCCAGTTCTTGCGCCACTTTGTCTTTTTTGTGCAAATCAAAGCAAAAATCAAACAGGCGCGGTTGCTTCTCGCGGATCAGGCGCGCCAGTGCAATGGTGGCGCGCACGTCCGAGAGCGCATCATGCGCGCTCTCATGGCCGATGCCATTGGCGGCGCACAGGTGTTCGAGCTTGAAGCTGGGTTGGCCATCGTCGCGCGTTGGCCAGATGATGCCTTCCGGGCGCAGGGCGTGCGCGGTGCGCACCAAATCGAGAATATCCCAGCGGCCACACTGGTTTTGCCATTCGCGCGCATACGGGTCGATTAAATTGCGCCAAAACATGAAGCGGGTAATTTCATCATCAAAGCGTATCGTGTTGTAACCCACGCCGATGGTGCCGCTGGCGCTGAAGGCTTGTTCGATTTCCCGGGCAAACTGGTATTCCGGCACGCCTTGTTCCAAACAAGTTTGTGGTGTGATGCCAGTAATCAGGCAAGCCTGTGGCTCGGGCAAAAAGTCGGGCGCGGGTTGGCAGTATTGCATGATGGGCTGGCCGATTTCATTTAACTGCGCATCGGTGCGAATGGCGGCAAACTGGGCCGGGCGGTCGCGCCTGGCATTGGCACCAAAGGTTTCGTAATCGTGCCACAAGAATGTATACGATGCGGTATTAGATTCGGTGTACGATGCGGAGTGCTGTGCAGCGGAGTTGGAAGCGGTAGCCATTGCGCCTGGATAAAGAATGGTAAAGTGTGCATTGTGCCATGATTGATTGAGCAATGTGCGGTATGCGCGCTTTAGTTTGGGTGTTTCTTGCCGATAATCTTTAAGACTACTTACCTTTTGGGAGCTTGCCATGTCGATTCCAGTCTCCGGTTCTACCAATCGCCTGGCAGATTTGCCAGTTTATAATGCTGCCAATGAGGCAAGTGCAGGCAATACCACCAAGGCCGGCGCGACCAAAGACAGCGGGGACGCACCCGCCAATGCGCGCACCCAGGCGGCGGCGCAACTTAATAGTTCGATTTTACAGTCCTCCATTACCGTCAATGCGGGCAATGAACCGCTGGCGCTGGTATTAAAGTCCGCCATTACTGGTATTAATGAACAACTCGCGCCCCAGTTTGGTGAAAACGCCATTCAAAACGCCGCTGGGCAAGACAACAGCCCCGAAGCGACCGCCGAGCGCATCGTTTCCCTCTCGACCGGGTTTTTCGAAGCCTTTAAAAAGCAAAACCCCGAACTCTCCGAAGACGCTGCCGCCAGTAAGTTTCTCGATACCATTAAAGGTGGCATCGAAAAAGGCTTTGGTGAAGCCAAGGATATTTTGCAAGGCTTAAAAGTGCTGAATGGCGAAGTGGCCAGTAATATCGATAAAACCTATGATCTGGTACAGCAAGGCTTGGCCAAGTTTGCCGCTGATAACGGAATCGGTGATGGTGCCAAGCCCGACACCAAGCCCGACAACAACGCCAACACGGGCGTGGTTCCCCCACAGGGTGGTCAAACCAATAACAGCCAAAGCAGCAGCTTTCAAGCCAGCTTCAAGCGCCAGTAAGCCCCATCAATATGAGTGCTTACCACCCGAGTTCCGGATACAACTACCCGGCCATAAACGCCATATACAACTCACGCGCCCGGCTTGCCATCGGGCCAACTGGCAACGGTCGGTCCAAATAGCGAATGCAAGGCGTGACTTTGCCGTAATTGCCCGTGTTGAAGATTTCTTTGGCACTGAGCAATTCTTCTGGCAATACGCTACGTTCCACCACCGTAATACCCGCTTCGGCCAACAGCGCAATCACCCGCGCGCGCGTGATGCCGGATAAAAACGTGCCATTGGGAACTGGCGTGACCAGATCGCCCGCTTCACTGACAAAAAACAGATTGGCTGTGGCAAATTCGGCCACATGGCCTTCGTGGTCGCACATCACGGCATTGTCAAAGCCCTTTTCCTGGGCTTCGCGCAGTACGCGCGAGCTGTTGGCGTACAGGCATGAGGCTTTGGCATCGGTTGGGGCAAAGCGCGGGTCGGGGCGGCGCAAATCGGTGCTGCAGGCAGAAAAACCCGTCATTCCGGGCAGGGTCGCATCAAACAGCGTGAGCGCAAAGCCGGATTTTTCCGGCACGGCAATCAATAAGCCCTCCGTGCCAAATACCAAGGGCCGAATATACAGCTCGGCATCCGGTGGAAATTGCTTGATCCCCTCCTGACACAGTGCAAACATTTCATCGACGCTGTAAGGGCATCTCAAGCCCAAACTTTTGGCGGAATTGATCACTCGTTGTAGATGCAGACGTAAGTCGGGCGTCTTGCCAGCGATGGAGCGTGCTCCATCAAAGACGGAAGAACCGAGCCATAAACTGTGATCCATGGCCCCATAGATCGGGGTATTGCCTTCTTGCCATTGTCCGTTGAACCAGGTTAAGTACATGTGACACTCCAGAGTAAAAAATAAATCAGAAACGCTAATGTAGCACACTGCCAACCACCCCGGCCACTTCAGCCACGCTGTCCACATCCATCAATGTGGGGCGATGCGGAACGGGCACACGATCAGATGGATTTGATTCGTCATTCACTGATAAAATGCTATGAGAATTTGACGTTCTGATTGGTTTCGTGGTGTTTTTTTTGTGTCATTTTGTTCTTGACGGGAATAAATCGAGCCAAAAATGAATTTTCAGTGGTGATTCGTAGAAATATTTTGTAGACTACGGCAATGATCCTGGTATAAGCACTGGCTGTGCGCTTTTGATTGATTGGAATATGCAACCTACACACTTCCCCTTTGCCGTGCGTCTTTTGGGCTTTTCCGATTCGGAACTGGACTTGTTTCGCGATTATTTTGAATTGGAACAAGAGCGCGGTCATGCTTATTTTTGTCTGTCTGAAGATAGCTTACAAGAGCCGGATATTTTCATCGTCAATGCGGATGATTTAAAAGCCCTGGCGCAATTGTCGGCCTACGGCCCCAGCGATGCCCGCCCGGCCTTGTTATTGGGCAATCCTATGGCCAAACTGCCTTACGCTTGCTTGCCGCGTCCAATCAGTTGGGAATTGGTATTCACGACCCTGGCAGGTTTGATTGAAAAACGCGCCGATGTCTTGTCACGTCTGTCGATTGCTTCCGAATTGTTTGGCATACCCAATCGCCGCCGTAGTGAACGGCTCGATATCGATTTGACTGACCCGGCCGATTACATCAAAATGCGCCGCGCACCGACTCGGGGTGGCGTATTAATCGTCGATAAAAACGGTGAGTTTGCCAATCGCCTGGGTGAATTGATGGCGCGTTTCGGGATTTCGGTGGAGTGGGTCGATAACGAAGATGCCGTCATTGATGTGTGCGGCCATCGGCCTGTGGCGGTGGTGATGATTAATACCTCCATCCCTGATATTGATCCCTACCGACTTTGTGTTGCTGTCAAGCAAATGAATTCCATGAGCCAAACCGTGGTCATCTTTTTGGTTGGCAAACCCTTTGTGTACGACCGTGAGCGCGCGCGCGAAGCGGGTTCCGATGGTTTGCTCGATAAACCCCTGGCCAGTCATCATGTTATTTTGGCTTTGAAAAAATTCTTGCCAATTTCACGTTGATCACTTAGTTTGATCACTTACTCACCAAATCCGGCCCCAATGCCAACTTCAGATGGGTGGCGCTTTCGTCATCCAGATTTTTTTCCTCTTTATTGCGCTGACTAATCCACCAGACATTGGCTTTGCGGATATGCCAGTCTTGCTCGTCTCCCGACAGTAACAGGGCCGCCACCTGGCCCAGAGTGGGTTGGTGCCCGACGATTAACACCGGTTCTTTGCGCTGCGGCCACTGGCACGCCAGCAGCACTTGCGCCGCACTGGCATCGGGTGCAATTTCCGGCACAACCTTATACGGCCGCCCCAAGGCATCGGCGGTTTGCAAGGCGCGCTTGGCCGGGCTAACCAAAATACGGCACGATTCGGGCAGCGTGCGCGCCAGCCATTGGCCCATTTTTTGCGCCTGACGCCGACCTTTGGGCGTTAAGGCACGCTCCATATCCGGCGGGCCGTATTCGGCTTCGGCATGCCGCCATAAAAGTAAATCCATTTAAGTGCCTTCACTGGGTGGAATGCAGAGCAATTGCAGCAGGGATTGCTGTGCGTTAAAGGGCGCACCACGGGTTTTACGGCGTTGGTAGTGGCCGTTGGAATCGAGTTCCCAGGTGTTTTGATTGTCTTTTAAATACGGGTTCAAACCCTCATTAATCACGCGCCGCTTGAGTGTTTTATCCAGAACCGGAAAAGCCACTTCGATGCGGCGGAACAGATTGCGGCTCATCCAGTCGGCACTGGCCAGATACACATTGTGCTGTAAATCATTGCGGAAATAATAGATGCGGGTATGTTCCAGGAAGCGGTCAATGGTGGCGCGCACCCGGATGTTTTCTGATAAACCGATCACTCCCGGTTTGAGCGAACAGGCACCGCGTATGAGTAAATCAATCTTGACCCCATCTTTGGAGGCACCGTAGAGCGCGCGAATCACCGATTCATCGACCAGGGCATTCATTTTGGCAATGATATAACCGGGGCGGCCCAATTTCGCGATTTTGGCTTCATTGCGTATGGCTTTGATGATTTCACTTTGCAAGGAAAACGGTGCCAGCCAAAGATGATTCATTTTTTTCGGCTTGGTCAGGCTGGTCAGGTGAATAAACACTTCATTCACATCCAGCGTCAGTTCCCGGTTGGCAGTAAGCAAGCCAAAATCGGTATAGAGTTTGGTGGTGGTGGGGTGGTAGTTACCCGTGCCAAGGTGGGCATACATGCGCAAGCCTTCGGCTTCGCGCCGTATCACCAGCGCTTGCTTGGCATGGGTTTTTAAACCGACCACGCCGTACACCACTTGCGCGCCCGCTTGTTCCAGCCTATCAGCCCAGTTAATATTGGCTTCTTCGTCAAAGCGTGCCATTAATTCCAAAATCACCGTCACTTCTTTACCCGCATGCGAGGCTTTGATCAGGCTATCCATTAAATCGGAATGAATGCCGGTGCGGTAAATGGTTTGTTTGATGGCCACCACATCGGGGTCGTTGGCGGCCAGGCGGATAAAGTCGGTGACGGTTTGAAATGATTGAAACGGGTGGTGCAATAAAATATCCTGTTTTTTCAATTGGGTAAAAATATCGCCCTGGGTATTTTTTAGTGCAAAACCGGGGGTGAATGCCGGGAAACGCAAATTGGGTTGTTTGCTTTGATCAATTAATGCCGATAAGCGCACCAGATTGACCGGGCCATTCACCGCGTACAGGCGGGTGGCGTCGAGTTCAAATTGATCGAGTAAAAAGTCGGATAAAAAGTCCGGGCAGTTATGCGCCACTTCCAGCCGCACGGCCACGCCGTAATGGCGGCCTTGCAATTCGCCCTTCAAGGCCTGGCGCAGATTTTTCACTTCTTCTTCATCGACCCATAAATCGCTGTCACGCGTGACGCGAAATTGCGAATAGCCAATCACTTCACGCCCAAGGAATAATTCGCCCATGTGCGCATGGATAACCGATGACAGCAGGCAATACGCCTGGCCGTGGTGACATAATTCATCCGGTATGCGTATCACCCTGGGTAAAACACGCGGCACTTTAACAATGGCAACGGCGGTGCCGCGCCCAAACGCATCTTTGCCCGACAGCGAGACGATAAAATTCAAACTTTTATTCACCACCTGGGGAAAAGGGTGGGCCGGGTCCAGCCCGATGGGGGTCAGCAAGGGGCGCACTTCGTTTTCAAAATAGGCCTTGACCCAGGCGCGCTGGGCTTCGGTTCGGTCGCGATTGCGCAACAAGCGGATGCCATTGGTGGCTAAAGCGGGCAAAATTTCATTATTTAATACGCTGTATTGCCGTGCTACCAGATGGTGGCATTCGCCGCTGACGCGCTCCAGCGATGCGCCCAGCGCAAGGTCTTCGGATGCGCCGCCCTGGCTTGCACTGCGCGCCAACAAACTGGCTACCCGCACTTCAAAAAACTCATCAAGGTTGCTACTCATGATGCACAAGTAGCGTAAGCGTTCAAACAAAGGGATTTTCGGATCTTCTGCCTGGGCCAATACGCGTTTGTTGAACGCGAGTAAAGACAATTCCCGGTCTAAAAAAATGTTTGCAGCTTCGGTTGATCGCATAATTCATCCGTATCAAAAACGCAGTAATTGATATTGTATCGCGGAAATGAATATTTTCAATACCCTTGGCAAATATGACAGAATTATGACATGAAAAAGAGAAAGTATAAGTTATTTTTTGGCAATTGTTTCACAAGTTTTCCCAAATATGACATAAATCAGGAATCAATACGCCATTTATGACACGTTACCGTGTTGCGTTTGAGGTCTGTCATGAAGCTGTCATATTCGCGCGGTACAGTTCGGGACATTGATTTTACCTGATAGGAGTGCTTGTGAAAAATACATTGATGTTGAAGTCAGCCCTGACCGTCATGACGGGTGTGGTAACGGGGGTGGTAACGGGGGTGGTAAGTTCGTCGGCCCTTGCTGCCGATATGACCGGTGCAGGCGCAACCTTCCCGGCCCCGATTTATTCCAAGTGGGCCGAAGCTTATAAAGCCACAACGGGCAATGGTTTGAACTACCAGGCGATTGGCTCGGGCGGTGGTATCAAGCAAATCAAGGCAAAAACCGTGGATTTTGGTGCCTCTGATATGCCTTTGAAAGTGGATGAACTGGATGCCGCTGGCTTGACCCAATTCCCTGCCGTGATTGGTGGTGTGGTGCCTGTGGTGAATCTGGACGGCGTAAAACCGGGCCAATTGCGCCTGACCGGCCAGGTAGTGGCCGATGTGTATATGGGTAAAATCACCAAATGGAATGCGCCTGAAATCGTCAGCTTAAACCCCGGCGTGAAATTGCCCGCCGATGATATTACCGTGGTGCAACGCTCGGATGGTTCCGGCACCACCTTCTTGTTTACCGATTACTTGAGTAAGACCTCGCCTGAATTTAAAACCAAAATCGGTGCTGCAACCACCGTGAAGTGGCCTGTTGGGGTAGGCGGTAAAGGTAATGATGGCGTGGCCACCAATGTCAAGAGCATTAAGGGTGCGATTGGTTACGTGGAATATGCTTTTGCCAAGAAAAACAAAATGGAATACACCCAGTTGAAAAACGCCGATGGCCAGTGGGTGGAACCGGATGATGAAAATTTTAAAGCCGCCGCCGACCATGCGGATTGGGCCAAAACCCCCGGTTTTGCCGTGGTGTTGACCGATCAAGCCGGTAAAAAAAGCTGGCCTATCACCGGTGCCTCGTTCATCCTGATGTATAAAGCCCAGGCCGATGCCGCCAAAGGCAAAGAAGTATTGAAGTTTTTTGATTGGGCCCTCCAAAAAGGCGGTGCCATGGCGACTGAACTGGAATATGTCGCCTTGCCACCCACTTTGGTGAAACTGGTGCAAGATTCGTGGAAAGCCAATATTAAAGATGCCAGCGGCAAGGCCATCTGGTAATGACTTGTGTACAGAACCGAGAATTGAGCCAGACATCATGAATTCCACTACGACACTTGATGCCAGCCAGGCCACCGATGAATTTGAAATTCGGCGGCTAGGCTCCACCATGCGCCGCCAACGCCGCCATGACTGGGTGTTTCATAAAGTCACGATGTTGTTTGCGGCCTTGGTGCTGGCGATTTTGTTTGGTATTTTGGCGGCATTGACGCATGGTGCCTGGCCCGCGCTCAAAACCTTCGGGCCGGGTTTTATCACCACCGTCGATTGGGACCCGGCCAACGATAAATTTGGTGCCATGATCGCGATCTCCGGCACCTTGATCACTTCTTTTATTGCCTTGCTGATTGCTTGCCCGGTCAGTTTTGGCATTGCCTTGTTTTTGACTGAAATTTGCCCGGTTCCCTTGCGCCGTGCGATGGGCACCGCAGTTGAATTGTTGGCCGGGGTGCCGAGTATTATTTATGGCATGTGGGGTTTGTTTGTGTTTGCCCCGCTGGCAGCCGAATATTTACAGCCTGCGCTAAAAAACACCCTGGGTAAGTTACCCGTGTTGGGGCAATTGTTTTCCGGCCCGACCATGGGTATTGGCTTGCTGACTGCGGGCATTATTTTGGCGGTCATGATTATTCCTTTCATCGCCTCAGTCATGCGCGACGTATTTGAAGTGGTACCGGCGGTGTTAAAAGAATCGGCCTATGGTTTGGGCTGTACCCGTTGGGAAGTGATTTGTAAAGTGGTGCTGCCATATACTAAAACAGGTGTGGTGGGCGGTATTATGTTGGGCTTGGGGCGCGCACTGGGCGAAACCATGGCCGTGACGTTTGTGATTGGTAATGCTTACCGCCTGTCGTGGTCGGTGTTCTCGCCTGGTAGCAGTATCGCTTCCACCTTGGCCAATGAATTTGCCGAAGCTTCCTCGCCGTTGCATATTTCTTCTTTATTTGCTTTGGGCCTGATTTTATTTGTGATTACCTTTACGATTCTATCGGCAGCCAAGTTGATGTTGATTGGTATGGTACGTAAAGAAGGGAAGATCTGATGAGCACGAGTAACAACGCAAGCATGAATCCGGTATATCGCCGCCGCCTGATTTGGCATCGATTGGGTATGATCGCTTCCGTGTTGGCGATGGCGATTGGCCTGTCGTTCTTGTTTTGGATTTTATTTGTCTTGTTTAGTAAGGGCTTGGGTGCTTTGAATGTGACTTTCTTCACGCAAAACACACCTGCACCCGGCACTGAGGGCGGCGGCCTAATGAATGCGATTGTTGGCACCGCCATGTTGGTGACCTTGTCTACTGCCATTACCACCCCGTTTGGTATCTTGACGGGCATCTATTTGGCCGAGTACGGCGATAAGACCTGGCTCGGTCGCAGCACCCGTTTCGTGACCGATATCATGTTGTCGGCCCCTTCGATTGTGATTGGGCTGTTTGTCTGGGCATTTTATGTGTTCCGGGCGGGTCATTTCTCTGGCTGGGCTGGCAGTATCGCCTTGGGTTTGATTGCTTTGCCGGTGATTGTGCGCAGCACCGATAATATGCTCAAATTAGTGCCCAATACCTTGCTCGAAGCCGCTTTTGCCTTGGGTGCGCCGCGCTGGAAAGTGGCGTTAATGATACGTTTGCGGGCCGTTAAAGCTGGCGTCGTCACCGGCGTATTGCTGGCGGTAGCGCGTATTTCCGGCGAAACCGCACCGCTCTTGTTTACCGCTTTGAATAATCAGTTTTTTAGCACCAATATGAATGCGCCGATGGCCAATTTACCCGTCGTGATCAACCAATTTGCCATGAGTCCTTATGATAATTGGCGTAATCTGGCTTGGGGTGGTGCTTTGTTGGTCACCCTGGGCGTGTTGGCAGTGAATATTTTATCGCGTACCGTGTTCCGTCAAACCAGTACGCACTGAGTAATACACACTGAGCAGCACACTGAGGTGTTGGCAATTGGGGTAATTTCCGTCTTTTTTAATGGTAGACCGATGCATGCAATTATAGAAACTACAAATTTGAACTTCTTTTATGGTAAAGTTCAGAGTCTTAGCAATATTAATTTATCGCTTTACCATAAAAAAGTCACTGCCTTTATTGGCCCCTCCGGTTGCGGCAAATCGACTTTGTTGCGCACCTTTAACCGGATGTATGATTTGTATCCGGGACAACGGGCTGAGGGTAAGATTTTGTTTCAGGGCAATAATATTCTCGATCCGGCTCAGGACGTGAATTTGTTGCGCGCCAAAATTGGTATGGTGTTTCAAAAGCCCACACCGTTTCCGATGTCGGTGTACGATAACATTGCCTTTGGCGTGCGTCTGTATGACAAACTCTCCAAGGGGGCAATGGATGAGCGGGTGGAATGGGCTTTGCGTAAGGCGGCCTTATGGGATGAAGTGAAAGATAAATTGAGCAAGAGTGGTTTGAGTTTGTCCGGCGGCCAGCAACAAAGGCTGTGTATTGCGCGTGGTGTTGCCGTTAAACCGGAAGTATTATTGCTGGACGAGCCGACTTCGGCGCTGGACCCGATTTCTACTGTGAAAATTGAAGAATTGATCGGTGAACTCAAGCAAGACTACACCATTATTATCGTCACACACAATATGCAACAGGCAGCGCGCTGCTCCGATTACACCGCCTATATGTATTTGGGCGAAATGGTCGAATTTGGTGAAACCAATCAAATCTTCCTCAATCCGGGCAAGAAGCAAACACAAGACTATATTACAGGTCGCTTTGGCTAAGCGCTGATTGCCCTTGAATCAAATGAAAGAAAATGAAAGAAGAGTGATATGACAGGAGAACATTCGTCAAAGCAGTATGATTTGGATCTGGAATCGATACGCTCACGGGTATTGTTGATGGGAGGCCTGGTGGAAACCCATTTTCTGGACGCCGTTTCATGTTTGCGCATTGCCAACGTCGAGCGCGCCGAGCAGATTATGAAGTCCGACGAGCAAGTGAATCAACTCGAACTGGTGCTCGATGAAGCTTGCCGTAATTTAATCGTCAAACGCCAACCGGCGGCCAATGATTTACGCACCGTGATGGCAACCGTGAAAGTGATCACCGATCTGGAACGTATTGGTGATGAAGCGACCAAAGTGGCGCGTTGCGGCAGGAATTTGGTTGAGCGCGGCAATGTCAGTATTGATAGCCACGAGATGGTGCGAGGGATTGCCAACGGGGCCAATGAATTGCTGCATGGCGCACTCGATGCCTTTGCCCGGCTCGACGCCGATCAGGCACGCCAGCTCATTTTGCAAGACAAAGTGATTGATCATGAGTTTCGCTCGGTGATGCGCAATTTAATCACCTTTATGATGGAAGACCCGCGCACCATTTCCGCCGCGCTGGAAACCTTGTGGGCCGCCAAATCCATCGAGCGGGTGGGTGACCATGCAAAAAATATCGCCGAATATGTGATTTTTGTGGTGGAAGGCAAAGACATACGCCATTCCAGCAATCGACAATCTGTACCGCAGACTGATGCAGCAGCCTGACCCCGTAGTCTAACCAGTCACACGCATTTTTGAATATCATGGCATCCGATAATACGACGATTTTGATAGTGGAAGATGAGCCAGCCATTGTTGAGCTGGTGACATTCTCTTTGAAAGAACCCGGTTGGACCATCCGCGCAGTACACAATGTGGCCGATGCCTGGCAATTTTTGCAGGAGCGGCGGCCGCATATGATTTTGCTCGACTGGATGCTGCCCGATCAAAGCGGCTTGCGCCTGCTCTCACGCATCCGCGCGGATCGCCAGTTTCAAGACATCCCCATCATCATGCTCACCGCCAAGAGTATGGAAGAAGACAAAATCGCCGGCCTCAATCAAGGTGCGGACGACTACGTAACCAAGCCGTTTTCACCGCGTGAACTCAATGCCAGGGTGCGCGCCCTGTTACGCCGCAAAAGCCCGGAGCATGCGCAAACCGTGATGGCGATTGGCCCCGTCACGCTGGACCCGGTAAGCTGCTCGGTGGCGCTGGATAGCCGCAAAATTGAAATCGGCCATGCCGAATTTAAGCTGCTAAAGTTTTTTATGGCCCATCCCGAGCGCGTGTATTCGCGTAGCCAATTGCTCGATAAAGTGTGGGGCGACCATGTTGCGATTGAAGAGCGCACCGTGGACGTTCATGTTTTGCGCTTGCGCAAAGCCTTGAAAGAAGCTGAGCATTTGATCAAAACCGTGCGCAGTGTGGGCTATATGCTGTCTGAAAAACCGTAGTGCGATGAACCCCGGCCTTCTGTTTTGGATTCCCAATGTCCTGCGTGGCGCGCTGCTCGCGTTGGGGGCGGCCCTGGTGTGGTGGAAATGGGGATTATTGACCAGTCTGGTACTCACGGTATTGCTTTTATTCCTGATTATTATCGTGCAATTGCACTATTTGCACCGCTTGGCCAATTGGCTGGAATACCCGAAAAGTGATAATTTACCCAATGGCAGCGGTGCCTGGGCCGATATTTTTTCGCGCCTGTATCGCTTGCGCCGTCTGGATGAAAAAAATGAAACTGAATTAACCGAATGGCTGGCGCGTTTTCGTCAGGCCATGCATCTGCTGCCCGATGGCGTGGCGATTCTGGACGATGTATTGTTTTTGGAGTGGTGTAATCCTGCCGCCGAAAAGCATTTGGGCTTAAGCATGGAGCGCGATGGCGGCATGCGTGTCACAAATTTGGTGCGTGCGCCGGAATTTATCGACTACATTATCCTTGGGCGCTATGAGCAACCGTTGATGTTCACCCACCGCAATCGCAAATTGATTGTGCAAATTATCCCCTTCGAAAATCGTCGCCAGATTGTGGTCACGCATGATGCTACCGAAGCCAATCGCATCGACATGATGCGGCGCGACTTTATCGCCAATGCCTCGCATGAATTGCGCACCCCTTTGACCGTGGTGGTGGGTTTTTTGGAAATCGCCCTGAGTGATGCCAAGCTCGATGAAGCTACCCGCCACGGGCATTTGAAGCTGATGAGCGAACAGGCGCAGCGCATGCAAAGTCTGGTGCAGGATATGTTGACCTTATCGCGACTGGAGTCGGTCGATTACCCGCTACGTTCTGAACGGGTGATGATGCGAACTTTGGTGGCGCAAGTGACCGATGATGCGCGTGCCTTGTCGGTAGGGCAGCATCAAATCAATTCGCGTGTGGAAGAGATTGATTTAGCTGGTAGCAGTGAAGAGTTACTCAGTGCCTTTGGTAATTTGGCCTCGAATGCGGTGCGCTATACTCCCGCAGGCGGGGTGATTGAGATTAGTTGGAAAGCCTGCCCCGACTATCTCGAATTTTCGGTGCAAGACAGCGGTATCGGCATCCGGCCCGAACATATTTCGCGCCTGACTGAGCGCTTTTACCGGGTCGATAAGGGACGCTCGCGCGATACCCAGGGCACCGGTTTGGGTTTGGCGATTGTCAAACATGTGTTGATACGTCATGGTGCCAGCTTGGTGATCGAGTCCGAACCGGGCAAGGGTAGCATATTTACCGCACGTTTCCCGCGCAGTTTGGACTGGGCAATGAAAGAAGTCTGAATTAGTCAGATAAATGTCAGATAAATGTCAGATAAATGTCAGGTATTTGCTGTAATGCAGCGGATATGGGAGTACAATAGGCCTTTCTTTGGATTGAGTTTTGCCTGATGTTTGCTGCCCGTATATCTTATCGCCTATTTTCTAGCACGGTCATTGGCTTGGGCGGCGGTATTTTGGCTTGTTTGGCGCTGTCAGCCTGTCAAACCCCCGCACCCGTTCAACCCACCCCAACGTCGGTCGTAGTGGCACCTGCCAAGGTGGTGCGCCCGGTTAAAATTGGCCTGGTGCTGGGTGGCGGGGCCGCGCGAGGCTTTGCCCATATTGGCGTGATTAAAGTGTTGGAAGCGCAAGGCATTGTGCCCGATATCGTGGTTGGCACCAGTGCCGGCAGTGTGGTGGGTGCCTTGTATGCAGCGGGAAATAACGGATTCGCCCTGCAAAAAATGGCCATTGAAATGGATGAAGCAGGTATTACCGACTGGACCGTGCCGTTTTTTGCCAAAGCCTCTGGCGTTTTAAAGGGGGAAGCCCTGCAAAACTATGTGAATAAAGCGGTGGGGCAGATGCCGATAGAAAAAATGAAGCTGCCCTTTGGCGCGGTGGCCACCAATTTGCAATCCGGTGCACCCATTCTATTCAGGCGCGGTAATACCGGTATTGCAGTGCGCGCCTCATCTTCGGTGCCGGGCGTATTTCAACCCACCAAAATTGGCGAGCAAAATTACGTCGATGGGGGGCTGGTTTCTCCGGTGCCCGTGCAGTTTGCCCGTGAAATGGGCGCTGATTTTGTGATTGCCGTCAATATTTCGGTTCACCCTGAAGTGCAAGCCACCTCCAGCTCGCTCGAAGTCTTGCTACAAACCTTTGCCATCATGGGGCAAAGCATCAATACGCACGAGTTAAAAAATGCCGATATTGTTATCTCGCCAGATTTGGCTAAAATGAAAGCGAACGATTTCCAGGGGCGAAATCTGGCAATTTTGGCCGGTGAGCAAGCGGCCAATGGGGTCATGTCCAACATCAAGCAAAAGTTGAAGGCAAGGCGTGAACAATAGCCGTGGCGGCTAATTGGTGGATTTTTGTTGTGGTGCAGCATTAGGTTGTTGTTTTTGACGCAGTTGGGCAAAAAATAACACGGTTAATTGTGTGGTTTCTGCGTTTTTTGAGGACGTAATTAAAAAAATGGGGTATCTTTACTATTGGCGATAGAAGTTGAATTGCTCGTTGTTGGTATCAACTGGATAATCATCGCGGACTTCAGAAGTATCTGAAAAAATCTTGCAACAATTTAACTTTTAATGTAAATAATATATTTTGCACATGGAAATTTCTACTTCACTTATTCTTATGCAGCCGGGCATGTATATCTTGCGCCACCCTAAAACCGGGGCGGACGCTTTAACGGTATCTCGTGGCCCCAATGGCAGTGGAAAAATGCAAGTATTGGGCACACCCCGCACTCAGGGTGCGGTGCTGCGTGATGGCGCAGATTGTTTGGTCTTGCTCATTACCGATGGCCCGGTAGAAATCCTGGTTGCGGGCTTTATGGCGCAACCCGGGGTTGCACCGGTTATTAAAATCGATCAAATTGCGCTTGACGCGGTGGCGGGTTCGGCGCAATCGGCGAATATGGTGGATGCCGCCAAGCCTATTGAAATACCTGCAACAGGCATCTCCATTATCGGTCATGTGGAAAAAAAGGGAGATGTGGTCGCCGTTTCCGGCCAAACCCTGGGTGACCCGCATAGCGCGAACCGGGTAGAAGGCTTTCAAATCATGTGGCCAGATCGCCCTGAAGGGGTTGATCTGGCCTATAGCATTGCGGTAGAAGGTGTGGGAGCCATGCCTTTAACCAAGTCCGGTAATTTCTGTGGGACACGAGGTGAGGCCAAGCGCATTACGGAAGTCACGTTCGCTCTGGTTGGCCCGAATGCCGCAAAATTTCAACTTGAAGGTTCGGCCTATTTTTCTGGCGGGTTTGCTTTGCTGGTTGCCTCCGGCATGCCATTGGGCGGCCCCAGCGGGGTGGAGCATTTAACCGCGCTCAGTTTGCGTGCCGCACCCAGGAGTGCAGGCAAAGCCGCCAATCCATGGAATGAATCAAGTCGAACCAAGGTTTTTAAAACGAAAGAAGTGGCAGTTGAAAAGAGTAAGGTAGGCGGTGAGAGTAAAAAAGCTGGCACACGAACAGCAAAAAAAGTAACTTAGTACGCTGCGAAGTTGGCAGTGCTTGAAATTGCTCTTGGCGATATTTCCCAGCCCCTGAATGAGCGTTTTAGATAGGAGAAACAATTATGTATGATAGCGATGTAAGTACGGTAACGACGGCGTTGCAGGTTGCGAACCCGACGGTGTTTTCGGATGCGACCATTGCCAATATTTTGGCTTTGACCACCACGACCAATGACACAATGGTCACCTTTACCGCAGCTCGTCCTGGTGCAAATGGTAATGTCACGGTGGGCGCGGGGGCGGAAGTGGTATTGGTCGATCCATCGGCCTTCAAAGTGACTGCCAATCTGACTAACACCAATGCATCAGTGGTGATTTTCCAAGGCCGTGGCGGTGTGAATTCAACGATTAGCGATGGTGTGACGACCGCTTCCAGCAATCAAAGTCATGTTGATCGCGTGGTGGTGGGTAGTGCCGGTAATGACAAGATTATCGTTGCCGATGCTAAAAATACCAGCATTGTTTTGGGTAGTGGCGATAGCTCGGTGCAAGCGGGCGGTGGTGTTGATACGATTGAAGCTGGTTTGGGTAACAGTACCCTTGTTGGCGGTAGCGGTGATTACGCTGTGGTCAAGCTGGCGGGTAATGCCGCCAACTACACGGTCACGGCAAATAATGGCCATGCCATTGTTACTAATATGACGACGCACAAAACCACCGATATTTCTAAAATCCAATATGTTCAACTGGATAATGGCAATGCGCTGATATTTGCCAAGAATTCGGTTGAAGGTTCGGTTGCCACCTTGTATCACACCGCATTTGGGCGTGATGCGGAAGCAGGCGGTCTCGATTACTGGTTTGATGCGGTTAAAGCGGGTGCTACGCTGAAACAGGTTGCCACTTTCTTTGCAGCTTCTACCGAATTTGCGACCAAGCACGCTGGCGAGAATGATACAGCGTTTATTCAGAGTCTGTATCAAAATACCTTTAATCGTGCTGGTGAAGATGCTGGCGTGGCTTACTGGCAGAGTCAGATCACAAATGGTAGGACCAGGGCAGATTTGATTACTGACTTTGCTAATATCGCAATTCAAAATGTGACGCATACTGCACCAAATCAAGAAGCACAGGTGGTGGGTTCGGTAATGATTATTAATAACATTATCTAAAGTATCTGCATGAAGCATGTTGAGGGGGCTACGGCCCCCTTTCCTTTTTATTCGTGGTGTGGTTCTGCCGGGCGGCAGGAAGCCTTACTCAGCCATGCGCTCGCTGCATTGCAGGCGGGTTGGCATGCCGACGCCTTGTGGGCGGTGGAGGCGGTGTGCCGTTCTGCTCGAAAATCCAGCTTACCCGCCATCTTACGGGCCAAGTTGCTACAAGGCTGCCACCCTTCTTTGGCTGCCAAAGCGTGGTATCAAGCCTGGATGCGTGACCCGCAAGACGCCAGCTTGCAAGAGGCCTTATTGAGCTATTGGCTGCAAATACAAGCGCATCAAAAAGTGCGTGAGTTGGGTGCTGTGTTGTTGCCAGGGCGCTGTCAAGCTGGTAATGAAGCCTCATTGCTGGGCTTGCTGCAACAAGCGGGTGCAGGCACCATCGCTGCTTGCTGGTTGGATGATGAGCGTATCTGTGGTCAGGTGTTTGCTTTGAATGGCGCGCCGATTAGTGCCGATATCACGCTGACCGATGAGTATGGCAATACCACGGTGGCCGTGCTCAATCAAGGCACCCTGATGCTGCCGCGCCCGGCTCAAGGGCGGATTTTTTCACTGATTCTGCAAGATGGCGGCTTATTCCAAGGCTCGCCTTTGATTTTCCCTGATACGCTCAAACACGCCAAAGCTGGCGACCCTGGCAAACCTGCCAAGTCTGCTAAGTCTGCTAAGTCTGTTAACTTGCCCAAGCCGCCACCGGGTGTGGATATCATTGTGCCCGTGTATCGTGGCATGCCCGAGGTGCAAGCTTGCCTGATGAGCGTGCTACAAAGCATGGCCGAAAATCAATGCCCGGCGCGCCTGATCGTGGTCGATGACGCCAGCCCGGAACGTGCCTTATCGGCCTGGTTGGATCAATTGGCACAGCGCGAGCAATGCATCTTGCTGCGCAATCGACACAATCTTGGTTTTGTTGAAAGTGTTAACCGTGGTTTGCAGCAAGTGCAAAACAATGATGTGGTTTTGCTCAATGCCGACACCCTGGTGCAGGGAGCGTGGATCGACCGTTTGCGCGATAGCCTGTATGCGGCAGCGGACTTGGCTTCGGTGACGCCATGGTCAAATAATGGCGAGATCAGTAGCTTCCCGCGCATTGCGCAGGCGGCAAACGCGCCGAATATGGCGCAGTTGACCGCGCTTAATCAGGTTGCCGCCGCTTTGGCCTTGCCCGATATCGACATCCCGGTGTGCTGTGGTTTCACCATGATGTTGCGGTGCAGCGTAATACAAGAAATTGGCGCACTCGATGGTGCCGCTTTTGGTCGTGGTTATGGCGAAGAAGTCGATTGGTGCTTGCGCGCCAGTGCGGTCGGTTATCGCCATCACCTGGCAAGCCAGGTATTTGTTGCCCATATTGGCGGGGTTTCATTTGGTGTGGAAAAGGTATTACGGGTGCGGCAAAATCGCGTAGTTTTGACGGCACGCTACCCTGATTTTTATCCTGATTACGAGAAATTCATCATCAAAGATGGTTTGTCTGCTGTGCGCCAGGCTTACCGTGCCAGTATTGAACAGCAATCCATTCTTGCATCTGCGCCTGCACCAGCCAAGGCCTGGTTGCAAGCGCAAGAACTGGCCCCGCAGCAATTTATGCCCGCCAGTTTGCCTGCGCAATGTCCGCGTTTGGCGGTCTGGCAGTTTGACGCCGACTCGCCCATGGCCGTGCCTGTTCTGGCTTTGGCCCGCTATCTGGCGAGTCAAAGCGAGATCAGTTTGCGGCTTTTAATTTGCGGCGATATTACCGAAGCGCTGTGGCATACCGGTGTGGTTGATCATTTACCGCATAATTCGGCTGTCAACCCCTTGCTTTCTGATCTTACTTTGATCGGTTTATGCGCCTGCATCGGCGTATTGGCAGAACCCGGCAAATGGAAACATGCGGATTTACCGTATTATGAGGTGAGCGATGGCTTTGATATCGCCGACTGCCTGGAACAATTGATTAATAACACGAAACAATGCGCACCTGCGCTTATTTGAAAGAAAAACAGGGATTCATGGCAACTCAAGCACAGCGCAAGGCCAAGCCGACCAATTGGCAAGGCAGGTTGGAAGGAATTCATGGTCATTTGGCCTATGGATGGGCCTTCAATTCGCAGCAGCCACAGGCGCGGGTGGTGGTCGAAGCCTGTTTGAATGGTTTGCCCTTTGGCACCGTGGTGGCGGACGTGGCACGAGCTGGTGTGAGTGCGATTAATGAATCGTGCGCGGATGTTTGCCATGGTTTTGTGATCGACCTGGGGCAAGGTAAGCGGGAAGGACTGCTCGCCGCGCGCATTGCCAATATCGACTTTGTCTTGTCTGGCAGTTTGCAGTTGGGTGACTCCGCAGCACCACCTCCACCACGGGAGGCCTTGAGCCTGGTATTTGGTGATGGCGGTTTGCGTTTGCATGGTTGGGTAATTGATCCATTGCAGCCGACCAAACAGCTCACGCTAAGCGCATTGATTGCGGGCAAACCCGTCGCGCAGTCACTGGCAAATTTGGAACACCCGGCCCTACGGGCGCAACAATTGGGTAAGCACGGCTTTGTTTTGGATTTACCTTTGATTTTGGCCGATGGTGCGCTGCATGAAGTGGCGGTGGTCGATGAGTCTGGTTTGCCACTGACTGGCAGCCCGGTGCAGGTGTGTTGCAACCTCGACCCGATTCAAACCTTGGTCCCGGATGGTTCAGAGTTCTCCTTGTTGCGTAACGTATTGCAAAGTTATCAAAAATTTATTCCGCACAGCGTGGGATGGGATCATTATCCAGGCTGGGCGCAACAATTTCCACCCGATCTGCCGGATTCGACCGCCGAACTTCCCCGGGTTGCGCTTGTCATCAGTGGCGCAGCCGATTTGATCGGTGTAACGGTGCAAAGTTTGCAGCAGCAAGAGGGCGTGGAGGTACAAATTTTCCCGCGCGGACGCGCCAAAAAAGCGGTCGGTTTTGAAGCTTCGCTCAAAGCCGCCTTGGCCAGTGGTGCGCAGTGGTTGGCATGCGTGCGCGCAGGCGATACGCTGCCTGCCCATGCCTTGACGTGCGCTACGCACCAAGCAGGCAGCGCTGCCATTGTGTACGGGGATAGCGAGACCGACTTGGCGGGCAGTTTGCGCCCCTGGTTTAAGCCCGCCTGGAATTATGAATACGCTCTGGCTAGTGATTATGTGCTGGAATTGATGTTGATGAAACGTGATTTGGTCGAAGCGGTTTTGTCCCGCTCACAATCCTTTCCTGCCAATGCGGCGGCCTTGTCGTGGCAGGTGTTAGCGCAATTATTGGCGCAATTACCAGCGCACGCTCATCCTGCCATTGTTCATGTGCCCCATGTTGTATACCGCTATCAAACGCCATTGAGTGAGTCAGAACGGCTTGAGCGCCATCATGCAGCGGCTGCCGCGCTGGCGCGGCTGGAGCCGGGCGCGCAGTTGCAACCAATGGCGGCGCAAGATCAAGAATGTTGTGCCCGACGCATGGTGCGTTTGGCGCATTCGGTATCTGCGGATCAGGTGCCGCAAGTGAGCTTGATTATTCCAACCCGCGATCAAGCAGCGATGTTGAAACAATGTATTGACAGTATTTTGCAATTTACCGATTACCCGAATCTGGAAATCATCGTCGTCGATAACGGTTCATCAGAAAGCGCAACCCACACTTATTTTCGCAAGCTACAAAAACAGGGCATCACCGTTTTACCGGCACCAGGCGTATTTAATTTTGCGCGGATCAACAACCTGGCAGTCGCCGCCGCCAAGGGCGAAGTTATTGGGTTGATCAATAATGATATTCAGGCTTTGCATCATGGCTGGCTCCAAGAAATGTTGAGCCATTTAATCCAGCCTCATGTGGGCGCGGTGGGGGCCAAATTATTGTGGCCTAATCAAATGGTGCAACATGGCGGTATTGTGCTGGGCGTTGGTAATGTTGCGGCGCACTATGGCAATTTGCTGTCCGATGCCGATTGGGGCGATCACGGGCGTAATCAATTGACCATGCAAGTGAGCGGTGTCACCGCCGCCTGTTTGCTCATGCGCCGGGCCGATTATCTGGCATTGGGCGGCATGGATGAGCATGCTTTCCCGGTGGCGTTTAACGATGTTGATTTGTGCTTGCGCCTGCGCGCACGCGGTCAGGCGATTATCTGGACGCCGCATGCCAAATTATTGCATGCCGAGTCTGCCAGCCGTGGTCAGGAAGACACGCCGCAAAAGCGCGCCCGCGCGCAGCGTGAAATTGAACAGTTGCGGCTGCGCTGGGGCCATGTTTTGTTGCATGATCCGGCATATCACCCCAGTTTGAATTTGGACCCGCACAGCCATGTTTTTAGTGGTTTGGCCTTGCCGCCACGGCGACGCGCTCCACGTTTGGCCGATCTTGTTAGTAATGAAACCAGAGAAGAATCATGAATCCTGTAATCGATGCCCCTGAGTTAGTCACTGAGTTAGTCACTGAGGCAGTCACTGAGGTAGTCACTGCGCCAACCCACCTTTTATTGCATGTTGGCTGTGGTCGCGCCAATTATCAGCGCTTGCCGATTTGTTTTCGGCAAGCCAAGTGGAAAGAAGTCCGGCTCGATATTGACCCCAACGTCAATCCCGATATTGTCGTCAGCATGACCGATTTAAGCGTCTTGCCCGATGCCTGCGCCGATGCCATTTGGTCTTCACATAATTTGGAACATTTAAACAGCTATGAAGTGCCGTTGGCACTGGCAGAATTTTTACGTGTCTTAAAACCAACAGGTTTTTTGTTGCTGAATTTGCCCGATATGCGCGCCATTGCCAAACATATTTTGGCCGATAACCTGAATCGCCCGCTGTATCAGGCCGAAGTGGGCGTGATCACGCCACTGGATATGATCTTCGGGCATCAGGCTTCCTTGAAACAGGGTTTGCATTTTATGGCGCATCGTTCTGGTTTCACGGCAACCACACTGGGCGAAGCATTACTGGATGCGGGTTTTGCCGAAGTGCGTGTGAATGAAGGTAAAAATTGGGATTTGTGGGGCTTGGGTTTGATGCCTGAAACGCCTACCACGCTATGGGATGAAATGGCCGGGGTGCTCGGTTGAGGATGAAATCAACTTGTTGTTTGCTGCGCTTGCCGCTACAATAGGCGGGTTTTGGTGCATGCATCTTGTTCATGGATGCAGTTAAACGGGAAACAGGG
>JBKJLF010000894.1:0-11952 GCA_046597185.1 Burkholderiaceae bacterium | reverse complement strand
CGGCCATCACGCAAACGCACCACTTCGGTTCTGGCGAGCATATTGCCCAGGTCAGCCTCGGGCGCGGGGCCAACATCGCCGCTTAATTCCCACAATATATTTGTTCCCGACAAAGCGGGTGCGGCGACTGTGCCCGGATTGGTGACATCGAGCATAAATACGCTGCGCGCACCCGCACCAGTCGAGCCAGCTAACAAGGTACGCCAGGCTGTACCATTATACGCATCCCCTTCGTTCAATTGACCATCCACAAAGTAATGGTGCACGTAACCGGGGGAGCTCAATGAGCTCAGGAATGGGTACACTGAAGCCGGGACAAAGGCAAAGGTCTCGACCCCGGTGGCGGCATCAAAACCGTGCAACATGCCATCATTCGCGCCCACATACACCATGGGATTGCGATTGGCCTTGCTCGCGACGAAACTGCGATAACCCGGCATGGCGCTATAGCCATTATCGAGCTTGTGGACATAAATTGGCGCGGAATTGGCAATATCGCCCAACTTGTTCGGCGCGCCATCTTTATCAACACGATTGCGGAATGGGCCATTATTATTATTTTCCTTGGCCGCACTACCGCGCAGGTAGTCAACAATATCCGCATTGACGGCCGCTCTTTGTGTTCCCGTCAAATTCGCATACTGAAACGGCCCCTTGGATGCGGCCGTAAAATTATGCGTCACAATATTGCGTGCCGCAGGTGCTGGCAACACGGCCTCGGCACGCCAGCGCGGCGTGCCTGTGCTGATGTCACCCGTGGCATTCACAGCCTGTGCCGTCAAATGCCCGACCCAGGTGCCAGACTCAAACCCGGGAATGAAAGAAAAGGTATCGGCTCCGCCAGTCTGATCGAAATTCAGCGCCACACTGCTGGCTGCCGCGCTTTCAATATTAATTTGGGCCAAGGCACGACTCAAACTCTCACGAAAGACTTTTGGATTTTGCGCGCTGAAATAACTACCACGGCCATTCACGGCGGCATGCCATAAGTCATCAACTCTGGCTCGGGCACCATCAGGCCAATGCAGCGTACCAGTTCTTAAGGCTGCGTCATCGGTTGGAAAGGTAAGGGTGCCATTCACGCCCAAACCCACCGTATATTGCACAACGTGCTGCCAAAAAGCCGGATCAGCCGTGTTGGCCGGCACATTATTCTCCAGATCGGGCCGCAAGTCATGATTCCAATAATACATCGCCACATTGGACAAGGTATTATCAAAACCAGAATTGTAATACCCCGGACTGGCAGCAGGCCGATAAGTATACGCCCTTCCCTTTGGATTAGGAATCGTCGGGCCATCCACATTTTCAGCATTACTGATACCCGCTGTGGTCGGCGCAGCCCCATTCCAAAAACCATCAGTCATTAATATATGGAAGGATTTACGGCAACTGGAGTCGGGTAAGGTTCTTGCTCCACCCGGATTATCGGACCATGGGCCTTTCGCATCGTCGCGGCTAAAGTATTGTCCCACTTGATCGATCGCTTGCAGCAATGGCGTACCATTGATGGTCCCCTCATTGGCAAATAATTGATCATAAAATGCAGCCCGATCCGCACCGAGGAAGCGCCGCACCCCCTTCACGATAACACGGTTAGGAAGGCCATCGATGGTATTTGTATCGGCATTGGTGAGATGAATCTTGGCATAACCCACGCGTTGCTTGCCATCCAGAGGATTAAACGCTTGCGACACACCGGCAATCGCACTGAAGGTTCGTTTGCGATAATAAGTAAACCAATTGGCGAAATTATTCTGCTCCTCCTGCCAGGTGCATACCGTACCAGCACAATCGGTCCGGTCAGGATTTTTGGTGCCACCGACCCAATTGGAATCAATCTTGCGAAGGGTATACTTATTTACATTATCGATATCAGCGGGCGTGGTTCCCGTATAATCGTAGTAAAAGGCAATAAACCTCTTTTGAGAATTGGTGTCGGGGTCAATTAAATTCACCCGGTTGGCAGCGGTATCGGGCGCTCTGGCGTCACGTAGCGCAGAATTGGGCGCAGACTGAGGGTACAGTGCGGTATTCGCCTTTTGCCATGGCAGATAAAGAATATTCGGATCATAAAAAATCTTGTTATAACTAACCGAACGCATCTTTCTGAGAAGAATCTCGCTCACATTGCGGCCCCTGGGGCACACCGTTGTGCCAGTATAGGATTTGGCACTCAAAAATGCCTCCACGTCAACGCAGCCAACACCATCGGGCATCGATTCAAGGCCCATGGAGTCGGAGTTATCCAGCGTAAACATAATATTGGGGAATGGCGACTCGCCCAAAAACAGCGGCGTTTGTGCAATCTGTGCATTGGCCAGATTACTCATGATCGCCCCTAACAGCGAAACACCCAGTACTGAAGCAGAGAATTGTTTTTTATTGAACATGTTATTTTCCGATTACATGATTAAATAACTTTACCGTTCAATCAGGCGGATTGGAATCCATTGTACGCTGTCATACTAAAAAAGCGCCCGCATTACCCGTCATCTGATTGTCTTGCCTTCTTCTTTAAGCAAACTGGTGTGCATAAGTCAACCAGCCTGAAATAAAAACCAACATCCATGATAGTTGTTTTCCAGATGCAAGACGAGCAGCACACGACGAACTGCATTATTGGGAAGATAAACGGCTGGCCGTCAGGTTTGTTTATTGCGCATCTTCATCAAGTTGTCGCAAAAACGCCATTTTTTCCGCGATTTTGCTCTCCAGCCCACGCGCCACGGGTTGATACCATCCGGGTGCTTTGATGCCTTCGGGAAAATAAGTTTCGCCCGCTGCGTAGCCGTGCGGCTCGTCATGCGCGTAGCGGTAGGCGTGGCCGTGGCCGAGTTCTTTCATCAGTTTGGTCGGCGCATTGCGCAGATGAACAGGCACTTCACGGCTTTTGTCCTGCTTCACGAAAGCACGTGCCTGATTGTATGCGTTGTAACCCGCATTGCTCTTGGCAGCAACTGCCAGATAAATTACAGCTTGGCCAAGTGCCAATTCACCTTCCGGGCTACCCAGGCGTTCAAAGGTCAGTGCTGCGTCGTTGGCAATCTGCATGGCACGTGGATCAGCCAGACCGATGTCTTCCCAAGCCATCCTAACAATTCTTCTTGAAAGATAACGAGGATCAGCGCCACCATCCAACATTCTTGTCAGCCAGTAGAGCGCCGCATCAGGATGGGAACCACGAACCGACTTGTGCAAGGCCGAAATCTGGTCATAGAAGTTGTCCCCCCCCTTATCAAAACGCCTTGAATTGAGCGTTAACGCATTCTGGATGAAATCAGCATCAATCTTCTGCACCCCGGCAGCACCAGCAGCCGTTTTGCATTGTTCCAGCAGGTTCAAAAATCTTCTGGCATCGCCATCGGCATAGCCAATGATGGTATCAACCGCCAGATCATCAAACACAAGGCCATCAAGCGCGTTTTCATGGGCCCGTTTCAGTAGCAGCTTCAACTCATCATCTGTCAGGGACTTCAAAACATAGACTTGCGCACGCGACAGCAGCGCCGAGTTCACTTCAAACGATGGATTCTCAGTCGTGGCACCGATGAAAGTTATCAAGCCACTTTCTGCATACGGCAGCAGCGCGTCTTGCTGGGCTTTGTTGAAGCGGTGGATTTCATCAACAAATAAAATGGTGCGCTTGCCCTGCGCCAGGTATTGCTCGGCTTGCTCCATGGCCGCGCGGATATCCTTAACGCCAGAAAACACCGCCGACAGGGCAATAAACTCACAGGCAAACGCGTTGGCGGTTAAACGCGCCAGGGTGGTTTTGCCCACCCCCGGCGGCCCCCATAAAATCATCGAATGTGGCTGACCGGAATCAAACGCCAAACGCAAAGGCTTACCCGGCCCCAGCAGATGGGTTTGTCCGATCACCTCGTCCAGCGTGGCCGGACGCAAGGCTTCAGCCAGCGGCTTGGTAGGCGTTACGGAAAACAAATCAGACATGAGCGTTTTTGGATAAACTGAATTGAATGAATTTATAAATTAAATTTTATTGATTAAACACATCCGCCCCTTTGGGCGCAACGAATTTAAATTGATCAGCGCTGATGGCGGGATTTTTTTCGAATTTCTTGAACACCAGCGCAGAAATTTGCCCAAAGGAATCGCGCAATTCCATCGCAATCGGCACCCCGCCGCGCAAACCAATGCGGATTAATTCAAAGGTGCTGTCACGGGTCTTGGGTGTGGCTTCCAACCATTCCACCCCATCTTTGGGCGCGGCTTCTTTCAAGCTGAAATTTTGCTCTAGATCGTTACTACCAAATAAAATGGCCGCAGGGCTTGAACCGAGCGCATTACCCAGTTTTTTAATCGTCACCTGATTTAAGTCTTTATCGTAGATATAGAGCTTGTCACCATCGGCTTGCAGCACTTGTTCATATGGTTTCAGATAAGTCCAAATAAATTTACCGGGGCGGGCAAACACAAAGGTGCCACTCGCGGGCGTGGAAATTTTACCGCCATCCTTAATTTGCCGTTGCTCAAATTCACCCTTGGCCGCTTTGCTTTGGGCCACAAAGGCTTTAAATTGCTCCAGCGCACCCGCCTGTGCCGAGGCAGGAAATAACGCAGCCAACCATGTGGTAAACACCATGGCCAGCACCCATACCACCCGCCATTTGCCACGCTTTTCAACTGTAGTCATACTATCCTTGATGATGTTATTCAGCTTGGGCATTATTGTTGGGCACCAAAATATCGCGATTACCATTACTTTGCATGCTCGACACCACGCCACTGTTTTCCATTTGCTCCAAAAGCCGGGCGGCGCGATTATAACCGATGCGCAAGTGACGCTGCACCAGCGAAATCGAGGCTTTCCGATTTTTCAACACAATGGCCACCGCCTGATCATACAAGGCATCCGATTCACCACCGCCCTCACCCGCCGCGCCGCCAGCACCGCCCGCTTCACCCGGTTCATCGCCGACGCCGCCTTCGAGTATGCCTTCAATATAATTCGGTGCGCCTTGCGCCTTCAAAAACTTCACCACCCGATGCACTTCTTCATCCGACACAAACGCGCCATGCACCCGAACCGGCAAACCGGTGCCGGGTGGCATATACAACATATCGCCCATACCGAGCAGGGTTTCCGCGCCCATTTGGTCGAGAATGGTACGCGAATCGATTTTGCTCGATACCTGAAACGCAATCCGGGTCGGAATATTGGCTTTGATCAAGCCGGTAATCACATCCACCGAAGGCCGTTGCGTCGCTAAAATCAGGTGCAAACCCGCAGCACGGGCTTTTTGCGCGATACGGGCAATCAATTCTTCCACCTTCTTGCCCACCACCATCATCAAATCGGCCAATTCGTCGATGATGATGACGATGGTTGGTAATTTTTCCAGCGGTTCGGGCGAATCGGGTGTGATGCTGAAGGGATTCGGGATCAAGACTTCATTCTTTTTGGCTTCGGCAATTTTGGCGTTATAGCCCGCCAAATTGCGCACCCCAAGGGCCGACATCAGTTTATAGCGCCGCTCCATTTCATTCACCGCCCAGTTCAAGGCGTGCCCGGCTTGGCGCATATCGGTCACCACCGGGGCCAGCAGATGCGGAATCCCTTCATACACCGACATTTCCAACATTTTGGGGTCAATCAAAATCAGGCGCACATCTTGCGGGTCCGCCTTATACAAGAGCGACAAAATGGTGGCGTTAATGCCCACCGATTTACCCGAACCAGTCGTACCTGCCACCAGCAAATGCGGCATCTTGGCTAAATCCGCCACCACTGGATGTCCGGCGATATCTTTACCCAAGGCAATGGTTAAACTCGATACGCCATCGTTATACACTTTCGAGCCCAAAATTTCCGACAGCCGCACAATTTGACGTTTGGCATTGGGTAATTCCAGCCCCATGCAATTTTTACCGGGAATGGTTTCCACCACCCGAATCGAAGTAAAGGAGAGTGAGCGCGCCAGATCACGCGCCAGATTGACGATTTGGCTCCCCTTCACGCCCACCGCAGGCTCCACTTCATAGCGGGTAATCACCGGGCCGGGGTAAGCGGCCACCACTTTGACCACCACGCCAAAATCCGAGAGTTTTTTCTCGATTAAACGGCTGGTAAATTCCAGTATTTCCACACTCACCGTTTCCAGTATCGCAGCGGCTTCATCCAACAAGGCAACGGGCGGCAAATTGGTATCGGGCAAATCCTGAAACAACGATACCTGGCGCTCTTTTTCCACCCGTTCCGAGCGCGGCACCGCCACCACTTGCGGTTCGATTTTGATATGCGGTGCATCCACCTGGCGCGCACGCTCTTGCACCACCACTTCTTCCCGCTTGACGGCGGCTTTTTGGCCCAATTTACGGTCTTCGCTGGCTTGATAACCGCGTACCACACGCAAAAACGACCATTCCAACACGGTGCCAATCCGTTCTGCCAATGCCAACCACGACATATGGAAAAACAAGCTGCACCCCGCCGCGATCAACAGCAGCAATACCAGGGTTGCGCCAGTAAAGCCGAACGCATGGTTTAAAAAGCCGCCAAACAATTCCCCCAGCACGCCACCCGGCGCACGCGGCAATGCCACCTTTAAACTATACATGCGTAAAAATTCCAGGCCCATGTTACGGAGCAGCAAGAAGGCAAATCCCACCAAGCGGATCAAGGCATCGAATTCGTGCGCTTCTTCTTGCGCTTGTTGTGCCAAAAATTGCTGCGAATGGCGATAATAACTCTGCCAAACGGCACGCAATAACAACACACACCACCACCAGGCCGAAAAACCAAAGATATACAGCAGCAAATCGGCCAACCAAGCCCCCCAGCGCCCACCCAAATTGCCAATTTTGGGCACCATGCTCGCATGCGACCAGGCCGGGTCGGTTTTAGTATAGCTAAACAAAATCAACACAAAAAACGCCCCCAAGCCAGCCAACGCCATCCAGCGCGCTTCCGAAATCAGGCGTAGCAAGCGATTAGGCAGGGGTTGGCGTTCGACCGGGGCGCGTCCGCCCGGGGCGCGTTTATAGGCGCTCGCCGCTGGATTGTTGCCTGCTTTGGCATTGGGTTTCTGGCCGGTTTTGGCGTTCGCTTTCTGGCTCGTGTTGGAACTCGATTTGGCGCTCGCTTTCGGGGTCGAGTTTGGAACGGCGCTTTGGTCGGCGCTTTGGCCTGCTTTAGCACTGCCGCTCAAACTGACGGTCAAATTCTCGTCCGGGCTTTCGTCAAAGCTGTCGTCCAGGTTGGTGGAATCAATAGGGATAGGGCTGGTTTTACTCATAAAAATCACATCGTGGCAATCATTCAGACCGGGCTATTGTACGCAGATTCGCGCAGATTCGCGCAGATTCGCGCAGATTCGGGCCGATTACAACGGCAATTCAATATAAAAAGTCGTGCCCTGCCCGAAAACCGATTCAAAACCAATACGCCCGCCCCTTTTTTCGATCAAAGCCCGACTAATCGCCAAGCCCAGGCCCGTTCCCCCTTTCAAACGGGTATCGGACGAGTCTTGCTGGGTAAATTTTTGAAAGATTTTTTCCCTGAACTCGTTGGAAATGCCCGGCCACCTCCGCTTCTTTTTGCAACAAAATGCGCGTGGCCTGTTGTTGTTGCTGGCTCACCAACCACCACGACGCCAGGATGGTGAGCAACAACACCGAGAGCGCCAAAGCCACAGCGACCAAAGCGAAACGGCGCGCCAAACTATCCAGAGTGAGCGCGGGCATGTTATTTCTACGCCGGAATCAGTACACCGTCGCTGCGATAGCATACCAGCATCAATTCTTCCGTCCCCAAAGCATCATGCCGCTCTGGCGTAAAGGGCGGTCTGTAAGATTTGATCAAGCCACGGTATTGCGGTACTCTTTCCAGCGCCGCGCGAATTTCGTTAGGCTGCATGCCGTTGTCCACAATCGGATCAGCCGATGACCAGACCGCCATAAAGGGCAACTTCAGTTCTTTGATTTTGGGCAGTTCTTCGATCACCACCGGGCTAAAGCGCGCAGCAAATTCTGTTAAATTCCGAATACCACGCGCAGGGATTGAGCGATGATCTTTTGTAAGCAATTCCAAGTTACGGCCACCCAACACGCCGCCCGCCGCATTAATTTCCACCATGGCGGTACGCATGCCCAAGCCCACCGCCTGGGCCGAAACGCTTTGTTCGAGGCCAAATTCGCCATCCAAACCAATGACCACCGGTTCGGCGGCCAAGGCCCGCCCGCTCATCATTGCGCCCAAAACCATTAGCACAATGAACATACTCTCTCGCCATTGCATGGCTGGTTTGGCTTGCATCACACACCTCGCTTCGTTTCAGGTCAGGAAGAAATTCTTGACCAAACGGGGCATTGGGTCCGGTAGTTTCATTATGGCACAGCTAATCCGCGCAGCTTGGTCTATAATCTCGCAAATCAACAATTTTTCCTTAAATGAGCCTATCCCTATGACGATCAAAAAACACGCCCGTGTCTTAATTCTTGGCTCCGGCCCTGCCGGTTATAGTGCGGCGATTTACGCTGCCCGTGCCAATCTTCATCCGGTTTTAATTACCGGGGTAGAACAAGGTGGCCAACTCATGACCACCACCGATGTAGAAAACTGGCCTGCCGACCCGATGGGGGTGCAAGGCCCGGACTTGATGCAGCGCTTTTTACAGCATGCCGAGCGTTTTCAAACTGAAATGATTTTCGACCATATCCACACCACCCATTTGCAAGAAAAGCCGATTCGGCTCGAAGGCGATCAAGGTCAATATACTTGTGACAGTTTAATTATCGCCACCGGGGCTTCGGCGCAATATTTGGGTTTGCCTTCGGAAGAAGCGTTTATGGGCAAGGGTGTTTCGGCTTGCGCCACCTGCGATGGTTTTTTCTATCGCAATCAGGCGGTGGCGGTGGTGGGTGGTGGCAATACGGCGGTGGAAGAAGCTTTATACCTGTCCAATATTGCCAATAAAGTCACGTTAATTCATCGGCGCGATAAATTCCGCGCCGAACCGATTTTGGTTGATCGCTTGAATGCCAAGGTCGCCGAAGGCAAGATTGAGATCAAATATCACCATACGCTCGATGAAGTGTTGGGCGACGATAGTGGCGTGACCGGTTTGCGCATCAAGTCAACCCAAACGGGTGAAACCAGCGAGCTGCCGCTGCACGGCGTGTTTATTGCGATCGGGCACAAACCCAATACCAGTATTTTTGAAGGCCAGTTGACTATGCACAATGGCTATATCAAAACCAAAACCGGTTTGGAAGGCATGGCCACGGCGACCAATATTGCCGGCGTGTTTGCGGCGGGCGATGTGCAAGACCATGTTTATCGGCAAGCCATTACCAGTGCGGGTACGGGCTGTATGGCAGCACTGGATGCGCAGCGTTATCTGGAAAGCCTGGAAGGCTAAGCCGGATCGGGTCAATTTGAGTGAATCAGCAAATTTAGTGAATCAATGAATTAGCGCGCCATGAGTTTAAAACAGTTTGCCGATTTGCAGTTTTTACGCACCATGCTCAAGGAGCAGGAAGAAGCAAGGCGGCAAGCTGCTGCCTTGCAGGCGCAGCAAGCACGTGAGCGCGAGCGCAATGCCAATTTGTTTCGGCTTGCGATTGGCGAAGTACACGTGTTGCCGCCCAGCGACCGCATCGAGCCATACAGCGAAAAACCCTTACCGATTGCGCGCCAGCATTTGGCCGATGAACAGGCGGCCTTGCATGAATCGATGTCCGATGAAATGGATATTGAAAGCTTGCTCGAAACCGACCAGGCATTAAGCTTCGCGCGTGATGGTGTGGGGCCAGAAGTAGTACGAAAATTACGCAAAGGCCATTGGGTGATTCAGGATCAGCTCGATTTACACGGTTTACGACGCGATCAGGCGCGCACCAGTCTGGCAGAATTTTTACGCGACGCAGGCAAACGCGGCATCCGTTGCGTGCGGGTGATCCACGGCAAAGGCCACGGCTCACGTGGGCGCGAGCCGATTTTAAAGCAATTGGTGCTGCGTTGGCTGGTGCAAAAAAGTGAAGTGCTGGCTTTTTGCGTGGCGCGCGCGAGTGACGGTGGCAATGGCGCGCTGGTGGTGTTGTTGCGCGGGCAGATCAATAGCAGGGCAAACAGTTAATTTACTTTTTACTGCGTTGGAAAAATCCTTTTAAGCTATCGTTGATACGCGCCCCCACACTCACCGATGCAGGCAGATAATCGCTTTCTGCGGTGCTTAAGGGCCGTGTGTCGCGTCGTTTTAGATTAAACAAATATTTGTCGCCAACTTCATTTTCGATCAAGAGATCCTGTTGACCTGGCAGCAAAACCATGCGGGTAAAATAGCACTCTTGCGTATCGTCTTCGATTTCGTCGTTAAATGGGACACTATAAATTTGCCTTACCCACAGTCCAGCATTGGTTTTGATGTCAATCCCATCAAGATATCCACATCGTTCTGGTCGGCCTGCATCATGTCCATTCATAATTTGCTCATATCGCATGCCCTGATATTCAATCGGTGGCACTATGGGTGGTGGGGCGCGCTTCACAGAAGAGGGAAAGTCGGCAGGCGTAGCTTTGCGCACTTGCTGCGTGTCGATATTGACGAGATACTTATTGCGCATCTCATTCTCTATCAAAATATCCCGTGTCCCAAGTCGAAATTTCATGCGCAGAAAATAACAATCGATCACATGCGATTCACTGTCCCGACCCTGTGCAGTCGAATAAACCTCAACAATCCATAAACTATTCCCCGATTGCATATCAATCGCTTGCAAATAACCACACCGTTCCGGCAAATTAACATCTAATCCATCTTCCAGTTGCTGGTAACGGATTCCATCCAATTCCAAGGGCGGTACATCACGCGGTGCGCCACGGCTGGCATAAATCATTATTCTTCCTTAAAAATACTATTTAGCGGACTGTTTACTTACGAAATGCAAATTTCCGTTCACTATCTTTCAATTGTCCCGCCGCATCAGCACAAAAAAACGCCCAACTATCCGCATTCAACATCGCCTTTGCGAAGGACAACTTGGCCGCATTAGGTCTGATACCAGCGTATGCATAACGCGAATCTGCGGGCAAGCCCGCTTCACGGTGTGCTGCTTCGTGAATCAGAATGCGCGCCCAATCCCGATTATCCTTGATCACAATCTGGTTTTTGAAAAAACCTTCTTGAATATAAATCACCGCCAGCTTTTCACGCGTTTGTCTGACCAACCCTTCGGAATGTAAATCCAAAAAGTCTTGTGTGCCAGCAAGCGCATTACGAAGTTGTGGTTGATCGGTCAGTATTAGCTGATTTGAATTAAGCATCGCCACCATACACTTGAACCCGGCTTGCAATTTCCCGATTGCCCCATCTATTTCCTGTTCAGTAGTGTTTTCGTCCGCGAACCACTGTTTTACCATGCTACGGGCGCTTGTATTATCTTGCGCCCGGCTGGCCTGCGACTTGAAAAGTTCGCGCACGTCACGATCAAGTAAGGGCTTGCGTTCACCTGCGGCATTGGCAAGTACGATCAAGGCACGTTGGCACCATGCTTGGGCATGTTGCACTGCATTTGCCAAACCAACTTTTTCTTCTCTACGAAATTTTTCCTTCGTATCAGCCAAATAGCCCAAAATTTCGCCAACAGTCTTACCCTTGAACAACAGCGAGGGCCAATTGGTAAAAGAGCTTGGCAGCGAACACACCATCACTTTTTGTGCCCCGCGCTCCCCTTCCACCGTGGTATGCCGAAACAGCACCAAAGCCGCCAATTTTTGATTGGTCACCTCATTACATTTTGAATAGTCGCCAATTTTACCGGGATCATAATCCCCCGTCGCCGCCAGCGTGCCTTGCGCCAAGCCTACCATTTTCCCTTTGGTCAACAAACCAAAATTCCCATCTGTTAACAAATAGCTATGCAGCTTTGGCAACACACTGGCATGAGCCACGTGCGGGCCAGCGGGTGCTGACAACTTAACAAGCTTAT
>JBKJLF010000837.1:0-14445 GCA_046597185.1 Burkholderiaceae bacterium | reverse complement strand
ACGAAGCGTTCTCGGATATGGCAGGTGAAGCGGCTAAATTCTTTGCTCGCGGTACCAATGACTTCCTGGGTTGGATTACACATATAGCGTAATGCACCGGTGGCTTTGAAAATTTCTGCGCCTACCAGGAAGTCATTGGTACCGCGAGCAAAGAATTTAGCCGCTTCACCTGCCATATCCGAGAACGCTTCGTTCATGCCGCCGGACATGAGCTTATATTCCAGGTTTGAATTTTGTTCAGTAAAGCCATGTGACACTTCATGCGCTGCCACGTCGAGCGAAACCAATGGGTAGAAGGTGCTGGCACCATCGCCAAAGGTCATTTGTGAGCCATCCCAGAATGCATTTTCATAGGCATTGTTGTAATGCACACGCATTTTCAGCTTTTGGCTGATGGGGCGAACGCCGAGGTAGCTTTGGTACATATTGAATACGACATTACCAAAGAAGTGCGCATCATTCATTGGCGCAAAACCGCCGTTGATGGCTTTCACGGTATTGCGTGGGCAAGTGAACGTGTGGGTTGCTGTCGCAGTGGAGCCGCCGTTCATATTGACGGTGAAAACATTCGGACTGTCCAATGCGCAGGTGCTGCCGGACTGAGTCACGCTCAGTGGGCCGTATTTGCCGCCGACTTGAAACTCGTATTGGCCGGTTTTAGTGTTGCCGCCAGGGCCGGTGCCATCAACGTGGGTGATGCCTTCCCATTTTTCAAGCACGGCACCAGTAATGGCATGAATCATGAAATGCGGACGGCTTGGATCTTTGGCGCTTTCGTTCACAAACGACACCAGGTAGAAAGGATACGCCACACCGTTAGCGTCTTGCTTGACATACAGTTTTACCTGATCATTGCGGCTTTGCTGCGCGCCGGCTTGGGTTTTAGCGTGTTGCAACGCGGCTTGTGCGTTCAAAGTGGGTTTGATACTTGGCAGATCATTACCGACGTTTTTCAACATGATGCCAACCAGGCTTGGTTGCGCAGTAGCACTGTCACGACGCTCAACAATGGTTTCACCGTAGACAGGCACATCTTGATGGAATTGCTGGAAACGGGTGATGACTTTACCGTTGGCAAGTGTGCGGGTTTTAACTGCTCTCAATTCGGTGGTGCTTAAGCCAGTCAGGCTGTGTGCGGTTGCGCTGGCACCCACTTTGCTGGCTGCCAGGCCAGTTTCCAAATCAACACGCTCTGCTGCCATGACGCTACATGCGCTGGCAACCAACACGGATAACAGAACAGGGCGTGCTACGAAACGAAATGCGTTACTCATAATAGTGTCTCTCTCTCTTTTGATTGAAATAAAATAGGGGATTGTGTCCCCTTGCTGCCTTAACCGCCACCTCTGGATGGTCGGCTGGGCCCGTATCAAGCTCGCCGCTTGGGCGAGCTTATCGAACTATTTTTGTCATATAAATGCATTGCAGAAACAGTCATCAACATCGTATAATTATTAATATAACCATCCTAATTACGCTTCAGCGTTGTTATCTGTTATCTGCAGGCATAACAAGCAAGATACAGGAGGTAATTTGTCACTACAATCGTCCGAAAGTACGAGTTTGCATAAAAAGCCCCAATCCCCCCTTTGACTGTTGTATTTCAATAACACTAATGACAAAACGAAGGCAGGCAGCCTGCGGGAGAATGCAGGGAGAATGCAGGGAAAACCGACAATGCCGTTTTGCGTAACTTTGATGTACACTGCAAACACGACAAACGCGGCAAATGAGCCAATAACCCAAATCATGAAAGACCCGGATGGCATTCGGTTTGAGATAACGTATTATCTACCGGGCATGGCCACGTTTGATTAAACATTTTCACCTGACAAAACCCGACATGATCACACTCCGCCGCTACCAAGCCCCAGACTGGCCGCAATTATGGCCCATTCTCAAAGCCACCATCGACGCGGGTGAAACCTTTGCCTTTGCGCCGCAAAGCAGCCAAACCGAAGTTTTCAAGGCCTGGATCGAAACGCCCGGTGTCGCTACTTATGTTGCCACTACAGACGATGGCACCATCCTCGGCGGCTATAAAATTCAAGCCAATCAGCCTGGCCTTGGCTCGCATATCAGCAATGGCAGCTATGTGGTTGCACCAAAGGCGCGCGGCCAGGGCGTGGCCTCTACCATGTGTGAGCACTCGCAAACCGAGGCCGTGGCAATGGGTTTCAAAGCCATGCAATTTAATCTGGTGGTGTCTACCAACGAGGTTGCGGTACGGCTCTGGCAAAAACACGGTTTTGCCATCGTCGGCACACTGCCGGGGGCGTTTTTGCACCGGCTGCATGGCTATGTGGATGCGTATGTGATGTTTAAAACCCTTAGCACATAAAAAAGCGCGCAATTGCCCCAAACCAGAAAAACCAGCAAAACCAGCAAAACCAGCAAAACCACGCGTGCCCTGTATGCCCGGCTTAAAACTGGAGCCACAATTCTTTTTGCTGTAGCGGTGTTTCCGGCGGCAACAGCGGATTGCTCAACTGGAAGCGGGTACGCCCTTTTAAATTGGCACGCTTGATGATGTCGGCATGGGTCTGATTAAACAATTGCTCGAAACTGCCATCGCTGATGGCTTTTTTCAAACCGGTTTCCAGGGCAGTGGCCAAGGCTTTATTTTTCTTACTGACAAAGTAATACATTGCAGTCGGGTACTGCAAAATAAACTTACCCTCAATTTCAAGGCCAAGATCGGCATGGCTTTTCTGTTCATCCCAAATTTCCATCACCGAGCGCGGGAAGTAATCGATATTGCCCGCGTCGAGCATTTTAAATAAGCCATCATAGCTTGCACCCGGTTGTACTTTGAGCTGGTTTGAGCGCAAAATTTCTGTGTCGGGCCAATCGTGCCCTTGACCGGCGGTGAGTTTTTTTAAATCATCCAGCGCCTTGATTTGCGCAAAGGCCGCTTTATTCTTTTTGCTGATCAAAAAAATACGCCATCCCAGCAAACCTTTATCAAGTGGAATCCGAATCGCCAGCAAGTCCGCTTCGCGCTGCTTCGATGTCATCGACCACACCACATCCACATCCTCACCCGCTGCAAGCTGCGCCAAGGCACGGCTTTTCAACATTTTCACTTTGGTGGGCGCTGCGGCGTAGTTGGCACCGGATTTACTCAGGGCCAAATTCAATAGTTTGATCTGGTAATTACCGCGTTCATCGTTTTCAGATTCCGGCTTGGGATACAAAACACTCACTTTCTCTGCCATCGCCGGCATGGTCGCCATCAGCATGGCCATTGATGTGCTCATTAGCGTGCTCATCAGCGAGCAGCGCAACGTCCGGCACGCAAGCCTGTGGCATCCCAAAATCGAATCGAACATGGCATCCTCCATCTATCATTCGCAGTGTTTCGATTTTGACCGCTGCAATAATTTTGTCAAGGCAATATTCACAAAATCCCAGACCTTGCCCAATCCGGCTGTGCGCCAAAACGACAGGCTACCGACACGCCCCCTACTCCTTTCGAACTACCCGCCTGGTTCGCATGAATTCCCTTGCAAGCCGTCAGGCCAATAGGACTCTGGCATTACGAACCCTTCACCTACGATTATCAACATCTGCAAAATGCGCCGCTCTCCAAAACGCCGCCCACGGCACGCCCAATTTCGGCCATTACTGGCAAGATCATGGACAAAATCGAATGGGGGGCCGAACTGGGAAGACGATTTGGGCGGCGAATTTGCCAAGCGCAGCAAAGATCAATTGTTTAACAAGATGCAAACCGAGATGTATGGCACCTTTGAAAACACCTTCATGACCGGCTGGCAGCGGTGACGACCTGGTGCGACAAGCTGGTGATGCTGTGGATTTTGGCCACGCTGCTGCTGGGTTTGACTTCGATCTTTGTTTCGGCGGGGCATATGGATGGGCATATGATGGTGTTGTTGATGACCTGGGCGCAGCATATTGTCACCTTTCAGGGCGATGCGGCAGCCATGATTGTGACGGCACCGTTCAGCCCCCTGCAAAATCCCCCCTCCCACTTGGCCGTTACGGGCAAGCCGCGCCAAATATCTGCTCTACCCAAGCCGGATTATCCACAAAGGGATTGCGATTTCTTTGCTTTTCGACAATCCGTTCATGTCGACGGATTTCATCAGCACTCACCGGGTCTTGCCTGTGCCATTGCACCAGCGTACACAATTTACCCAGGTTATTGCCGCTGGCGGTGGTGGTATTTTGCAATTCCAGGTTACCCACTCCGGTATTGTCGCCACCGTCGTATCGCACTGCCATATAAAACATCATCCGCGCCAGATCACCTTTGACGGCATCGCGAGGTTCAAAACTGTCGTTATCGGTGAAATTGCACGGAGCTTCGCCAATTGGCGTACCGCCGTTGTCATAGGCCTTGTTGCCACGCGTGGAATTAACCGATACATCGGCAGCACGCAGATGATGCAAATCGGTGTGTGCCCATTGTGATGTGCTGGGAAAACCATGGCTTTTCGGCCAACAATGCTCACGGTTCCAGGCATCAGGATTATTGTTGCCACTGGCGTTAAACGACTTCGCTTGTGAGCGACCGACATAAATCAAAATCACGTTATTGCTGTTGAGTGGGTCTTCATCGCTATGTTTGATACCATCCCAGACTTGGGCATAACTCATGGGGGCATGGAAGCGGGCGGCAGCCTTATTGAGTTCCGTGCGCAGCGCAGCGCCGGTTTTACCGATCGCATTGGCATAGAAAGTGGAAAAACCGGGCCAGGTGGGCCTAACTTGGGACGCACGTAGTGTGCTATTGGCCAACCGATAATCGGCAACCAGGCTAACCTGGCTAAACGCACTTCGTGCGACCAATTGAATATGCCAAGTGGTGGTTTGCGTACCAGCATTATTGGCTACATTCATCCCGGAATCGGCAAATTGGCAGCGTTCTTCATTTCCGTTTTTGCTGGAGTCACAATCAAAATTACTGGCAGTCGGAGCCTGTGCTTTTCTCACGAGCAGATCAACATCGCCCTGGCCGCCGCTGGTTTTAATCAGCAAATCCGTGGCATTGGCTGGCACCGCCACGGTGAAATTGAGGCGCTGCCCTTCGGCTGCCTGTAAATTCGTTTGTGGGACAGCTTTGCCAAGTTCTTTCTCCTGTGCAAAGGCACAAGCAAAAGGCAGCATCAGCAACACACCAGGCAAAAACACGGTTGTCAGCTTACTGCGTAGCGTTATTTCATGTTTCATCGAATACTTCCTTATATTTCACCAATATCATGCCGTCGGTTTGACGGCACTATTTGCCCAAAATGGGCCATACCTTCAACGCTTTCCCACATCCAAAACAAATATATTGCTTCGTGTGAACGCGGCTAAAGCGCTTGCCGCTTCAACTTGGTATAAAAATTTTCATTTCGGGGGCGAAATGTTTTTGTACTTATAGCTCACATTAAGACCCTGGCCGATTTGCTTATAAGGCAAGCCGTCTGATTTGCCGATGTAGAGCTTGGCGTCGGCGGCTGGTGCCCCTTTCATTTCAACTCGGTAGGCCAGGATCATGACGGGCACACCATCGACTGTTTCAGAACCCACAGCCTTGCAATGTGAAATCTTCACCTCGCCCGATTTCATTTGGGCCAGCATTTCGCGTTCTGCCGTATCGAAACTGGTCGGCGATTTCTCCCATTTTCCGGTAACCTGCTTGTAGAACTCACCATTCACTTTCATGCTCTCCATGCGCATGCTGTCGGTGATGAGCGCGATAGCATGCCATGAAGATAACTTCATCCTTATTTCACTTGCCGTCACAATCGGGTTACAGGCCGAGTCCAGTGCGGCTGCATTTGCCGTCACCAATAACAGTAAGATTGCTTGATAAGATTTTTTAAGCTTCATTTTTTTACACTTCTTATGGGTTATTTTATTACTACTTTGGCATGGCCGTAGCGCCCGCCCATCCAGGTGTCATTCCGGGCAAGCCAATTGCCAACAACAAAGTTGAAAATTTCATCATTTCCTCCTGATAACATGTGGGTTCCATGAGTGTACTGTATCTGCGGAGTCTGGCTTGAGTTTGTTAAGCATAAATTTCATGAGGTGATCCCAGTTGTCGAACGAGAGCATCGCCGCTTGCTGGCGGTTACCCTGGCCGCAGAAAAATAATGTTGAAATATCTCCAGTTGTCTCCACTTAATTGGAAACCAAAATTTTGGCAACAGCATAAAATAGCGGCTAAAGTTTCATGCCCGGATAAGCAAGGGCTTTAATCAACTCGAAAGCGAATTTTGGATACGCATATTCTGTGGGGTATTAGTACAGTAATGGTGCTGGCAGGATTGGCGGGCACGGTGCTGCCTGTCCTGCCAGGGACTTTGCTGGTGTGGCTGGGCCTACTTGTGGGTGCCTGGAGCGAGGATTTTGCCCGCGTCAGCGTCGGCACCATGGTGTTCATCACGTTCTTGGCTTTATTCGCTTCAGCGCTTGATTTTGTCGCTGGCCTGATGGGAGCAAAGCGAGCACAAGCCAGCAAACTGGCGTTGGTGGGCGCAGCGGTGGGCACGGTTGTGGGTCTATTTATGGGCTTGATTGGTGTCTTGTTTATGCCGCTCGTTGGGGCGGCGATGGGTGAGTATTGGGCGCAAAAAAACCACGAACGCGCTGCCCGGGTCGCCCTGTCAACTTGGTTGGGTATCATGTTGGGAATGATTGCCAAGATTGTGATTGCGTTTATAATGTTGGGCATCTTTTTGATCGCTCTGTGGGTTTAATTTAAGAAAGAATACAAGCATGCCAAATAAACGTACCGCAAATGCTATCAGGCTGGAGTTCACACCCGGCTCCTTGGTGAAATCAAACTTGTCGGGCGCGGCCTTTACGGGCGATTGGCTCTGGGTGGCAGGGGATGAAGCGTGTGGCTTGGATCGTTTGCGCCAACTCGCCCCGGTTGGAAGCGAGTCGCTACGCTTTGGTGAGGTACGCGATTTCCCGCTGGCAGATTTAATCGATCTTCCCGGTGCGGCCAACGAGGAGGCTGATCTTGAAGGAATGGCCGTTGCCAACGGCTATCTCTGGGTGGTTGGTTCGCATGGCCACAAACGGAAAAATGCCAAACCCGAGCGCAGTCATGCGGACAACGCCAAGCGTTTGGCAAAACTGGCCCTGGATGGCAATCGGCGCTTGCTGGCTTGCTTTCCTATCGAGCCAGATGCCAAGGGCGAGCCTTGTTTGGTGCGAGAGGCACAAGATGGTCGCCGCGCCAAACGTCTGAAAGGCGGGCTTGAGCACAATCAACTGACCCGCATGTTAGCCGACGACCCACACTTTGGCCCCTATATGGCGATCCCTGGCAAAGACAATGGCTTTGACATTGAAGGTTTGGCGATTGACGGTAATCGCCTGCTGCTCGGCCTGCGTGGGCCTGTGTTGCGTGGCTGGTCAGCCTTACTTGAAATTGCGGTCGAAGCACGCGGTGATCAACTCCGCTTAGCCCCCTTGGATGACAGTGGCGTCATGATGCGCAAGCACTTTCTACAGCTTGACGGCTTAGGTGTGCGTGACCTGCACTTTTGTGGTGATGATCTGTATATTTTGGCTGGCCCGACCATGGTACTCAATGGCGACATCCGTATTTTTAAATGGCCAGCAGCGCGGCCTTTTTTGGCGGCCAACCGCGAGCCAGCACGTTTTGAATCTAGCCTGACTGAATCAATCTCGTTGCCACATGGACGCGGTACCAATCGCGCCGAAGCGATCTGCAATCTGCCAGCCGAGCTGTCAGATGGTAACGCAAGCTGGTTGGTGCTATACGATGCGCCAGGTGCTGATCGTATAGAGGGTGAGCACGCCGTGTTCGGCGATTTGCTGCGGCATCGCTAAGTGAATTCAGTGAATTCGCCCTGGCCTACCCCGTACATCGACCCTGAAGCGCCGCTTCAGTTCGTGATCAATGCAGCGGCAGGTAGTAATGCCGCCGACGCCAAACGTCAACTTATCGAGGACGCACTAACAGCAGCAAAACGTCAAGGCAATTTATTGTTTAGCAGCCCCGCCAACCTGGCACAAGTGGCGCGGCAGGCCACCCACTTGGCAGTTGCCAGGCACAGCGCGGTCATCGCGGTGGGTGGCGATGGCACGATCAACACCGTAGCCCAGGCAGCGCACGCATCAGGCTGCCCCATGGGGGTCATACCACAGGGTACCTTTAACTATTTTGCCCGTACCCATGGCATGACCGATGAACCTGCCATCCTTGCGCAACAACTTCTGGAATGGTCGCCCTGGCCGGTGCAAGTGGCGGCAATCAATGAGCGCGTGTTTTTGGTCAATGCCAGTCTCGGACTTTACCCCAATTTACTCGAAGATCGCGAAGCTTATAAGGCACGTTTTGGACGCAGCCGCTGGGTCGCATTCTGGGCCGCATGTGCAACCCTGCTGGGCGCGCAACGACGACTAAACATGCGCATCGAACAAGAAGGCGTGGTGCGCAATGTCCGGGCATTGACGCTATTTGTTGGCAACAATCGCCTGCAAATGGAACAAATTGGCGTACCACAACCCACCGCCCTGCCCAATACACCAGGCTATATCACTGCGGTAATGTTGCGACCTGTCGCCACCCTCGACATGCTGCGACTCATGTTGCACGGTGCGATGGGAACCCTTGGCACCGCCGAAGATATTGAACACTTTGCATTCGATCATCTGGTGGTTCGCCCCACACTCAGTCCTGGCCGTCGCGGCGTGAAGGTCGCTTTTGATGGCGAAGTCACACGCCTGCGCGCGCCACTTCACTTTCAAGTGCTGTCCAAACCCTTGTTCCTGCTCAAACCTGCACCACCAACCGATGCATCAAGCAATACGTCGAGCGCAGAAACGCCACCGGAAAGTCCTGACGCATGAGCGTTTTAATCCAGATCTCCGATCCGCACTTTGGCACTGAACAGCCGCAAGTGATGGCGGCACTAACGTCCTTGGTAAAACAACAGCAGCCCAATCTGCTGGTGCTATCTGGCGATATTACGCAACGCGCCAGGCCAGCAGAATTTCACGCAGCACGCAGTTTTATGGACAGTCTGCACATGCCTTTCGTGGTCATTCCGGGCAACCACGACATCCCTTTGTTGAATATATGGTCGCGCCTGCGCAAACCCTATGCCCGGCATATCGCCGCTTTTGGAACAGAACTGGAACCCTTCTACGCCTCAAGCGACCTGATGCTAATCTGCATCAATACCACACGCGCATGGCGTCATAGAAACGGTGAAATATCCACCCAACAAATCGCCCGCGTCGCCAATTTACTCTCACGCGCAAGTGCCAAGCAATTGCGTATCGTGGTGGTGCACCAACCTGTTGCCGTAACCCGTCCCGCAGATGCCATCCATCTGGTTCGTGGCCATGGGCATGCCCTGGACGCATGGGCCAAGGCCGGTGCCGATCTGGTTATGGGTGGGCATATCCATCTACCCTACGTGCTACCGTTACAAGGTCTCGCCCGCCCAATGTGGGCGGTGCAAGCTGGCACTGCAATCTCATCTCGCTTGCGCAGAGGTGCGCCAAATTCGGTGAATATCTTGCGTTGGGGAAGTGACGCAGCACGAGGCTGTTGCCAAATAGAACAATGGGATTTCTCCGCCAAAGAGTCGCTGTTTCGGCTCGCGCAATCGAACACGGTGTATCCACAACATTGCTAAGTGGGTGCTTGGCATCGTACTTGGCACGTTCCCACTCACAACACCAGACTACAAAACACACTGGGGCTGACGATTCTGGTTCGACCAATGCGGCCCCTTTGCAGCAACCCTGCACGACGGTCACCCGTCATCAGATAATCAACATCGCCATCCATTGCCATCGACAGTAAAACAACCGTGCCCAGCACATTTGATCAGGAATTCATTTTTCCAATAGCGACGATACTTCCTTTGACAAGGTGTACGGGGCTCCCACCTCCGGTGGCGTTAGTCGTCGGCGCAATTTATCTTTGATGAGGTTATTTTTCCCTTGCAGTGCGCCAGCATCATCGCGAGGATTTTCTTTGAGCAACCAGTCGATTAACGCAGCGTTAATCACCAGAGCAAGCTGCCGATCTGGTTCCTGCCCATTCAATTTCTGTGCATGCATCGCCACATCAAGAAAACGCGCACGTTCAGCCTGGTATTTCTGTAATTGGTCTGGCTGCAGTTTGGCGGACAATTCGGCAAGGTAATAATTTTGCGCCTTCTCGACAAATTCGGGGGTAAATTTGATCTGGTTGCCGGCATGATCAAACATTGCGCCATGGCCGATGATGGCAATGGGCTCTTCAGCGTTGACCAGAGACGCGCTCGCTAACCAGATAGCAACGCTAAAGAGCGTGCTAAAAATTTTGTGTACGGGTTTATTACTCATTTCATGCTCCTTGCATAATGAATTCGTGTGGTCGATTATTCAGCCCATCAATCTGCCAAATGAATCGATTGCAATAATACATATCAAAGGCCATCAGGTTAGCCGGGTAATTTATGGCGTGCCAATACAAGCAGCTCCACAGTTGGGAGGCATCGGCATCCTGTTGAATGGCGGTATGGTGTTGTTGACAATGTCCCTCCTATTTAAAACCTGGGGTGGGGGTAGCGCATGGCATGCACCAGCGCAATTAACTCCTGGTGTAGCAGCATTAATAAAATTAGGATCCACAGGCAGCGCTATGTAGCGCCCAATGTCTACTTGGGTTGTGAACTTGCCTCCGCTGGGGCCACCGTCCAGAGGCCCCCGCAATACCTTGGCCCATGTCGGGTCGTCCGGCGAGATCAGGAACACGTTGTTTCCGCGATGGCAGGAAGAGCAGTTCCCGCCCACATTACCCCCAGCTGCGAAATTGGTGCCATCAACAAGTTTGGCTATTTCCAGTTTTTTCCCTGCCCAGCCTAAAATTGTGTTTGGGGCAGTTTTTAGTTGATTATCCCAGAAACAGGCTTTACCGGTTGCTGCACCCTGGCAGATGATGCCGGCAAGGCTGCCAGGCGCACCGCTTCCCCTTGGCAATGCGATACACGCCCCCCGGACATTGGGGTCGGTGTAAGTCCACACGAATGCATCGTCGGCACCGTTAAGCAAATTTGTGCCGCCACCGTTGGTGTTGAGATTTCCTTGGTTAACCCATGCCGTTCCTGTTTCCGCCCAATCCGGAGGAATGGGTACGCCCTGTTCGCGGCAACTGGCCATGTAAGGTGTGTCCACGTTGACGTTGAAAGTTTTTGTATCGCTGGCCGTGCCACAGTAAGAGAACAAAAACCACCGTTGCACCTCGGCACTCGCCGTAAGTGTGTGCGCACCGCTGGCGAGGCCGGGGAATGTTGCCTGTGCCAATGTTCCGGACGGTGCGAGCGGTAGAAACTGCGATGTGACATTAACCCCGTCCAGCGTTGCCCAAAATGGCGTACCGCAGACAGTCCCGACACTAATTTTTGCAACAACAGGATTACGTATATTTGCTCCACCTACGGGTTCTTTAATGGTCAGGCAACTCGTTAGCAGAAGAACAAACAGTATTAGTACGAGCAGATTTAATCCAACAACCCTTTTTGATCTATTGGCACTCATATTTTTACTCCCTGTAAAATTGAAGTTGCATTACGGCTAATTCTTACGCAATAATGGTGAACAGCATAAGGTCAGGTCTTGCAAAATTACAACCGCATGAACTCACTCAGCGCCTAATTTGATCAGGCAAGACCTGGCCCCGGTGATGATGCAGTTTTTAGTCAGGCGCAATGAAATTATGCAAACCGCCATTGCAATCCATTTACCTATTAGATCAAGTACGGGAACGAATTTGCTACCTGCATTATAGCTCGCAACCCAAGAAACGCAATATTATTTTTGATTAAAATTCTTTATTTAGTGGTATAAAAAAAGTACAGGACATCCACCAAAGTAATAATTGATGGGTGTCCCGTTGTTTCCAAAACACACTGGGGCTGACGATTCTGGTTCGACCAATGCGGCCCCTTTGCAGCAACCCTGCACGCCTATCACGGCCAGCACCACGGCATTTTTTGCACTCGCATAACGCCAAGCAATGGGGCTGCCCATATTACCAACTGGTATGCCCGTGGCATGGCCGATCTTTTTGGCTGGTGGTTCAGTTTGCCATATCAGTAGATAACACGGCGCGCGCAGCATCATGTCCGGCAACCACGTGTTGCGCAACAAATTCGTCAATCTGCAAACTGTTTTTGCCTGGATTGGGTGAGCTTACTTCTTGCGCAAGGGCAACACCACTCGAATTCGAATGACACCCGCGCTGTCATTAGGCAAATCAGCCGCGCTGACCCAATTCGGGAAATCGTCGCCAAGTCTACCACCACAACGCAGCCGAGCATAACAGCGAAATCACTTGACACCTTGTTCGACATAGCCTAGTCTGACTAGTCAGATAAAACAAGGGAGTACAAACATGAAAACAACTTGGAAGCTGCAAGATGCCAAGAGCCATTTCAGCCAAGTGGTTGAAGATGCAATCCGCAACGGGCCGCAATATGTCAGTCGGCGCGGTCTGGATGCCGTCGTGGTGCTTGCCGTCAGCGAATACGAAGCCTTGACTTCCAATAAACCGGGTTTGACCGAATTTTTGTTAAATTGCCCGAAATTAGATGACGAGTCTGCCAGCGAAACGGTGTTTGAGCGGCAAAAAGATTACCCAAGGAACATTGCTTTATGAAATACCTGCTCGACACCTGCCTTATCTCCGAACTCACCAAACCCGCACCGAATCAAGGCGTTAGCGACTGGCTGCGGCAAACGCCTGCCGAGCATATGTGCTTGAGCGCCATTACCCTGGGCGAAATCAGAAAAGGCTTACACAAGTTAGCACCATCACGGCGCAAAAATGATTTAAGCACGTGGTTCAACACCTTGCTGAGCGATTACCAAAATCAAATTCTCCCGGTTGACTTGGCCGTTGCTGAAAACTGGGGTGTTTTGCAAGGCCTGGCGGAACAGGCTGGCACGCCAATGGCAACCCTTGACGGACTCATCGCCGCCACCGCCTATACCCACAATCTGACTGTGGCAACCAGGAATGAACGGGACTTTCTGCCCGCGCAAATTCCTTTGCTAAACCCATGGAAAACATGAGCAAATCGACTCATCGGCCAGCACGGTCATGGTTTTTTGGCCGGATTTTACAAAGGATGCCAAAATCGGCATCGCTTGCGTGCCATCCTGTACCAGCGCCAAGCCATTCGAGGCCAGCAAACCACAAAGCTGCACGGCTTCCCTGGCATACAGCGGCAACTCGCCGGCACGCTTGGCGTCTACCCGCACAAACGGCAGCGATAGCTCGGTGGCCGGCGCAATAAACTTTTGCAAGGCCGCCACCACACTGCGGTCGGGCGGGTTGGCAAACAAGCCTTCCATCAGGCAGGACAAAGGCAAAAAGTAGCCGCCACTTTCAAAAATACACGTCATGCTGCTACCAAAACAACGCGGCAGTGTGGCATCAGTTTCCTGGGTCAATTGCAGCATTTCATCCCAGGCATACCAGTGTAGGTTTTTTTGCCCATGGCGTGACACCATTTCCCCCAGATAAAAACACAGCAGATACAGAAAATTTTGATTTTCCTGCTTCTCGATAAAGGCATTGACCTCCGGTTTAACCTTGGTGCGGATTTGTTCCAACAGCTTGTCAATGCGCGCCAGGCTCTCGCGTGAATAATCCAGTTTCGCCTGGCTCAAGGCCTTGGCAAATGCCAGCCCGCCGGGGAATTGGCCATTATTTTCAAACGCCTGCAAAAAGCTTTTGGCGGTTTCATCCTGGGTTGGGTATTGCGCTTTCTCTTGCGCACGCGGCCAAATCACAAAGGTGTGGTCGATGCTGGCGGCCATGGCCTTGATCACCAATTCATGATCCAGCTCGGGCAAGGCCACCAGGCGGGGTATCAGGCTATCCATGCCATCGGCATCCTGAGCAATCGCGCACAACGCAGAGCCATGAAGGGTTGATCGGTGTAGGCAATGCGCAGGCGGGAGCCATCCCGGCGCAGGCCAGACAAAAATGACTGGGCTGGTAGCGGACAATGCCAGGCATCACCCGCTTCATACCCGGCGATACAAATATCCAGCATTGCCGCAGAATCGCGCACCGAACGGGTTATCACATGGTGTTCCACAATGCCTTGCCAACACTCGGAAAGAGTCGGCCCAAATGAAGAGCGGCCACGACTGGGTTTTAAACCGAATAAGCCACAATTGACGGCAGGAATGCGGATTGAGCCGCCGCCATCGTTGTTCGGGAAAACTTGGCATGGCTGGCTCCTGATTGCTCCAATCCAGCAAATATAGCATATTGGCCTAATCAACAATCCTGAGCAATGGCCACACGCATGGATAAATAGTGCTTAAATTTCGATAGCCAAAAACGCTTTTTCCGTCAATTCTGTCGTAAAATTCGATATTCACCAAAAAAAAGGAGTGGCCTATGTTATTGGAATATGGCATCAAGAATTTTTTTTC